>JBBKWQ010000287.1:0-5748 GCA_037969115.1 Ilumatobacteraceae bacterium
GCCGCATTTCGCTGCGCCGTCTTGTCGCCGTCCCCGACCGCGGTTGGCGCTGATTCCTCCGTCGCCGCGTCAGCGGCGCCGGCCTCACCTTCTTCCGAATAGGTCGTCTCCACGGCGTCGCCCGCCGTCACTTGGTCGGATCGGTTCAACACGATGCTGCGGCGCAGGTACTCGGCGTTCAGCGAGCTGTAGATCTGCCCGTAGAACGCGTCGATCGGGTCGGCCAGCTCGTAGCCGGTGAGCGACAGCACTGCTTCATCGACGACGACGACAGCGACATCGGCACCACCGACGGGTGCGCCGGTCGCATCGGTCACGTTGACGGTCACACTGGTGTCGTCACCCGGCTGCAGGTTGTCAGAATCGGGAGTCGCGGTGACCGTGAGCGTGCGTGACAACGGTGGGATCGACAGGTCGATCGATCCGACGGCGAAGGCAGGTCGGGCCGGCAGGTCGGGCAGGGGAGTGCCGTCGTCGGCCGTGCGCTCGGCGCTGCCGACCATGTCGATCTGCACGGTGACGTTCGGGATGTCGTCGTCGGCGAGCGGCACGTTCAACACGGCAGAGCCATTGGGCGCATCGAACACGGTCGTCGACTCGATCCCGCCCCGTAGCACGGTCATCAGACCGGTTGCGGGGCTGAACGGAGCGTTCACCAGCAGTTCGGCGGTGTCGCCCGGACCGTATGTCTCGCGGTCGGGGACGATCGTGACCCGTTCCTGCTCGACGTTGCGAGCGGGACGGCCCTCGCCGCCACTCACCCATCGCGTGATCTGCGTCCGCTGCTTCAGGCCTTCGCTGTCGCCGACGATCGCGGTGATCTCGTAGGTGCCGCCCAGCTCGGTGTCGAACGTGCACGTCACCACGTCGTCGTCGGAGACGACGAAGCACTCCTGCTCGTCGACGAGTTGCTCGCCCCACTGCCCGTCGATCAGCTTCCATTCCAGCCGGCCGGCCGTCATGGCGATGTCGGTTCCTGTCACCGCCGAACCGTCGATGTCGGTGACGATGGCGTCGATCGCGAGCGGTGTGCCCTGCTCGACGAACGACCGGTCGCTCCGCAGTCCGACGTACACGCGGGCGGGGTGCACCAGCACATCGGTCTGCGATGACCACGCCTGGCGGTTCACGTCGAACACGGCCGCGGCGGCGTTGACCGTCGAGGGCTGGTCGACCTCAGGGGCCTCGAAGTCCATCCTCAGGTAGTGCGAGCCGTTGGCGTCGGTGCGGCCGGTGAACGTCTTCACGTCCTCGGCAGGACCGGGCGGACAGAAGTCGAAACACCCCTCGATCGACGACTCGGCTGCGTAGTCGCCCTCGACTGCGTAGTCGACCGCTCCGTAGACCTCGCCGAAGTATCGGAAGTCTTCGATCCACCACGGAATCCAGATACCGAAGGTGAAGTCGTCCCGGTTGGGTGGTGTGTAGGTCGTGGTTCGGCTGGTGACGGTCCAGTTGACCTCGGCGTCGGGCAGTGGCCCGCCGGAGTAGTACGTGGCGTCGACTGCGACCACTGCCGGGTCATCGGCGAAGTACGGCTCGGGAGACTCGTGCCGTGCATTCACCTCGAACTCGGGCGTGCGGAACTCCTGGATCGAGAATCCGTAACCGGAGTTGCTGTACGACACGTCCGACTGTCCGGTCAGACTCAGGTCGATCCAACCCTGACCCAGGTTCGTACCCTCGGGGAGATCGAGCGACAGGTTGAAACCACCGAGCGCGTTCACGTCGACCGAACCGTTCCCCACGTCGTTGCCGACGGCGTCGTACGCCGTGTAGAGCACTTGGACGGCGTCGCCCTCGATGAGGGCCAACTGGTAATCGGTGGACGTGGTGAACTTGCGGACCCACCCTTTGAACCGGACCGTTTCGCCGGGCTTGTACACGCCTCGATCGTCGAACACGAACCAGCGGGCCTCGTCGGACGGTGTGGTCTGCTGCCAACCCTCGTACCAGCTCGACGGCAGCAGCGCAGTGTCGTCGCCTTGCGTCGCAACGAGCCCGAGCACGGTCGACGACAGCGGAATCGTCGCCAGCCCGTCGGCATCTGTGGTGACACCGGGTACCGAGCCGAGCGTCTCGATGGTGACATCGCCCAGCGGGTCACCGGTACCGAGGTCGGTGGTCCACACGAGCACGTCGCGATGGGTGATGAACGCGTCGACTCCGATGCTGGTCGACTGGACCCAGGCGATCGTCGGACGGTTCTGCCAGTAGTCGTCGCTGGTGGTCGGATATGACTTGGTGGGCTCGACCCGGACGACGAGCTGATCGCCGGCGGCCGTGAGAGGCACGTCGAGATCGATGAAGGTCTCGGTGATCTTGTCCTCGTCGGCATCGACAGCGACCTCGGTCGAGAGCACCTGGGGCCAGTCGGGAAGCGTCGGTTCCGTGTCGGACCACAGTCGCTCCTGGTACTTGCGGTACTCGCCGTACTGCTCGGGCGTCACCGCCCAGGCGGTGACCTTGATGCCGTCGTTGTTCACCGACGTCACACTCACGCCTCGGCGCTCGGCGACGGAGTCGAGGGTGATGAGCTCCTGGTTGAAGCCTTCGAGGAACGGCCGTGCCTTGCCGATGACGAACTTCACCTCGACGTCGTCACCCAAGGTCTGGCCGTAGATATCGGTGAGTCCGGCGTCCAACGTGACCGTGTAGTCGGTGCGACCGCTGCTCGCACCCGAGATCTGGATGGTCGATTCGTAGACGTTCACGTTCAGCCCTGGGAGCGCCGGCTCGACCGACACCATCGTGGTGTCGAACGCCGCCAGGTCGAGCGGGTTGCTGAACTCGATCCACCAGGTGCCACCCGGAACGCAGTCGCAGTTCTTCGTCTTGACGCGGAGTGGGGCGTACGTGCGAGCGCTGAACTTCTGCGGATCGGATGTCGTCAGCGGGCCCTCCATCGACGGCGTGCCCGGGCCGATCTCGATCGAGATGTCGCTGTCGACGGGAAGGGCCGAGTCGGCGCGGAACGCTACCCAGCGACCGTCGAGTGCTCGCTGCGTCGCCTGACGGGCGACGTCGTCGTCGTCGAGCTCGGTGCTTGTCGCGAGTCGAATCGGTTGTTCGTCGCCGTCAGCATTCAGCCTCGCGGTGGCGAGAACGGCCTTCGGGTCGACGATCTGGTCGAAGACTGCCACGAACACGGGCGTCAGTTGCAGCGATTCGCCTTGTGGCACGACGCTCTGCACGATCGGTGCGGGCGTTGCGAACTCCCATGCCACCGTTTCGGGCAGCTCGTTTCCGGTTGCCGAGGTCGTGCCGGCCGGGATCTCGACCCGGAACTCGGTGGCCATCGGTAGGCGATCGGTCTGACCGGGTTCGACCTCGAAGCGGAGCGTGCGGGTGCCAATCCAGCGCCACCGACCGGGCACATCGGGTGTCAGCACGGCGGGAACGTCCTTGACGTCGAGCTGCTCGAGCGTGGTGAGTGGGACCATCGGCTGGTTGAACGTGACGCTCAGGAAAGGCGCGAGAGCGACGTCGCCCTCGGGCTGGAATCGGAGCACCTCGAGCGGGCCGTCCGGGACATCGGTGGGAGTCCCGCCGGGGGTCGGCGGCGGGAAGGCGACAGCGACGGTGTCGCCGGGGACGGGAGGCTTCAGAGAGTCGGTCGGCCGGTTGAAATCGACCTGGTCGTCGTCGGGCACGTCCCACTCTGGAAGTCGCTCGAGCACGGCCGCCACTTGGGCGGCATCGAGGGGAGCGCCGCTCACCAGGGAGACCGGAGCGGCTGTCGCCGCCGTGCCCTCGCTGAGTCGGATGGCCAACTCGCCACCCATGGCTCCCTGCGCCAGGCCGCCGTCGGCACGAGATGGCAACCCTTCGGTACCGGTCGATCCGGTGTTGCCGTCGATTCCGGTCGCCGTGTTCGGTGGCGCGAGCGTGGTCGGCGATGCGTCATCACTGCCTCCCGAACAGCTCGCCACCGCCATCAGGGCGGCGACGACCCAAGCCAAGCGCTTCGAAGACTGTGTGGTCGACCTGGTCATGTCCCCTGCTCTCGTCCGAGAAATCAGACTCTATGGAGTTCCAATGCTGGTCAGACGTTCTCGCGACGACGGCGGTTCCCCGGATCCGAAGGAAAGTTCTCTCACGCGGCGACGTGCCCCGGTGCCGCTGACCCGATCGAAGTCCGGCACACTGATGGTGTGCTCGATCTCAACCAGGCTCAACCGCACCCGTTCGTGCCGTTGTCGTCGTCGTCCGAGTGGTCGACCCGCACCTTCAAACCACGCCGCCGGGCCGTATCCGCATCGAGCCACGACCGTCTCAGCCGGATGGGACCGACGTTCTGCCTCGATGAATCCGGCGACGTCCTCGATGTCCCGTCGATCTTCCCGCGCCCGATCCCTGTCGTCCTCGACATCGGGTTCGGCCAGGGTGAAGCCACGTCGGCGGCGGCGATCGCTCATCGCCACGTCGGTGTGATCGCCATCGACGTGCACACTCCTGGAATCGTGCGATTGCTCGCTCAGATCGACGAGCACGACATCGACAATCTTCGGCTCGTGCACGGCGACGCGCTGATCTTCATCGATCGACTTCCGCCCGAGTCGCTCGCCGGTGTCCGCATCTACTTTCCCGATCCCTGGCCGAAGAACAAGCAGCGTCGGCGGCGACTCGTTCGACCCAAGGTCGTCGACCGGCTCGTTCACCTGCTCGAACCAGGCGGCTGGATCCATCTGGCCACTGACATGTCGGACTATGCGACGCAGATGCAGCGGGTATGCGATGCGCACCACGAACTGGTGGGAGGGATCATCGAACGCCCAGCGACCCGAGCAGTCACTCGCTACGAACGCAAGGGTCTGGAGGCCGGAAGAACCCCCACCGACCTGCTGTACATCCGTGGAGATGCCGTGGGACTGCAAACGTGAGCACCTCCGATCGCCTGACCGGAGCCGCTGCGCTCGCCAAGGCAGCGTTGCGGTTGGAACGGCCCGACCGACTGCCTCGCGCCGCTGCCGCACTGGCGATGTGGGGCCCGACGCTCGCCGGTGGTGTCGCGGCGTCATCGGCCCGGTACCCGCTGACGACGGCGTTGATCGACGACGACGGCTCGATGACGTACGCCGAGTTGTGGGGTGCCACCGATTCGGTCGCGCGCGGCATGCGCAAGCGAGGAGTCACCCACACCTCGACGGTCGGCATCCTCGCCGACAACGGTCGCTTGTTCGTGCAGGCATTCATCGCAGCGTCGAAGCTCGGGGCGCACATCGTGTTGCTCAACACCGGGTTCGCAGGTCCACAGCTCGCCGATGTGACGGTTGCCGAGAAGATCGACGTGCTGGTACACGGTGAACGGTTTGCCGATGTCGCCCGCATTTCTGGAGCATCGATCCTGATCGACGCCGCCGAGGTGCGTGGCATGTCGGCGTCGTCATGGGTGCCGATGATGCCGACTCGTCGCCAGGGCCGAACCGTGATCCTCACCTCCGGAACGACGGGTCGACCCAAGGGTGCCGGACGCGTGGGCTCGGGCGGCGCGGGTGCCATCGGCGGAATGCTCGATCGAATTCCATGCCGCGCCCGCGACACCACCGTGATCGCGGCGCCACTGTTCCACGCATGGGGTCTCGCGCACCTGGGTCTCGCGCTCACGTTGTCGGCGACGATCGTCGTGCGGCGACGCTTCGACCCAGATCGCACGCTCGCCGACGTCGCCGAACACCGAGCCGACGGCCTCGTCGTCGTGCCGGTGATGCTGCGTCGGATGCTCGACCCGAGCATGGCGTCACTGGC
>JBBKWQ010000288.1:0-3624 GCA_037969115.1 Ilumatobacteraceae bacterium
TCGGATACACCGACACGTCCGGAGACGGTCTGATCGACGCGGACGAACTCTCAGAACAGGAGGCGTCCGTCGCGACGACACTCGTGGCGACCGTGCGCGACCACGTCGATGTGACCATCGACGAGGATCCCGTCGACATCATCGGTGCCGGTGTGCCGTCACCG
Source organism: Ilumatobacteraceae bacterium (assembly GCA_037969115.1). GTDB lineage: Bacteria > Actinomycetota > Acidimicrobiia > Acidimicrobiales > Ilumatobacteraceae > JBBKWQ01. The sequence goes on from JBBKWQ010000288.1 coordinate 165, forward strand.
AGCGAGTTCGGCGGCGACGACGGCGCCTCGGCGAACGCGATGCTCGTCTTCGCGACCGGACCACACGACGGCGACGTCGATGCGGTCGGGCTGGAATGGGGCTTCGAGCCCGCCGCGACCACGGTCGTCGTCGCCAGCGCCGACATGACGGTCACCGCCGAACTCGGCGAGGACGACACGATCGCCGTCTCGCTCGGCACATGGTCGAGCGCCACGTCGTTCTTCGACCTCGGCGTCGAGCACATCCGGTTCGGGCCGGACCACCTGCTGTTCCTCCTCGTCCTCACGCTCGACGTCGTCGGTACGACCGTCACGCGCGAGACCGCCTGGCGCAGCGTCAAGCTGGTGACCGCGTTCACCGTCGGCCATGCCTGACAAGACACCGTGCCGAGCCGGGATGGCGCAGCGGCGTCGCAGCTCGCAAGTGGCGAAGGAGACCCTTCGCGCTGGCTGACGGGTGCCGCCGAGAGCAGACGACAGATCTCCGAAGGCTCAATCTGGGGTTTCGCGACGGCGCTGCACGAATCACCGGCGCATCCGGTTCGCGAGCGAGGTGACCTTCGGGCCGTCAGCCCGCAGCTCTTCGATGAGCGCGGCCGGAGCTTGAGCGTTCCGTGTCGCGGTCATCGAGCCACTCCGACCGGGATCCCCAGATCGATACGTGCCGTACTGCTTGGCTCGTGTGCGCAGGTGCCGGGCGTGTGGATATGAGCGGGTTCTGCCGGTCACCTGCTACCGGTCGCGCAGGCCTTTGCCCTTGCGGATTCGGGGAACGACGTTGTCGATTCGACGGTTCCGTGTTTCAGCCTGCTTGCTGCCCGAGATGTGGAGGTTGTACTCGCGTTGGCGGCCGGGAGTGAGCTCGTTGAACGCCTCGGCGAGTTCGTCGTCGTCCGCCAGCCGCTCCCGTAGCTCGGTTGCGAGCTCTTCTTCGGGTCGTGGCGGTAGCTCCGTGCCGGCCTGAGCGTGATGGACCGCTTCATCGACGTAGGTCTTGACGACCTCGGCGAGCGTTTCGACGTCGCCGACCGAGGTGAATTTCATGCGCTTCGCACCGTGCGTGTTCGGTCCTTGCGCGTGAAGGACGCCTTCTGGGTCGTCGAGCAGAACCCCCTGGAAGAACATCAGGGCCAGGTGATCGGAGAACTCTTGGAGAAGGACGACGTTCTCGTCGTCGATGCAGTAGCACGGCTTTCCCCATTTGATCGTCTCGACGAGTCCGCATGACAGCAGAATCGGACGAATCGCTGCGATTTCGTCCGGCCACTGGTCGCTATCGGCGAGGTAGGCGTCAACGTCTGCGTAGTCCTTCATCGGGATCTCCTTCGAACTTCGATCTGAGGTTGCTCCGAACGGTACGAATGCTCGGTCCAGTGCTCCAGATTTTAACGCCCTCGATCGGCGCCAGCCCGGTTGGCTTGCTGCGTGCGTGCGTGTTGCCCGCACGTTCCGCAACGGGCTACGCCTGCAGGTTGCGTTCTTCATCGCTGCGCACGATGCAGAAGTGGTTGCCGGCCGGGTCGGCGAGCACGATCCAACCGGTGCCATCTGGCTTGCGTCGGTCGGCAACCACTGATGCACCGAGCGCCAGGACGCGCTCGATCTCATCGTCTCTGCGTCGATCGGTCGGGGCAAGGTCCAAGTGCAGTCGGCCAGGCGATTCCTGGATTCGTTCCACTTCGATGAACAACAGGCGATGGTCGCCGTTCGGATCGAGAATCATGCACTCCTCGTCGCCGGGCTCGTTCGGATCGTCAGGAACATCGACGTAGCCAAGAACTCCCTTCCACCACTCGGCGAGCTCGAAGGCATTGGTGCAGTTGATACTCGTATGAGAGAGACATGCGGCCACGAACGAACAGTACGGCGACCACCGAGATGGAGCTCAGCCAGTTTTTCGAGTCGACCGACACAGACCCACGAGCGCTTCATTTCGTCGGTCGGATCGACGACGGCTGACCGAACCGTGATCGACAACATCTCCCCGAGTGGAACCAAGATCCGGTCGCGTTCCATTGATTCGCTCACCGAGGTCAACGGGGCGGCCAGGAGGGCGGCCCAGATTCGACGAATGTCGTCGATGCGCGGTGGCCACAATCTGAGAGGTTGTCCTCGACTGTGGGATCGCAACCATCGAGTGTCTCGTTTGTCTGCTTGTCGTCTCTTCAGGCGGGATGAGCCGCAAACCACGCGACTATGGGACCCATCTCCGCCTCGAATCCACCTGGTATGTAGATGTTGAGCATTCTCGCCGTCTCGCCTGTCTGGTTGCCGTAGTCGTGTTCCACTCCGGGAGGCACACGAACGAAACACCCGGTGCCAGCGTCGATACGGTCGCCGTCCAAGAGGAACGACACGGTTCCTTCGAGCACGTAGAAGATGTCGTCGTTGGCATCGTGGGTGTGCGCGCCGGGACCCGCGCAGCCAGGTTCGAGGGTCCATTCCGAGATGGAATAGACGTCGTTGGTCTCGGCGCCGTCGGCTTTGAAGACCGCCCGCATCGTTCCGCACGGATAGTCGCGGCCCTCATCGTGCTGCAGCACGATCGGGAGGCGTGATGGTTCGTCTCATTCGGTCACAGCAGCGGTCCGAACCCTCATCGGACCGAGTCGGGTGCGGACTCGTATGGTGTGTCGATGTCCGCGACGTTGCGATCGATCCTGTTGTTCGCCCTCGCCGCAGTTGCCGAGATCGGTGGAGCCTGGTTGATCTGGCAAGGCGTACGCGAACATCGAGGCGTCGCGTGGATTGGAGCCGGCGTCGCCGCTCTCGCCGCGTACGGCTTCGTCGCCACTCTTCAACCCGACGCAAACTTCGGCCGAATCCTCGCCGCGTACGGTGGCATCTTTGTCGCCGGGTCCCTCGCGTGGGGAGCCGTCGTGGATGGATTCAAGCCTGACCGCTTCGACCTCGTCGGTGCCGGGATCTGCCTCGTCGGGGTCGCAGTGATCATGTACGCGCCACGCTGAACGGAGTTGCTTGTTCGCTGGCGGCCGGGGAACGGTCGCTCAGGGCTGATCGCCGGGCGAGAAGATGTGGCAGATTTCGCCGGCGGTGCAGTCTGCCGGGTTGAGTCGTCTGCTGCGATCGAGGAGGTGGGCGAGTTCGGCTTCGAGTGTGGCCAGTTGTCGACGTCGTGAGCGGACCTCGGCGAGTTTGGTTTCGAGGAGCGAGTCGACGTGGCTGCAGGGAGCGGTGCCGTCGTCTCGGACGTGGATCACGCTGGCGATCTCGGCGAGCGTGAGTCCTGCGGTTTGTGCCGTGCGGATGAATCGAAGTCGGGCGAGGGTTGTGTCGTCGTAGACGCGGTATCCGTTCGCGGCCCGCTGTGGCTCCGGCAAGAGCCCTTTGCGTTCGTAGAACCGAATGGTCCTCGTCGGTATCTCGAGCGCGTCGGCGAGTTGTCCGATCAACATGATTCGACACTACCCCTTGACCTTCTTCCGTGGAAGAAGGTCTA
>JBBKWQ010000289.1:0-8749 GCA_037969115.1 Ilumatobacteraceae bacterium
GTGCGACTCGTCGAGCGGCACCGTCACCGCAGTGCCGCCCATCAGCTGGGTGTACACCGGGTAGACCTCGAACGAGCGCCACGGGTAGAGAACCTCGTCGCCCGGGTCGACGTAGGTGAGGAAGAGCTGCTGGAGCAGGCCGACCGAACCGTTCCCCACCGTGACGTGCTCGACCGGTAGTGACAACCAGTCGGCGAGACGCTGGCGAAGGTACGTGGCGCGGTGGTCGGCGTAGCGATTGACACCGCGGGCCGCGAGCTCGATGGCGGCCAGGACCGACTCGACGGGCGGAAGCGGGTTCTCGTTCGAGGCGAGCTTGATCGCGCCCGAGATGCCGTGCTCGGCCTCGGCCTGCGACGCTGACTTGCCCGGGCGGTACGCCGGAATCGCCTGCACGGCGGGACGGACTCGGCCGATCGACTGGTGGCTCATGCGGGCCGTCCTACCGCGCCCGGCGACCCGCCTGCAACTCTCGTGTCGAAGCTATTGGGCGTACGTGGCGGTGTCGGCCGCGACGTCGGCGACGTCGAGCGCTTCGATCTCTGACGCATCCCCACCCAGCGCCGCGACGATCGTGGTGGCGTTGTGCTGCATCAACGCCAGCCACGAATGATCGTGGTCGCCTGGCACGCCGGGCAGATCGTCGTCGCGGAGATCGTCGACGTAGGCGGCGCCGGTCTCGTCGCTGATGCGCTGCAGCACGGTCGACGGAAAGACCTCGCTGCCGAAGATCGCCGGCACGCCGGTCTCGTTGACCGTGTCGATGAGGTCGGCCACCTCACGCGGCGTCGGTTCGTCGAACGACGACGGTTGGATCGCCCCCACCACTGTCCATCCGTACTCGACCGCGAAATAGGCGTAGGCATCGTGATACGTGAGCAATTGGCGCTGTTCGCTCGGCACGGTTTCCGTAGCCATCCGCAGGGCCGCATCGAGGAGGTCGATCTTCGCGGCGAAGTTCACGTAGTTCACGCCGTACAGATCGGCGTTCTGCGGATCACGCGCGATCAGGGTGTCGCGCACCAGCGCGGCGTACTGCTTTCCCATCGGGGGACTGGTCCACAGGTGTGGGTTCGGTCTGCCCGCAGATTCGGGATAGGCGAAGTCGTAGATGTAGTCTTTTTCGGCCAGCACCGATGTGCCCAGTTCGCAGACCTCGGCGCCATCACGGAGGTTGGCGAGCGCCAAATTCTTGGTGGGTTCCTCCAACTGCAAGCCGTTGACGAAGACGACGTCGGCGTCTTCTATGGCGGCGGCCGCACTGGGCGTCGGCTCGAAGGTGTGGCTGTCGCTTCCTTCCGGCACGATGCCAGAGATCGCTGCACCTGATCCGCCGGCGATGTTCGCGACGATGCTCGCGATCGGCGCAATCGTGACCGCAATTCGCAACGGCCTCCCGTCGACGACGTCCCCGACGCCGCAGTCGAGCGCCGGCTCTGTCGACGACACCGTTGCGCACGCGGCGGGCACCACGACGGCCACCACAGCACACACATGACCAAGCCGTCGCGGGAACACCCCCGCCATTCAATCGTGCGGATCATTCGGGCGCACGACAGGGCCGTGCGCGCACCGAATGATGCCACGGTGGTGAGTCGACCGCTGTACGTGACATTCCAGTCCGGTCGACTCCCGTGAGCGGCCGATTCGGACGCCCTGATCTTCGTCAGTGTGTCGCTGTCGACCCGGTGAGTGGTCGCGTCGCGGGCGTTACCCGCTGCTCCGCCCCTGGCCACACGGTTTTCTTGTCCCATCGTTGACAATGGTGTAACTACACTGCTGTAATCAGGAACCCGGTCATCACAACATGTGGTGCCACTGGGCGGGACGACCACCAAATCTTGGGTCGCCACGCGCATTGACGACCCGAAGGAAACACGGAGCACCAACAGTGACACTGATCGACGATCCAGCCAGCACGACCACCCACCCCACCCTCACGAATGCGGCCACAGCCGACGACTCGGCAACGAGTTCGATGTCCGGTGCCCCGTCGGCGGGTGGCATGCGCGTGATGAAACGCAACGGCAATCTCGAACCCGTCGACGTCAACAAGATCGTTCATGCGATTGCGCGGTCATCCGAAGGTCTCCGGGGCGTCGACCCGATGCGCGTCGCCACGCGCACCATCTCGGCACTCGCCGACGGGGCAACGACTCGAGAGCTCGACGACCTGTCGATTCGCACGGCGGCCGGCCTGATCGTCGAGGAGCCGAACTACTCCAAGCTCGCCGCACGCATGCTCGCGATCGTCATCGACAAGGAAGTGCGCAACCAGAACATCCCGTGGTTCTCCGAGTCGATCAAGGTCGGCCACGCCGAAGGCATCGTCTCCCAGAACGTGCTCGATTTCGTCAACGAGCACGGTCCCGAGCTGAACGCCGCCATCGATTCCGACCGCGACCGCGGCTTCGAGTTCTTCGGGCTGCGCACGGTGTACGACCGGTACCTCCTCCGCCATCCGGTCACCCGCCAGGTCATCGAGACGCCGCAGTACTTCTTCCTGCGCGTCGCCTGCGGGCTGTCGCTCAGCGTCGACGAAGCAGTGAGCTTCTACGACCTCATGTCGTCGCTCGCCTATCTGCCTTCCAGCCCGACCCTGTTCAACTCCGGCACGTCTCACCCTCAGATGTCGAGCTGCTACCTGCTCGATTCTCCCGAAGACAGCCTCGAGGGCATCTACAAGCGCTACACCGACATCGCCCGCCTGTCGAAGTTCGCGGGCGGCATCGGCGTCGCCTGGCACCGGGTGCGCGCCAAGGGCAGCCTCATCCAGGGCACCAACGGACTGTCCAACGGCATCGTGCCGTGGCTGCGCACGCTCGACTCGTCGGTCGCGGCGGTCAACCAGGGCGGGCGCCGCAAGGGGGCTGCCTGCGTCTACCTCGAATCGTGGCACGCCGATATCGAGGACTTCCTCGAGCTTCGTGACAACACCGGCGACCACGCCCGGCGCACGCACAACCTGAACATCGCCAACTGGGTTCCCGACCTGTTCATGAAGCGGGTCGAGAAGGACTGGAAGTGGTCGCTCTTCGACCCGAAGAAGGTGCCGCATCTCACCGACCTGTTCGGTGATGAGTTCGAGGCGGCCTACCACGCGGCCGAGGAGGCCGGACTGTACGAACGCCAGGTGCCGGCCCGCCAGCTCTACTCCCGGATGATGCGCACACTCGCCCAGACCGGCAACGGATGGATGACCTTCAAGGACTCCTCGAACGAGAAGTGCAATCAGACCGGCGCGATGAACGCAGATGGCAGCCCGCGGGTTGTCCACCTGTCGAACCTCTGCACCGAGATCCTCGAGATCACCGACCAGCACAACACGGCAGTGTGCAACCTCGGGTCGGTCAACCTCGGCTCGTACGTCGACGACGACGGTGAGTTCAACTTCCGGCGCCTCGGTGCGGTCGTACGCCAGGTGGTGCCGTTCCTCGATCGAGTCGTCGACATCAACTTCTACCCCACGCCGGAGGCCGAGCACTCGAACAACATGTGGCGCCCGGTCGGGCTCGGGCTCATGGGCCTGCAAGACGTGTTCTTCAAGAAGGGCCTTCCGTTCGATTCCGACGAGGCCAAGGCGCTGTCGCAACAGATCAGTGCGCACATCTACTTCCACGCTCTGTGGGCGTCGACCGAGCTCGCCGAAGTACACGGACCGCACGAGGCGTTCGAGGGCACGCGAGCGGCCCAGGGCCAACTCCAGTTCGATCTGTGGGGTGTGACGCCACCTGCCGAACTCGACTGGGACGCACTGCGGGCACGCGTCGGTGAGCACGGCGTGCGCAACAGCCTGCTCATTGCCATCGCGCCGACCGCCACGATCGCATCCATCGTGGGTTGCTACGAGTGCATCGAGCCGCAGGTGTCGAACCTGTTCAAGCGCGAAACGCTCTCTGGCGAGTTCATGCAGATCAACCGCTACCTCGTTGCGGCACTGCAGGCACGCGGCCTGTGGGACGACGAGATGATCTCCGACATCAAGAAGGCCGAAGGCTCGATCCAGGGCGTCGATCGCATCCCGGCAGAACTCCGGGAGGTCTACCGCACAGCCTGGGAGATCCCACAGCGCCAGCTCATCGACATGGGCGCCGACCGCGGCGCCTTCATCGACCAGAGCCAGTCGCTCAACCTGTTCATGGAGACCCCCACGATCGGCAAGTTGTCGTCGATGTACCTGCACGCGTGGAAGGCGGGCCTCAAGACCACGTACTACCTGCGGAGCCGGCCGGCCACCCGCATCAACCAGACCACCACGAGTCAGTCACCGTCGGGTGGTGGCGAGTCCGCCGCCGCACCGGAGAAGAGCTTCACAGACGAGGAAGCAATCGCGTGCAGCCTCGAGAACCCCGAAGCTTGCGAGGCGTGCGACTGATGGCACTCATCGATCCGATCACGAGCTACGCGGGCGACGACGCCCCCGACAGCGCCGGCGGCACGCTGGCCGACGCCTTCGAGTCGGCGTCACCGGTCGGCGCGAAGCGCCCGACCAACATCCTCGACCCGGGTTTCGACCTCACCCTGCGGCCGATGAGGTATCCGGCCTTCTATGACATGTACCGCGACGCCATCAAGAACACCTGGACCGTCGACGAGATCGACTTCTCCGACGACCTGGTCGACCTCGACCGCAAGTTGATGCCAGCCGAGCGCCACCTCGTGTCGCGTCTCGTCGCCTTCTTCGCCACCGGCGACTCGATCGTGTCGAACAACCTCGTGCTCAACCTGTACCAGCACATCAACGCCCCCGAAGCACGGATGTACCTGTCGCGGCAACTGTACGAAGAGGCGTTGCACGTGCAGTTCTACCTCACGCTGCTCGACAACTACATCCCCGACATGAAAGAGCGTGAGGCCGCGTTCGCCGCAGTCGAGAACATCCCGTCGATCCGAGCCAAGGCCGAGTTCTGCTTCAAGTGGATCGACTCGATCCAGGGCGTGCAGCGCATCGAGACGGCCGATCAGCGCAAGCAGTTCCTGCTCAACCTCATCTGCTTCGCCACCTGCATCGAAGGGCTGTTCTTCTTCGCCGCGTTCGCGTACGTCTACTTCCTGCGTTCGAAAGGACTGTTGAACGGTCTCGCGGACGGCACGAACTGGGTGTTCCGTGACGAGAGCTGCCACATGAACTTCGCGCTCGAAGTGGTGAACACCGTTCGATCCGAGCAACCCGAGCTGTTCGACGCCGAGCTCGAATCCGACGTGCGCGAGATGATGGCCGAGGCCATCGAGTGCGAGCATCTGTTCGCGGCCGACGTGCTGGGCGAGGGTGTCCCTGGGATGAGCACGGCAGACACCAGGGTGTACCTCGAGTACGTCGCCGACCAGCGACTCGTACAGCTCGGCTACTCACCCCAGTACGGCGTGAAGAACCCGTTCAGCTTCATGGAACTGCAAGATGTGCAGGGTTTGTCGAACTTCTTCGAGCGCACCGTGTCGTCGTACCAGACCGGTGTCGCGGGTGATGTCGCCTTCGACGAGGAGTTCTGACTCCAGCGCTCGCGCACGCGCTGACCGTGCGACACTGATGTGATGGCGACGTCAAGGCTGAAGCCCGATCATGCACTCGAACGGCTCCGCGAGCTGTGCGACGCGATGCCCGAGGTGTCCGAGCGGATCAGCCATGGTTCACCGACCTTCTTCATTCGCGACAAGAAGACCCTGTGCACGTTTCATGCGCACGAGATCCACGGTCAACACGGCATGTCGATCTGGTGTGCGGCGCCTCCCGGCGTGCAGGAGCAGCTCGTCGAGGACGAGCCCGAACGCTTCTACCGGCCACCGTATGTCGGCCATCGCGGCTGGATCGGCGTCCGTCTCGACCGCGATGTCGACTGGGGCGAGATCGACGCAATCGTGCGTGACGCCTACCGGCTCGTGGCTCCCAAGACGCTCGTTCGACAACTCGACTCGGACGGGTGATGCGACCCGTACAATCACGGCGATGAGTGCCCGTGCGATCCGCCTCGCCGCGTTGGCCGCTTTCGCGCTGGCCGTCGCCGCGTGCGGCGACGATGCTCCTGCCGACCTGTCGGCCGGAGCGACCGGTACCACCGCGGACACGACCGTTGTGTCCACCCCGACCGACGACGCATTGTCGTCGTCGGTGATCGAGTCGGCGTCGGGTGGCGGTGTCGACGGCAGCTTCTTCACCCCATACCGGCCGGCCGCAGACGAGGGTGCCGTGTACGCGACGCCGGAGTGTGAGGCGGCGTGGACCGCTTGGACCGATCTCATCAGTGGCCCGACCGCGCTGTCCGACCTCGATCAGGTCCGTTTCGACGCGAGCGCGCAGTCGGAGCGGCTCGAGCAGGCCCTTGCCGACCTCCCCGACGTCCTCCCGCAGACCCTTGCAGCCGCCGCCGACCTGGTTGCGAGCGAAGGCGATCTCGCTGTGGCGTACGCCGAGTTCGAGAATCGCGCCGACGACAACGACACCACCACCAACGCGTACGCAGCAATGCAGCTGCTCTGGGACGACGTCGTGCAACAGCGGATCACGGTGCGAACCCAGCTCGGCGTGATGTGCGCCGCGGTCGGGTCGGCGTCGGGCAACTGACCGTCGGGTGAAAATGGCTCCTCGTCGGGAGGTGACGCAGGCGGAACGGCGCGACCGCCTCGCCACTCGCCACCGGCTGCTCGCGTCGCAGCGAACCGACGACATCGCCGCGATCGCCGACTCGCTGGTGTGCCTGCACTCGTCCGACCCCGCCACGGTGTTCTTGTCGATCGGTACACGGATGATCAACCCGTCGATCGAGGCCATCGAGTGCGCCCTCTACGACGACCGAACGCTGCTGCGCTTTCATGCGATGCGCCGCACACTGTGGGTGTCGACTCGACACGTCGCACGGCACGCCTATGGGTCGTCGACCCCGAAGATCGCCGACGCCGAACGGCGCGAACTCACCAAGATGCTTGCTGCGACGGTGGATGACCCCGAACGATGGATCGAGGAAGCGAGCGCAACAGCGGTGGCGGCGCTGGCGGTTCTCGGTGCTGCCACGACTCGACAGATCGGTGAACACGAGCCCGCGTTGCGCCTGCCCATCGTGCCCGCCGACGGCCGCGCGTCCGAGGCAGTCCAGTACGCACACGCCAGGGTGCTGCTCCAGTTGTCGTTCGAGGCGGCAATCATCCGGACCCGTCCGAGTGGGTCGTGGGCGAACGGTCAGTATCCGTGGACGGCCACGTCGAACTGGATTCCCGAGTGCATCGCCGGCATCGATCGCGCCGTCGCCGCCGAGTACCTCGCCGACCGTTGGCTCCGCGCGTTCGGACCCGCGCCGACGTCTGATCTCCAGTGGTGGACCGGATGGAGCCGCCGCGATGCCGAAGGTGCACTCGAGCAGTGCCGTGCGATCGAATGCACGGTCGACGGAATGCCGGCCTGGCTCGCACACGACGACGACCGCGACCACGACGACCGCGGCGCAGCACCAGCCGATCAGCACTGGGTCGCGCTCCTCCCAGGTCTCGACCCGACGACGATGGGATGGAAGCGACGAGATTGGTACCTCCACAGCAGCCACGAAGCAGAGCTGTTCGATCGGAATGGCAATGCGGGACCGACGATCTGGGTCGACGGTCGGGTGGTCGGCGGCTGGGTCCAGCGACCGGACGGTTCGATCGCCACCGAGCTCCTCGCCGATGTCGACGGCGCCGAACGGAGCGCCATCGACGAGCGCGCCGACATGATCGAGCGACTCGTCGCCGACGTTCGATTCAGAGTGCGGTTTCCTTCACCGTGCTCGAAGCGGCTCTACGCATGAGCGAGGCAGAAGACGGCATGATCGCGGCATCTTGCGGCCGTAGCGCTACGGCCAGACGCTCTACTGGATGGTGAGGGCCTGGACGAGTTCGTCCTTGGCGGCCTCGAAGTCTTCGAACGTCATGGACCCGTCGTCGAACTGTTCGTGGAGCTGCTTGAGCTCCTCCAAGATCACTTCGGGCGGCCGGACGTCGCCGACCTCGTCGGTGTCGTCGTCGCTCGCTTGTGCGCGCTCGGCGCGCCGCTCACGCTTCAGAGCCTGCTTCTCTTGACGTGCCTTCTCACGAAGGCGTTTCTGGAACTGTGCTTGACCCATGGCTGAACTCCTCCGTGAGGTCTCGTTCCTCTTTGTCTACCAGCAGAACGGCCGCATCCGGTGGACGCGGCTGCGTCGGGGTCGCTCGCAAGACCCGACGCGACGCAGTGTCTCGATATTTCGGTCAGCAGGCGGCGCGTACGTATGGGTACGGATTCACTGCGCTGCCACCGCCGGGGTGGACCTCGAAGTGCAGGTGGTTTGCCGACGTATTGCCGGTGGCGCCGACGTAGCCGACGACCTCGCCCGTCGAGACGGACCGGCTCGAGCCCTCCCACGAGCTCAGGTGCGCGTAGTAGTACGAAGTGCCGCTGTTGCCCTGGAGCCAGACGGCGTTGCCGCCGAGCCGGTTGGTCTTGAATCGAACCGATCCCGACTCGACTGCCACCAGCGGTGTGCCATGCGCCGCCATCATGTCGACGCCCTTGTGGCTCCGACCGCCCGAACGAGACGCTCCCCACGTGTCGGAGTATGTGGTCGATCCACGAACAGGACACGCGATCGACGATCCGGCCGATGGTGCCGGCGCTGGAGCGGGCGGCGGCGGTGCTGCAGGTGCTGGTGCTGATGCTGGTGCATCCGGTTGCTGGCCGGACGATCCGCCGTCGTCAGCGCCGGTTCGGGCGCCGGCGGATCGTCCGGCCAGCAACCGGATGCACCAG
>JBBKWQ010000290.1:0-13151 GCA_037969115.1 Ilumatobacteraceae bacterium
TCTTTCGTATGCGCCTGCTCGGCGCCGAGGTGAAGCCGGCCAGTTCGGGCAGCCGCACGTTGAAGGACGCGGTCAACGAGGCCATGCGGGACTGGGTCGCCACGGTCGAGGGGTCCCACTACTGCCTCGGCTCGGTGATGGGTCCGCATCCGTATCCGTGGATGGTGCGTCAGTTCCATCGTGTCATCGGCGACGAAGCCCGGGCCCAGTGCCGAACGCTCACCGGTGCCGACCCACACGTCGTCGTCGCGTGCGTCGGCGGGGGCTCGAACGCCATCGGGATCTTCTCCGGCTTCGTCGACACCGATGCCCGCCTCGTCGGGGTCGAACCGGCCGGGGGCGCAGCGGTGGCCCGCGGCGTGCCAGGGGTCGTGCACGGCATGCGCAGCTATCTGATGCAGGACGAGTACGGCCAGGTCGAGGAGGCCCAGTCGATCTCAGCCGGACTCGATTATCCAGGGGTGGGTCCGGAGCACTCGTACCTGTCGTCGATCGGACGCGCCGAGTACCCGAACGTCACCGATCCCGAGGTGGTGACTGCGTTCGAGCTCCTCGCACACACCGAGGGCATCATCCCGGCACTCGAATCGGCGCATGCGCTGGCGTGGATCGTTCGCGAGGCGTCGACGATGCAGGGGCAGACCGTGATGATGAACCTGTCGGGTCGAGGCGACAAGGACGTCGCTCAGATGATGGACATCTTGATCGCATGAGCCGCCTCGAAACGACATTCCGGGCGAAACGCGACTCCGGGCGCAAACTGCTGGTGCCGTACATCACGGGTGGGTACCCCGGCTGGCAGGACGCGATCCGTGCGGCCGCAGCAAACGGGGCCGATGCCGTCGAGATCGGGATCCCGTTCTCCGATCCCGTGATGGACGGTCCGGTGATCCAGCAGGCATCACAGGCCGCGCTCGACGCGGGCGTCACGCCGCTGAGCGTGTTGGCCGACGTGCCCACGCTCGACGTCGACATCCCTTTGCTCGTCATGACCTACTACAACCTGGTGCATCACGATGGTCATCGCCGATTTGCCCACCGCCTCGTCGAGGCAGGCATCGACGGATGCATCTTGCCCGACCTGCCGTTGGAGGAATCCGAACCGTGGTGCAGGGCCGCCGATCACGAGGGTGTGGAGACCGTGATGCTCGCGGCCCCCACGGCGCCCGACGACCGGCTTCCTCTGGTGGCCGCTCGCGCTCGGGGCTTCTTGTACTCGGTCGGGCTGCTCGGAGTCACCGGCGAGCGAACCGAACTGGCCGACACCGCCACGGCCTTGGCCGCACGGTTGAAGGCGATCACCGACGTGCCGGTCTTGGTGGGGGTCGGCGTGTCGAATGCCGAGCAGGCTTACCAAGCCACCCGGGTCGCCGACGGCGTCATCCAAGGAGCTTCGGTGGTGCGTCGTCTGATGGAGGACGGCCCCGACGCGGTCGGTTCGTACGTCGCCGAGGTCCGAGCGGCGATCGACGCCGCCTGACCCGCCGCAGTCAGCGGCGCGCTCGTCGAATTTGTTCGCGCGGAGTGCATCCACGCGCGTCTCCTGATTCGTAGTACTAAATATCGCCCCATACGGCGGCGTGAACCCCAAACGATCAGGAGAACCCCCCATGAAGTTCAGGACACTGACCTCGATTGCTGTGATCAGTACGATCGCACTGACCGCGTGTGGCAGCGACGCGAACGACGCCGCCGACGAGACGACCCCTCCGGTCGAGACGACTGCCGAGGAAATGACCGAGGAGACCACGGCCGCTGAGATGGCCGAGGAGCCCGGCGACATCGTCGCCGTTGCCAGCGGTGCCGGTGACTTCGGCACGCTCGTAGCCGCCGTCCAGGCGGCCGGCCTCGTCGAGACGCTCCAGGGTGACGGCCCCTTCACCGTCTTCGCTCCGACCGATGCAGCGTTCGCCGCTCTGCCCGAGGGCCTCGTCGACGCTCTGCTCCTGCCCGAGAACAAGGAAACCCTCGCCAAGATCCTCACCTACCACGTCGTCGCCGGCGAGGTGCTCGCCGCAGACGTGACGGCTGGCGATGTCGCCACGGTGGAGGGCCAGACCATCTCGATCAGCACCGATGGCGGTGTGAAGGTCAACGAAGCCAACGTGACCGCGACCGACGTGCTCGCGAGCAACGGTGTGATCCACGTGATCGACGCGGTGCTGGTGCCTGCCGACGTCGATCCGGCTGCGCTGCTCGGGAGCTGAACCCAAGCGCCTCGGCGCACAACGATCCAAGACGCGAGTGAGGGCCATCCCTGCGGATGGCCCTCACTCGATTTGATTGTCCGGTCATCAACCGCGCTGACTACCTACCAGGATGTCCTACCAGGAAGTCATGCGGCCGGTCGGGCCGATTGCTGCGGTTGTGACCGGCGTGATTTCAGCACGGGCGTACGTAGTGCATTGCATGCCTCCTGTCTGACCTGGGACAAATCGGTCAGTGGGGACCGTAGCACTCTCGGTGGCCAATCTTGCTCTCGTTCAGAGAGAATCTTGACGGAATACGGTTGGCTCGGTGCGGTCAGGGAAGATTTGGGCAAACGTGCGTGCCGGACCGACCGCTGTCGGCGCTCAGTCCTTCTGGATCGTTCCAAGAACCGGACTTGCGTTCAAAGACCGGACTTGATCGAGGGAGGTGGGGGATCGTCTAGCTTGGTCGGGTGCGCCCCGAAGACCTGCTTCCCCACCGACCGCCGTTCCTCTTCGTCGACGAGATCGACGAGATCGTGCCGGGCGAGTCGGCCAGGGGTCGGTGGCGGCTCACCGGCGAGGAATGGTTCTTCGCAGGGCATTTTCCCGGACGCCCCACATTGCCCGGCGTGCTGATGTGTGAAGCAATCGCTCAAGTCGGAGCGCTGGCGGTCCTTGCCGACGAACGTTTCGCCAACCGTCTTCCCCTCTTCGGTGGGCTCGACGGGGCACGTTTCCGGCGTCAGGTGGTGCCCGGTGACGAACTCGTCCTGGAAGCCGAGCTCGGACGACTGTCGGCGCGTGCCGGCAAAGGGCACGGTCGCGCCTTGCTGAACGGCGAGGTCGCCACCGAGATCGACATGTTGTTCGTGCTCGTCGACGCCTGACGTCGCCGAGCCGCCGGCTCAACCCGGTCCGATGATCACGGATCCGTTGTGTCCACCGAAACCGAAGTTGTTCGACAGCGTCGGGCCTGGCTCCCAAGCACGTGGTGTATCCAGGACGACATCGATCCCGAGCTCGTCGGAAACGACCTTGGTGTTGGCGGTGGGAGGAATCTGACGGTTCCGCATCGAGAGCAACACGGCGGCGGCTTCGAGTGCGCCGGCCGCGCCGAGCGCATGCCCCGTCACGCCCTTGGTCGACACGACGGGAACCGTGCGTTCGCCGAAGACGTGGCTGATCGCCGCCGCCTCAGCGGCATCGTTGAGCGGCGTACTGGTTCCGTGGGCGTTGATCTGCGCGATGTCGCCGGGCGCGAGGCCCGCCTCTGCGAGGGCCAGGTTCATGCACGCGATGGCGCCAACGCCTCCGGGTGCGGGAGCGGTGATGTGGTGCGCATCGGCGTTGCTCCCGGAACCGAGGATCTCGCCGATGATCGTGGCGCCTCGCTCGACGGCGGTATCCCAGTCCTCGAGGACGAGCGACGCCGCACCCTCACCCATGACAAATCCGTCGCGCGCCTCGTCGAACGGACGGCTCGTGCCGGTGGTGGACAGCGCGGTCATGTTGCCGAAGCTGGCGAGCGCCGTGGGCGTGCCGGCGTGTTCGGTGCCGCCGGTGACGACGACATCGGCAAGTCCCCACGAGATCAGATGAGCCGCGTAACCGATGGCGTGGGTGCCTGCGGCGCATGCCGTGACGATCGTTTCGTTGGGACCCTGGAACCCGAATCGCATCGACACCGCTGCACCAGGTGCGTTGGCCATCATCATCGGAACGAGAAACGGTGAGACTCGCCGTTCGCCCTTGTCGAGCCGCAGCTCGATCTGCGCTTCGAGTGTATGGATACCGCCGACGCCAGTGCCGAAAATCGTGCCGATGCGGCTCGCGGGAACGTTGAACGCTCCCGCCTGGTCGATCGCCTCGGTGGCGGCGGCGATGGCGAACTGCTCACACAGATCGGCTCGCCGGGCATCCTTGTTCGATTCGTAGTACGGGGTCGAGTCCCAGTCCTGGATTGTCGTCGACCGGCCGACATCGGTGAGGCCCGGTCCGAGAAGCCCGGACCAGAACGCGTCTTTGCCCAATCCGCACGGAGCGACGACGCCGAGACCGGTGACGGCGACCCGCCGGCCGCCACGCATCAGAGTTTGCCGGCGACCAGCTCGTAGGCCTGGCCGACGGTCTCGACACCCTCGAGTTCTTCTTCGGGGACTTCGACCCCGAACTCTTCCTCGAGCGCCATGACGAGTTCGACGAGGTCGAGGCTGTCGGCGTCGAGGTCGTCGCCGAACTTCGCGTCGATCGTGACCTGATCCTCAGAAACGGAGAGCACCTCGACGGCGCACTTCTGGAAGCGGGCGAACATTTCTTGATCCACGTTGACTCCTTGAAAATGTGGTGTGTGCGAAAGTGTAGGGATTCTTCGGTCTCAATGGAACGACGGACGCGATGTGGCCCTCAGTGGCCCATACCGAGACCACCGTCGACAGGAATGACCGCCCCCGTGATGTACGCCGCGTCGGCCGAGGCGAGGAACTCCACGACACCGGCGATCTCGTCGGCATCTGCCATGCGAGACAGCGGCACCGCCTCGGTGATCGCGGCCAGTTGCTTGTCGTTCAGTGCCGCGGTCATGTCGGTGCGCACCGGGCCCGGGGCGACCACGTTGACCGTGATGCCGCGCGACCCGAGCTCGCGGGCGAGTGACCGGGCGAGCCCGATGAGTCCGGCCTTGGATGCGGCGTAGTTCGACTGGCCGGCGGCGCCGAGCAGCCCGACCACCGACGACATCAGCACGATGCGGCCGCGCCGCGCACGCAACATGCCCTGCGCGGCTCGTTTCGTGACGCGATACGACGCCGTGAGGTTGGCGTCGATCACCGATGCGAAATCGTCCTCGCTCATCCGCAGGAGCAGGCCGTCTTTGGTGACCCCGGCGTTCGACACGAGCACCTCGACGGGTCCGCCGAACTCGGCTTCGACTGCGGCGAACGCTGCGTCGACATCGGTGGTGGAGGTCACGTCGCATTTCACGCCGAAGAATCCGTCCGGTGGTGGAGAGGAGTGGTAGGTGACGGCGACGTGATCGCCCAGCAGCTGAAAACGCTTGGCGCAGGCCAATCCGATGCCACGTGACCCGCCGGTGACGAGGACGACCCGACTCACGAGGCTCCGCCGCCCCACCGGAGCACAGCGCTCGCCGCGGTCATGCCGCCACCGAAGCCGACGAGCAGGATGAGGTCGCCGTTCTGCACGCGCCCGTTGTCGAGCGCGTCAGCGAGTGCCAATGGAATCGATGCAGACGATGTGTTGCCGGTTCGATCGATCACGATGGCTGCCTTCTCGTACTCGATCCCGAGTCGGTCGCACGCTGCGTGAATGATGCGAATATTGGCCTGATGAGGCACGACCAGGGTGATGTCGTCGCCGGTGACGCCGGCGTGAGCCATCGACTTCCGGGCTGAGTCGACCATGAGGCGCACGGCTCTCCGGAACACTTCCTTGCCGTCCATGTGGATGTAGCCGCCGACATCGGCGTGGAGCAGACCAGCGGCCGACCCGTCGGCGTCGAGATTCCATCCGAGCAGGGCACCCCCTTCCGGCACGGACTCGAGCACCACCGCACCCGATCCGTCGGCGAAGAGCGGGGCAGTGGCCCGGTCGTCGTAGTCGGTGATACGAGAGAGCGTGTCGGTGCCGATGACGAGGACACGGTCAGCACCCATGGCGATCAGGCCGTGCGCCGTGACGAGCCCGTACACGAATCCGCTGCATGCGGCGTTCACGTCGAACGCACCGCAGTTCAGACCGAGTTCATGTGCGACCATCGCCGCGTTGCCCCATTGTTTGTCGGGGGTTGTCGTCGCGAGCACGAGACCGTCGAGGCGCGACGGGTCGAGGCCCGACATCTCGATCGCCTTGCGACCGGACTCGATCGACAGTCCGACCGTGGTACCGCCGACGTGGCGCTGGCGGATGCCGGTGCGGCTGACGATCCACTCGTCGGATGTATCCATGGTTTCGGCGAGCATCTCGTTGGTGAGCACCTTGTCGGGAAGAGCGGTACCCCAACCCGAGACGACTGCTCCCTGTGATCCTGGACGTATGGCTGGCATCGGTGACCTCTGTGATTCTGCGACTATGCGGTACGGAGCCAGGCGATTGGCTGGCGTGGTGTGACTCGTTCGGTGTCCACGGCGATGTAGCTCTGGAGTACGCCTGCGAAAGGAGAGCGCACCTCGTGTTCGCCGACGTGGCCGAGCACGGAACCGACTTGGATGGACGCCCCGTCGGCGAGTTCGATGGGTGTGAAGATGCCGGCAGCCGGACTGACCACGAGCCGCTCGGAGGCGAACAGGTGCTCGCCGCCGACCGGTGCGGGAATCCCGGGCGCCTCGGCCCCGACCCATTCGAGCAGCTTGTCGAGATCTTCCGGGGTGGCGACCGAGATCGTGCGTGCACCGTCGACGCTGCGTTTCGCCATACCGGTCAGCACGCCGCCGGGCCCGAGTTCGGCGAACGACGTGACCCCGAGTTGTGACAACGTCTGAAGGCCGTGTTTCCATCGCACCGGGCTCGAAAGCTGAGCCGACAGCAACGCAGTCCACTCGGCGCCCGCGTGATGGGCCCTGGCATCGACGTTGGAGACGACCGGGATGTCGGCATCACGAATGTCGGCGGTGGCGATGGCATCTCGAAGGCGCTCGCGTGCCGAAGCCATGTACGGGGTGTGGAATGCTCCCGAGACCTGCAGCGCCATGACGCGCTTCGCACCCAGGCCCTTCGCCTCGACTCCCGCTCGGTCCACCCCGTCGAGCGATCCGGCGATGACGACTTGACCGGGAGCGTTGAAGTTGGCGACCCACACGTCGGCGTCGGCCAGATTGCAGGCAACCTCGACCTGGTCGTCGTCGAGCCCGAGCACAGCTGCCATCGTGCCGGGCCGGTCGAGACCGGCGTCGTGCATCGCATCGGCTCGTGCCGAGACGAGCATGACACCTTCTTCGAATCCGAGCGCGCCCGTCGCCGCCAACGCGGTGTACTCGCCGAGACTGTGGCCGGAGCAGAAACTGGCGTCGATGCCGAGGCGCTCGACCGCATCGAGCACCATCAGGCTCGACACGAACGTGGTCAGTTGGGCGTTTCGCGTGTCTCTCAGTTCGTCGACATCGGCGTCGAGCAGCAACGCGGCAACGTCGCGGTCCGCGACGTCGCTCGCCTCGTCGACGAGCTCCCAGCTGTCGTGGTCGCGCCATGGCCTGCCCATCCCGGGCCGCTGTGAGCCCTGTCCGGGGAAGGTGAAAGCGAGCATTGCTGGCGAAGGCTAGACGCTCCGGACAGCCGTTCTTGCGCTACCGACGGGTAACCCGGCGCGGCATGTGTGGTCAGGGGCCGCGGGTGTCGTCATCGGCGTGCACTCGGGCGCCGACATGGGGCTCGTGGGTCTGCCGATCGGGCCGCTAGTCTCACACCACGCCCCGGTGGCCCAACTGGCAGAGGCAGCGGTCTCAAACTCCGTACGGTGTGGGTTCGAATCCCACCCGGGGCACCACGTCGCGTGACCGAGCGTCGAACTTCCCTCGTCGACGTCGCCGTGTGGCGGCCGCCCCGAGCGGCCCGCAGCATCTAACCTGGGCGACGTCATGGCTGCATGGTTGGTGGAACGACGATTGTCGCAAACGGTCACCCGGTTGAAGTCACTGCGAGGCGAACTCGCACAGATCGACGAGCAACTCGACGTGTTCGCCGACGACGCCGACGCGCAGGCGATTCGCGCGCTCGTGTCGGAGACGCCGGGCGCAGCCCGGGATGCGAGCGATGCGCGTCAACACGCCGACGCGATGGCCAAGCACCGGCAGCACGTGCTGAACGCGATCGCCGAGCTCGAGAAGCGCCAGGATCAGCTCCTCGACCAGCTCACGCGGTGACGCATGGGCGGGCCGGTTCACGGTTCGAAACGATTCTGGGCAAAACGAATGTGGTAGGGGTCTGCTTGAATGGGTGCCGTTGCATCCGGCAGCGTTGTCCGGATTGATCCGAAGGGAACACCGTGTCGATTCGTGTCGTGATCGCTGAAGATGAAGCCATCATCCGAATGGATTTGCGCGAGACGCTCGAGGAAGAGGGTTACGAAGTCGTCGCGGAGACCGGGCGCGGCGACGATGCCGTGCGTCTGGTTCGCGATCTGCAACCCGACATCGCGATCCTCGACGTGAAGATGCCGGGCATGGACGGCCTGGAAGCGGCCGGCATCATCACCGGCGAGAAGATCTGCGGCGTCCTCGTGCTCACGGCGTTCAGCCAACGCGAAGTGATCGAGCAGGCCCGCGACGCCGGTGCGCTCGCCTATCTGGTGAAGCCGTTCCAGAAGAGCGACCTGATTCCGGCGATCGAGGTCGCCATCGGCCGTTTCCGCGAACTACGCGCCTTGACCGGCGAGATCGATGCGTTGGGTGAGCAGCTCGAAACCCGCAAGATGATCGATCGAGCCAAGGGTGTGTTGATCGACCAGTGTGGCCTGAAGGAGTCCGACGCCTTCACGTTCATCCAGCGAACGGCCATGAGCGAACGCATCAAGATGCGCGACGTCGCGGAGCGCATCCTCGACGGAAGTCTGCGCCCGCGTTGACGGAGCACTCATGAGCACGGTGATGTTGGTCGACGGCAACTCGCTGACGTATCGCGCGTTCTTCGCGTTGCCGGCCGACATGGCCACGGCGAGCGGCCAGGTCACGAACGCGGTGTTCGGCTTCACGTCGATGCTGATCAACGTGCTGAAAGACCATCATCCCGACGGCATGCTCGTCGCGTTCGACCGTCCGGAGCCGACTTTTCGACACGAGGCCGAGCCCGAGTACAAGGCGCAACGCGAATCGGCACCCGACATCCTGCGCCAGCAGATGGGGCTGGTTCGAGAGGTGCTCGACTCCCTGGGGATCCAGCAGGTCGAAGCAGCAGGCTGGGAGGCCGACGACCTGATTGCCTCCGCCTCCAAGGTGCTCGTCGACCGGGGTGACGACGTCATCATCGTCACCGGCGATCGCGACAGCTATCAACTCGTCCGCGACCCGAACGTGCGGGTGCTGTACAACAAGCGCGGCGTGAGCGATTACGCCTTCTACGACGAGGCCGGAATCGAGGAACGCACCGGCGTCCATCCCACGTTGTACCCCCAATACGCAGCACTTCGCGGCGACAACAGCGACAACCTGCCCGGCGTTCCGGGCGTCGGCGAGAAGACAGCAGCGAAGCTCATCAACAAGTACGGCGGCCTCGACGGCATCTTCGCGCACGTCGACGAGCAGACACCGAAGCTGAAGTCGAACCTGATCGAGAACGAGGAGCGTGCGAGGAAGAACCTCGAGCTGATGATCCTGCACACCGACGCCCCTCTCGACACGGTCGACTTCGAAACGCTGGAGATCTCACCGAAGCCCGACGAGGTCCAACGGCTGTTCGATTTCCTCGAGTTCCGTGTCTTGGCCGACAGACTTGCCGAGGCGCTCGGGCCGTCGGCCGGCATCGCGGCAGGCGCCGAGCGCCAAGAACTGGTTGCCGAGGTCGAACAGATCGACGACGCCGAGGCCGCGGCGGCACTGCTCGGCGGTCTCGACACACTCGATGTGATGGGGGCCTGGGAGGGCGAACCGGGCCGGAGCGCGTTCACGGGGCTCGCCGTCGTCACCGACGCGAGCTCTGCCGAGGTCGTGTGGCTCGGTGTCGAGACGGTGTTCCAGCCCGTCGTCGTCTCAGCGCTTGCCGCCCACCCGAGCATTCGTGGCCACAACGTGAAGGCGCTGATGCGTTCGTTGCTCGCCCAGTCGGGCGCCGCCGCCGATCTTCCCGGCCTGCAACTCGACACGGCGATCGCCGCGTATCTCATCGACCCGGCCGAGGCCCGCTACGAGCTGAGCGACCTCATCGACAAGTTCACCGATTTCGCGCCGCCGAGCGACGATGCTGCGGTGTCGGGTCAGCTCGACCTCGATGGCACGTCGGTCACCGACGCCGCACGCGCTGGTCGTGGCGCCCTCGCAGTCCACCACGTCGCAGCGCCCATCGAGGCGAGTCTCGCCGCGCAGGGAATGGCCGAGCTCTATCACACGGTCGAGAACCCATTGGTGCGCGTGCTCGCGCGCATGGAGCACCTCGGTGTCGGCGTCGACCGTGGCACGCTCATGAACATCAACGACCGGTTGACCAGTGAGGTGGAGCGGCTGGGGTCAGAGCTTCGCGAAGTCGCCGGCAAGGACGACCTCAACCTGAACTCACCGACGCAGCTGCGTGAACTGCTGTTCACCGAGAAGTCGTTGAGCCCGAGCGGGGTGAAGAAGACCAAATCGGGATACTCGACCGACGCCCAGACCTTGGAAAAGCTGAAGGACCAATGGCCAGAGTTCATCGTGCCGCTGTTGCGACATCGCGAAGTCGAGAAGCTCCGCGGCACGTACGGCGAGGGCCTGCTGCACGAAGTGGGGCCCGACGGGCGGATTCATGCCACGTTCAACCAGACGGTGGCGCGAACGGGTCGCCTCAGCTCCGACAAGCCGAACCTGCACAACATCCCGGTCCGTAGCGACGAGGGCCGGGTGTTCCGCACGGCATTCGTTCCCGGCTCCGACCGCATGTTGCTCGTCGCCGACTACAACCAGATCGAGCTTCGTTGTATCGCTCACCTGGCCGCCGACCCGGGCCTCGTCGACGCGTTCACGAGTGGCCAGGACATCCACAATGCAACAGCGTCGCGTGTGTTCGGAGTGGAACCCGCCGACGTCACGATCGATCAACGATCGAAGGCGAAGATGGTGTCATACGGTCTCGCCTACGGGATGGAGGCCTACGGCCTGGGCCAGCGACTCGGCATCGCCACCGACGAGGCGTCCGTGATTCTCGACGCCTACTTCGAGGCATTCCCGAACGTGAAGGCGTACATGGACGCCACCGTGATCGAGGCCCGCAAGCACGGCTATACCGAGACGCTGTTCGGTCGCCGACGTCCCATCCCCGAGCTGTTGAACTCGAACTGGCGAATTCGTCAGGCCGGCGAGCGACAGGCGATGAACGCCGGTATTCAGGGCCTGGCGGCCGACATCTTCAAGGTGGCGCTGGTGCGGATCGACGCCGCGCTCACCGAACACGACTTCGACAGCGATCTCGTTCTCCAGGTGCACGACGAGGTGATCCTCGAGGTGCCCGCCGGCGAACACGACGCTGTCGGAACTCTCGTGGTCGACCTGATGATGGGAGCAGCCGACCTCGACGTGCCGCTCGAGGTGAACGTGTCGTGGGGACACACCTGGGCCGACGCCAAGGGCTGAGGTCGACGTGGATCACTGGTTCGAATCGGTCGCCGAACACCTCGGCGGCGCCTACCTTCGGTACTCGTTCACGAAGGGCACCGCGCAGGAGGTCGACTTCCTCGTCGACGCGCTCCAACTCAGTGCCGGCGATCGCGTGCTCGACGTGGGATGCGGTCCCGGACGGCACGCCTACGCGCTCGCGGATCGTGGCGTGGTGGTGCACGGCATCGACATCAGCCAGAAGTTCGTCGACATCGCGGCGGCGAGCGCGCCGACCGGCGCATCGTTCGAACGGCTCGACGCCCGGTCGATGGCATTCGACAGCGAGTTCGATGCCGTGATCTGCCTCTGTCAGGGCGCATTCGGGCTGATGACCGCTGATCGAGACGACGATGCGGTGGTCGCGGGCATGGCGAGAGCCCTACGGCCCGGCGGTCGGCTGGCCCTGAGCGCGTTCAGCTCCTACTTCGTCGTGAAGTACCACGAAACGGCCACCTTCTCCGCCCACGACGGGGTGTCGCACGAGCGGACCGAGATCCGCGACGAGCAGGGCACGACGATCGAAACCGACCTGTGGACAGGGTGCTTCACGCCGCGCGAACTCCGCCTCATCTGTGCGGCTCATCGACTGAGGGTCGAGTCCATCAGCAGTGTCGAGCCGGGCGCCTTCTCATTCGGCGAGCCGAGCGTGGAATCGCCAGAGTTCCTGCTCATCGCGACCGCTCTGTTGGATCGCTGACACGGCTGGTAGCCTTCATCGCTGCACCGGAACCACCGGTGCATTCCATCACGATCCCGTCCGCCCTGAAAGCAGTTTTTCCTTTGTCCGACACCTCGACCACCTCCTCCAACACGAACCCGGAAATGGGTACGTTCGACGAGGAGGGCAATTACACACCCCGTCAGGTCACCGCTGATGACCTCGGCATGAGCTTCGCCGACGCCATCGACGGCACGATCGTGGAAGTCGAAGACGGCCAAATCGTCAACGGCACCGTCGTGAAGATCGATCAGGACGAAGTGTTGGTCGACATCGGGTACAAGAGCGAGGGTGTCATTCCGTCGCGTGAGCTGAGCATCCGCAACGACGTGAATCCGGCCGAGATCGTCTCGATCGGCGAAGCGATCGAAGCGCTCGTCATCACCAAGGAAGACAAAGAGGGCCGACTGGTCCTGTCGAAGAAGCGTGCGCAGTACGAGCGTGCGTGGGGCGACATCGAGGCCAAGAAGGAAGCCGACGAGATCGTCGAAGGTCCCGTCATCGAGGTCGTCAAGGGCGGCCTCATCGTCGACATCGGTCTGCGTGGCTTCCTGCCCGCATCGCTGGTCGAGCTGCGCCGCGTTCGCGACCTCCAGCCGTACGTCGGCACCCAGGTCCAGGCCAAGATCATCGAGCTCGACAAGAACCGCAACAACGTCGTGCTGTCTCGCCGTGCGTACTTGGAAGAGACGCAGAAGGAGACCCGCGACCAGTTCCTCAACAACCTCAAGATCGGCGAGGTCCGCAAGGGCGTCGTGTCGTCGGTGGTCAGCTTCGGTGCGTTCGTCGATCTGGGCGGCATGGACGGGCTCATCCACGTCAGCGAGCTGTCGTGGAAGCACGTCGACCATCCGGGTTCGGTCGTCACGGTCGGCGACGAGGTCACCGTGCAGGTGCTCGACGTCGACTTCAGCCGTGAGCGCATCAGCCTCTCGCTGAAGGCCACGCAGCAAG
>JBBKWQ010000291.1:0-6857 GCA_037969115.1 Ilumatobacteraceae bacterium
GTACTGGGACGGCTCACAGTGGACCGAGCACGTGTCACGCGCCGGCCAGCAGTACACCGATCCGCCCGTCGCCTGATCAGCCCCCGACGGCGGACGGCGCACAACATCGTCCCGGTACCCTCTGAGCAATGCGCGCGACCTCGATCGGCCACGCCGGGATCCTCATCGAGACCCACGCAGGCTCGATTCTCTGCGACCCCTGGTTCGTTCCCGCGTTCTTCGGATCGTGGTTCGTATTCCCGCGCAACGACCAACTGAGCGACGATCTCCTCGACCGTATCGAGCAGGCCGACTTCCTCTACGTCACCCATCTGCACGCCGACCACCACGACGAGCCGTGGCTGCGCCGACACCTGCGTCGCGACATCCCGATCGTGTTGCCCGGATACCCGACACACGAGCAGGAACGCACGCTCGCCCGGCTCGGGTTCACGAACTTCATCAAGACCGTCGACGGCGAGGAGGTCGAGCTCGCCCCAGGGCTGACCGTCGCGATCCATACCGAGACGTCGATCACCGACGGCCCCGGTGGCGACTCGGCGATGATGGTCTTCGACGGCGAGAGCCGGCTCGTGAATCAGAACGACTGCCGCACCACCGACCTGGGCGCTCTGCGGTCGCATGGCGCGGTCGACCTGCACTGGCTGCAGTACTCGGGGGCGATCTGGTACCCGATGGTGTACGACCTGCCCGACGACCAGAAGCGCCGGCTCTGTGAAGCCAAGGTCGAGGCCCAATCGACGCGCGCGATGCGCTACGTCGTGGAAATCGGTGCCCGCGCCGTGGTGCCGAGTGCGGGGCCGCCGTGCTTCCTCGACGAAGATCTCTGGCACCTGAACGTGATCACCGGCGACGAGATGTCGATCTTTCCCGACCAGAAGTCGTTCCTGCCGCGCATCGACGCCGTCGGCCAGCAGGGGGTGCTCGCCGTTCCGGGCACCACCATCGAGGTCACCCCCGATGCCATCGAGGTGACCCACCCGATCAGCGACGCCGACGTCGCGGCGATCTTCTCCGACAAAGACGCGTACCTGCGTCGGTATCAGGCCGACTGGGCACCGTGGCTCGCCGATCTGAAGGCGGGGTGGAATCCGCCGTCGACCGATCTGCTCGCCACGCTCAAGGCATGGTGGGAGCCGATGCTGGCGATGGCACCGACGTTGCGGAACGCCGTGGGTTCGAACTGCCTGTTCCGTGCGGGCGATCTCGACATCATCATCGACTTCCCCAACGGCGAGGTTCGGGCGTACGCAGGCGAGCCGCACGACTTCCGGTTCGAGATCCCGCGTGAACTGGTGGAGACGGTCGCCGACCTCAAGGCGGTCGACTGGAGCAACTCGCTGCTCCTGTCGTGCCGTTTCACCGCGTGGCGCAGCGGCGACTTCAACGAGTACCTCTACAACTTCTTCAAGTCACTGTCGGTCGAGCGGATGCGACGCACCGAGGCAGAAGCGATCCGCAAGCTCGACCCGCCGACGGAGACCGAGCCCGACTTCGAGCTGTGCGGCTACGTCGTGCAACGCCGGTGCCCACACCGCAACGCCGACCTCTCGGTGTTCGGCGAGATCGAGGGCGACGAGCTCATCTGCACGCTGCACGGTTGGCGCTTCGACGTCGAGACGGGCCGTTGCAAGACCGCCGCCGACCATCCGCTCCGCATCCGTCGCGGTACGGCCGACGTCGTCGACTGAACCGCCGTCAGGCGGCGAAGCGCCGCACCATCTCGGGCACCGCAGCCCAGCCGCGGTCGGCAGGGGTGCCGATTCGGTGCTTGGTCACGGCGAGTGCGTCCGGGTCGCCGCCTTCGACCGCGATCGGGAAGGCCACCTCGCGCAGCAGCGGCACGTCGTTCGCCCCGTCGCCGACGGCAAGGACCTGCGACGGGTCGAGTCCGTGTAGCTCGCAGTACGACAGCACGCCGGACCACTTGGTGATGCCGGGTGCGGTGACGATGAGCCCCCAGTCGCCGAAAGACAACTCGGGTGCCAGCGATGCGTGCGCGATGCCGCGGGCCACCAGCTCGAGCCACGCCGGTTCGATGAGGTCTCGCCGTACGCCGAGCACGTTGAACGAGTACACCGGCTGGGTCCGCACCACGTCGTAGAGGTCGCCGTTCTGCGTGACCTGCGCGATCTGTGCGAGATGGCCCTCCGATGTGGACGGGGTGTCGGAGATGACGACATCGTGGTCGTCGCCGAGAACGAGCACGGTGGGATGCACGTGGTGGGCAAGGAAGATGTGCAGCACCTCAGCGGCATGGTCGCCCGAGAACGGCGTGGCGTGGAACACCATGCCGTGCTCGAACCCGATCGCGCCGTCGACGCACACCGCGGGGAGGTCGAACTGGTTGCGGTCGAAGAACTCGAACGCGGTCCGCGGCCGGCGCGAGGTGGCCGCCAGCACCGGAATGCCGTCGTCACGGAGTTCGGCGAGCGCGGCTCGATGCTCGTCGGGCATCACGATGTCGGGGCCCCACAACGTGCCATCGAGATCGGTGACGACGAGTGACACCATCAGGACGCCGTGACCACGATGCGATAGCTGAACGCGTACGTGCCGGGGGACACGCGGTACTGCTCGAGGATGTCGGGACCGCAGCTTGCCGTTCCCACGCCGCGATGCGCCACGTCGAGATGCACGACGAGCTCGTCGCGAGGAACCAGATCGGTCTCGTGTGCAGCGGCGAGCAGATCGGCTTGGGTGAAGTGCGTCGCCGAGCAGTGCAGCGAACCGGGGTCGAACGCTTCGACTCGCACCGACACGCCGTCTCCGACCATTTCGAACCAACGGCAGTCTGTGCGCAGACCGAACTCCTGGGGCACGAGGTACGGCGGTTCGTCGACCGGTGCCTCCCACACCCCGAGCAGGCTGCCGCGGTTGCGGTCGGGGTAGTTCTCGACCGGCCCGCGTCCGTACCAGCGAACGCTGTCGAAGCCTGCCGGGAGGCGGAACGTCACGCCGACGCGGGCGAGGTCGGTGAGCGTGTCGGGGACGACGACGCGGTGATGATGCAGCTCGGAGCCGTCTTCGAGCACGTCGATCTGGTGCTCATGGTCGGCAAAGTCGGCGGCCGGCAGTCGATGCAGTCCCGCATCCTCCCAGCCGACCCATGCCGTGCCGCCCACGCCGATGCGACGTGACAACTCGGGCATCAGCTTGAACCCGTCGTTGTCGATGGGCGCACGGAAGAGCGCGAGCTCGACGGGAGTGGTCAACACGTCAGCGGCGGCACCCTTCGAGGCGGCGCCGGCGATTCGACGGCGGCGGAGACGGCGCAATTCGACCTGATCCCAGGCGACGAAGTGCCCGGCCGGTGCCCACTGGGTGTCGGCGACCTGCGTGAACGTCACCGTGAGATGTGCATCGGCGTCGTCGGGTCGCTCGCACGGCAGCGGGATCACCGCGCTGCTCAGCGCAGGAATCGGCGGCAGCGTGAGCGCCCCCGACTCGATCACGGTGCCGCCGACGAGCAATTCCCATCGCGCGACGAGGTCGTCGAGGTCGCTGAACGCCCGACGGTTGGTGACGCGGAGCTTGGCGCGCCCGGCAGCCTCGACGGTCACCGGCCGGTACACCCAGGCCACCTCGTGGGCAGCGGGGTGCGGCACCAGATCGGACGACATCAACCCGTCGGCGACGAAGTTGCCGTCGTGGGGTGATTCGCCGAACTGGCCACCGTACGCGAAGCCGATCCTGCCGTTGGGCAGCGTCGTACGGATGCCGTGGTCTTTCCATTCCCAGATGAAGCCGCCCTGGAGGTGCGGCGAGTTGGTGATGGCATCCCAGTAGTCGGCGAGCGATCCGTTCGAGTTGCCCATCGCGTGGCTGTACTCACACAGGATCAGCGGACGGTCGCCCTCGTATGCGGCGATGTCGGCGATCGTGGCGTACATCGGGCAGACCACATCGGTGGCGTGACGTCCCCCGTCGTGCCAGCCACACTGGCGGATCGCGTCCTCGTAGTGGAGCGGACGCGACGGATCGGCTTCGCGAATCCAGCCGGCCAGCGCGTCGTGGTTGCGTCCATATCCCGACTCGTTGCCGAGCGACCACATGATCACGCTGGGGTGGTTGCGGTCGCGCTCGACCATGCGAGCTCCACGGTCGAGCCATGTCGATCGCCAGCGGGTGTCGTCGGCGAGGCTGGAGTTGTAGGCGTGGCTCTCGATGTTGGCCTCGTCGATCACGTACATCCCGATCTCGTCACAGAGGTCGAGCAAGCGCGGGTCGTTCGGGTAGTGCGAACACCGCACTGCCGTGATGTTGAGCCCGCGCATGGCATACAGATCGGCACGCATGTCGTCGAGCGTGAGCGCTTTGCCACGATCGGGGTGGTGGTCGTGGCGGTTCACGCCGAAGATCCACACTCGCTTGCCGTTCACGAGCAGATCGCCGTCGGTGATCTCGACGTGGCGGAAGCCGACGAGTTGTGCGTGCACCTCGGCGACGTCGCCGTCCGGGTCGACGAGCTCGGCGATGACCCGGTACCGGTTCGGATGCTCGGCCGACCACGGCGAGACATCGGCGATCTCGAAGTGCGCTGTCACGCCATGCCCTCGGAACCCGTACGGGTCGACGAAACGGTGCGGGACGCTGACAACCTGCGCCTTGCCGAGACGCTTACCCCCGAGCGTCTCGGCGAAGACGCGGACCTTCCAACCGGCTGCCGGCGGCGCAGTGCCGCCCACGACGGCGGTCACGTCGAGCAGCCCGGCACCGTCGTCGACCCGGAGGTCGGCGTCGCAGCGCAACGTGTGCACGTGCACTGCAGCGCGAGCCTCGATGAACACCTCGCGGTGGAGCCCCGCCATCCACCACTGGTCCTGGTCCTCGACGTAGCTGTGCGCGGAGAAGCGTGACACCACCACGGCCAGCTCGTTGCGGCCGCGGGCGACGTGGCCGGTGATGTCGTACTCACTGGCGAGACGGCTGTCGGAGCCGTAACCGGCGAAGCGGCCGTTCACGAAAACGGTGTGGACGCTCTCGGCACCGCCGAGGTGCAACACGATCTGCCTGCCCGACCAACCGCGCGGGATGGTGAACGAGCGGCGGTACACACCGGTCGGGTTGTGATCGGGAAGCCGCGGTGGAGGACCGTCGAAGGGCATTTGCACGTTCGTGTACCGCGGGTGGTCGTCGACACCCTGCACGGTCCAGTTTCCCGGCACGGCCAGGGTGGTCCAGTGCTTGCCCGAGTCTCCTTCGAGCCGGATAGCTGCCGGTGGGACGCGGTCGGGGTGGTCGAACAGGCGGAAGCGCCACCGACCGTCGAGCGATCTCCAGAAGGCCGAATCGGTCCGAACGTCGGCCCGAGCGGCAGCTCGATCCGGGAACGCCGTCGTGGGCGGACGCATCGGCAACCGGTGCAACGCCGTCACCGACGGGTCGGCCCAGGGGCGGAGTTCACCGATTACGGGAAGCATTTGCCGAGTCTGCCAGCCAGCCCGCGATTTCGGCGGGAGTCGGTCGACGGCCCGGCCAGCGGTGTTCGAACTCGGTCAGCCGCCGTTGTGGACCCAGACCGGGGTATGCATCGGCATCAGTTCGGAGTCCCAGATCCAGTCCATCGCCGGAACACTGACACGAACGCAGCCGTGCGAGGCCGGGTAGTTCGGGATGCTGTTCGAGCCGTGTACGGCGACGCCACCGACGAAGTACTTCGGGCGGTAGATCTCGCCGAGGTCACCTTCCCACCATCCTTCGGGTCGTTCACGGTTCACCGCGTGCAGGCCGTCGGGAGTGAGTGACACACCGGTGATCTCTTCGCCGGGCGTGTTCTGATCGGGTTCGGTGTAGGCCTCGCCGTTACCGGTCGACGTGTTCAGGATCCACTCGGTGACGCCGTCGATCACGAAGAACAGCACTTGCTTCTGCTTGTCGATTTCGATGAGCGTGCCGGCATCGGAGCGGCCGTAGGCACGTTCGGTGACGCTCGACATCTTGTCGGCGGTTTCTTGGCCGAGCGACCCGTCGGCCGTGAGTCCGTAGTACTTCTGGAAGGCCATCACGGCTTGCCGGGTGGTGAGCCCGTAGCTGCCGTCGGCATCGGAGACCCAAAAGCCCAGTTCGAGGAGACGGAACTGGGCGCGAGCGGTTTCGGAGCCGCTCTTCGTGCCGACCGCGACCACGGGTGGCTCCATCGCCGGCACGGCGATGAACTTGGCGGGCAGCGTGGTGGTGGTCGTGGTGGAGGTGGTGGAGGTGGTCGACGTACTCGTCGTGGTGGTGGGTTCGACAGTGGTGGTGGGTGCCAGCGTGGTCGTGGGTGCCAGCGTGGAGCTGGTGGCAGCAAGCGTGCTGGGAGCCTCTGAGTCGACGGGCTGGCTGGTCACCGAGGTGGTGGAACACGCACCGAGTACGAGCGCACCCGCGCCGAGCGCAGGGAGGAGTCCACGAAGTCGCACCCCGCCAGCCTAATGATCGAACTTTGGAGTCCGCAGGTACTTTCGGCGGAAATCCTCGGCTTTTCGGGCATGTTCACAACTTTTGAGGTCTCAGAACGCTGCCCAGTCAGCCGGTTCGGGTCAGCAGGCGTTCGAGATGCCCCAGCGCGATCGGTTCGCGGGGGACGCTGTCCAGCTCGAATCGGACGACGAGCTCGCGGAGCTCGGCGGCCGAACACGACTCGTGGTCGGCGAGCAGGCCGAGCGATCGGGCCAGCGCGGATACCACCGTGTCGGGTCCGATTTCGCGGGCTGCGAGCTCGTCGAGTGTGACGGCTCCGTGGCGCTTCGCGAGGCGTTCCCCGTCGTCGCTCATCACCAACGCCACATGGGCGTAGCGCGGTTGCTCGTACCCCAACAGGCGCTGGAGATGGATCTGGCGTGGGGTCGACGAGAGCAGGTCGTCGCCGCGCA
>JBBKWQ010000292.1:0-2692 GCA_037969115.1 Ilumatobacteraceae bacterium
GATCGGTATCGGCGGTGTCGCCGTGTTGATCGCCGCCTACCGGCCGTACGCGGTGCTGGCGAGATGCGCCAAGTGGGTGAACGCCGACGGCGGACGTTTTCGTAAGTGGTTCGCCGCGCCGATCGTCGCTGCCATTTTGGCGGTCGTCATCCAGGTGCTCGCCGGGCTCGTCGTGCTGTCCGACAGTGCAGACGGATCGTCGAGTTCCGCATCGATCGGAGCCGTCGTTCTCCTGGCCGTGTCGTTCACACTTCCGTGGCTGGCCTGGCTGGTGTTCGGTGGCCGTGCGATGCGCTCGCTCGAAGCGGGCGTCGAGCACGCCCACGGTCGGGCGGTGCGCGAGGCGCAGGCTCCAGCGGACGCCTTGGCGGTCATCGCTCCGAGCGCTTGACCTCGTCCCACAGTTCGTCCAACGCCATGAGATCAGCGATCTGAAGGTCGATCGACCGTTCTGTCGCGAGCGCCTCGACTCCTTCGAACCGCGTCCGAAACTTGTCCGACGCCCGACGTAGCGCCAACTCCGGGTCCACCCCGACATGGCGCGCCACGTTCACCACTGCGAACAGGAGGTCGCCCAGTTCGGCAGCGGTCTCCGCCTCGTCAGCGGCGTCGATCGCTTCGATCAACTCAGCGGTCTCCTCCGCGATCTTCGGGATTGCTCCGGACACGTCCGTCCAGTCGAATCCGACCTGGGAGGCCTTGCGGCCGATCTTGGCGGCGTAGGACAGAGCCGGCATCGAACGCGGAATGCCGTCGAAGATCGACGTGCGTCCCTTCTCGACCCGCTTGATGTCGTCCCAATTGGCCAGGACGGTGCCGCTGTCCTCGGCGGTGACATCGCCGAACACGTGCGGATGGCGTCGCACCAGCTTGTCGTGAATCCCCTCCGCGACGTCGGCGATGGTGAAACGGCCTTCCTGCTCGGCGATCGTTGCGTGGAACTCGATCTGGTAGAGCAGGTCACCGAGCTCCTCGATCAGGTCCGCGTCGGGGTCCGCATCGGGGGCCTGGTCGGATTCACCGTCGAGGCTCGGGTCGGCGAGCGCCTGGAGAGCATCGACGACCTCGTAGGTCTCTTCGAGGAGGTAGGGGATCAGCGACTGGTGCGTCTGCTCGACGTCCCATGGGCACTGCTCGCGCAGCGTGCGGGCCAGCTGGTGGAATCGGGTGTAGTGGTGACCGACCGGCGCGGCGAGATGGGGGATGTAGATCGACGTCAAGTGATCGGCGTCCAGCGTCCGGTCCAGGTCGGCCCACGTCGTCTCGACGATCCTTTCGTCATCCGTACCGAGCGCATGAAGGATGACGACGGCCTCGTCGCCACTCGCGCCTTCCACGGCGAGTTTGATGTCGGACAACACCCAGTTGGCGTGCGTGTGGGCCACGAGCAACGGACCCGTCTGGTCGGCCGCGGCGGTGGAGAATTCGTGGCCGTCGACGAGGCGCACGCCAGCCTCGACCGGATCGATTCCGAGCCGCGCCCATGCCACGTCGAGGAACGACATCGCCGGTCGGATGTCCAGAGAGAACGAGGCGTTCGGAACTGCACTGCGCTCCTGCAGAGTTCGCACCGTCCGCTCCAACACAAGCGGCGACCCCGGCACGACGTACAAGAGGTCGCCGTGGGTCGTGGCGTCAGCGATTAGTCGTTCGGCGATCTCGGCGTACACACCCGCGAACGTGTCGGACGACTCGTACAGGTCGTCGTGGGTGGTCGCGCCGCGAGGAGCGTCGAGCACGAGATGCGCCGACGGGTGCACCGAGGTCCGCAGATGGCGCCGCCCGATCCGTTCGAT
Organism: Ilumatobacteraceae bacterium; assembly: GCA_037969115.1. Taxonomy (GTDB): domain Bacteria; phylum Actinomycetota; class Acidimicrobiia; order Acidimicrobiales; family Ilumatobacteraceae; genus JBBKWQ01. The sequence goes on from JBBKWQ010000292.1 coordinate 1,797, forward strand.
CAAGCCCAGCGTGTCGACCGTGACGTGGTCATCGGCCCCCGGCCCGAGCCCGACGACGGTGATCGTCGCCTTCTCAGCCATCGACGTCAGACGGCGGCGACGACGTTGACGCCGTCCGCCACGCCGTACCGCGAGTCCACGGCAACGTCGGCGTCGTCGATCGCGAGACGGGCCTGCACATAGCCCTGGGCGTAGAACGGTTCGAGCTGATCCGCGGCCTCGTCGTAAGGCAACAGGCGAAGCACGTGATACCCGAAATCGGACTCGACCGGCTCGGTCGGTACACCCGGTTCTGCCGCGAGCGCAGCGGCGGCGAACGGTGGAACGAACTGCTGACTGATGTTGGTCGCCACATCGCAGCTCAAGAAGCCGCCGGCCGCTCCGGATCCGGTGTCGATCGATTGCTCCACCGCGAGGGACGCGAAGCGTTCGGCTTCATCGGCTTCGGAATCGGTGGCGGCAAGTTCGTCGACGACTTGGCGTGCCTCGTCCTCGGTCTCGACGAGGATGTGGCTGACACACGCCAGGCCGCTTTCCTCGGGTCCGCTGTCGAACCACGCGCGTACCTCCGATTCTTCGGGCCGGGGGAGGGCGGGGAGCTGGTCGATCACCGTGACGTACTCGACCAGGAGATCTCGGGTGTCTGCACTGAGTCCGGTGAACTGCTCACCGAACTGTTCGCTGAGGCCCTGCGTGCTCAGGTCGATCGCCGCCGGATCCAGCGTCTCGCCGCCATCGCTGAACGCCTGCGTGAACACCTGCGCCTCGAGCCAGACAGAGATCGCCGTGCGAGCCGTCGCTGCCTGATCCGCAGCCGGCAGGGCGTCGTCCCCGCCTCCGACCAGCGGCGCGAGTTCGGCCAGTTGCGACTCGGTCAGCGTGGGTGACGCCACACT
>JBBKWQ010000293.1:0-5570 GCA_037969115.1 Ilumatobacteraceae bacterium
TGTCGAAAGAGCTGAACAACAAGGTTGCGATGGCCGAGAAGACGCAGCGCGACTTCAAGGACGACTACCTGTCCGTCGAGCACCTCCTGCTCGCCTTCAACGACCGCCTCGACGTCGGCTCCGAAGAGCTGATGCAAGCGCTGCAGGCAGTGCGCGGGTCGCACCGAGTGACCGATCAGGACCCCGAGGAGAAGTTCGCCGCGCTGGAGAAATACGGCCAAGACCTGACCGCCCTCGCGCTCGAGGGCAAGATCGACCCGGTCATCGGACGGGATGAGGAGATCCGGCGCGCCATCCAGGTGTTGTCTCGCCGCACGAAGAACAACCCCGTGCTGATCGGCGAACCAGGCGTCGGCAAGACGGCCATCGTCGAAGGTCTCGCACGGCGCATCTCCGACGGCGACGTGCCGGAGGGTCTCAAGGGCAAGCGCCTCATCGCGCTCGACATCGGCTCGATGCTCGCCGGGGCCAAGTACCGAGGTGAGTTCGAAGAGCGGCTGAAGGCCGTGCTGAAGGAGATCACCGACGCCGCCGGCGAGGTCATCACGTTCGTCGACGAACTGCACACCATCGTCGGCGCGGGTGGCGCCGAGGGGGCCATGGACGCCGGGAACATGATCAAACCGATGCTCGCCCGCGGCGAGCTCCGCATGATCGGAGCGACCACGCTCGACGAGTACCGCAAGTACGTCGAGAAAGACCCAGCACTCGAGCGTCGCTTCCAGCAGGTCTACGTCGGCGAACCGTCGGTCGAGGACACCATCGGCATCCTGCGCGGGCTGAAGGAGCGATACGAGGTCCACCACGGCGTGCGCATCCAGGACTCGGCGCTGGTGAGTGCCGCCGTGTTGTCGAACCGATATCTGACGAATCGCTTCCTGCCCGACAAGGCGATCGATCTGATGGACGAGGCGGCTTCGAAGCTCCGGATCGAGATCGACTCGATGCCGACCGAGATCGATGTCGTCGAGCGCCGCATCCTGCAACTCGAGATCGAACAGGTCGCGCTCGACAAGGAGAGCGACAGCGCTTCACTCGAGCGGCTCGACGCGCTGCACGACGAGCTCGCCCTCCTGAACGTCGAGCTGGCGACGATGAAGAAGCACTGGGAGGAGGAGAAGCAGGCGATCGATGCGATCCGGAACCTGAAGGAAGAACTCGAACACCTCCGCACGCAGCTCGAACGCGAAACCGATCTGAACATCGCAGCCGAGATTCGCTACGGACGAATCCCTGAGCTCGAGCGGCGAGTCGAAGAAGCGACGGCCCACCTCGACCAGCTCCAGGGTGAGACCCGGATGCTCAAGGAGGAGGTCGACGCCGAAGACATCGCCGAAGTCGTCGCGAAGTGGACGGGCGTGCCCATGACGCGCCTGGTCGAGAGCGAGACGAGCAAGCTGATCCATCTCGAGGACTCGCTGCATCAACGCGTGATCGGCCAGGACGACGCTGTCACGGCGGTCGCCAACGCGATCCGGCGAAGCCGCGCCGGACTGTCCGACCCGAACCGGCCGATCGGATCGTTCATGTTCCTCGGCCCGACGGGTGTCGGCAAGACCGAGCTGGCGCGAGCGCTGGCCGAGTACCTGTTCGACGACCAGCGAGCCATGGTGCGGATCGACATGGGCGAGTACATGGAAAAGCATTCCGTGAGCCGCCTCATCGGGGCCCCACCCGGATATGTCGGCTACGACGAGGGTGGTCAGCTCACCGAGGCCGTTCGGCGGCGACCGTATTCGGTCGTGCTCCTCGACGAGATCGAGAAGGCGAACTCCGATGTGTTCAACGTGTTGCTCCAGGTTCTCGACGACGGGCGCCTCACCGACGGGCAGGGCCGCACGGTCGACTTCACCAACGTGGTGATGATCATGACCTCGAACCTGCCGGTCGACCCGAGCGACTACTTCAAGCCCGAGTTCGTCAACCGCATCGACGACATCATCCGGTTCCGATCCTTGACCGCAGACGATCTTCGCCACATCGTGACGATCCAGCTGGCACATCTCCGCGAACGGCTGGCAGATCGGCGCGTCTCGTTCGAGATCAGCGACGCAGCGATGGACTGGCTCGCCGCTGAAGGATTCGACGAGGCATTCGGTGCCCGCCCGCTGAAGCGGGTCATCCAGCGCGAGATCAGCGACCGGGCGGCGTTGCTGTTGCTTGACGGCGAAGTGACCGAAGGCGGCGTCATTCGCGTCGACGTTGAGGGAGATCCGGGGCGAATTCTCGTCACAGCGGGTGACTTTGCAGAGAGTTGACGCCGATCGCACGAAGGCGTTACGTCAGTATCGTTATATCTATTGGTGTTTCCTTCCGCTCGCCTCCTCCAGGGATCCCGCCCCCTGGAGGGGGCGATTGGTTTTTTCGGGCCGGTTGATCCAGCGCCCGATCTGGTGGTCCCGATGGCACACGCCGATTGCGGGCCGGCCGACCGATCGTTCAGGCCCGGACGAGCGAGTACTTGATCCGCAGTGGCTTGATGCTCACCACGTTGAGGCTGGCTCCGTCGACCTGAGCGAGTCGCCGTGCGAGTGGCAATCCCCGGCCGTGCCGCGCGGCCGGGTCGACCGGTCCGTCGAACATCACGGCGAGCTGTTCGTCGGTCACGCCCGTGCCCTGATCGGTGACCGTCACCGAGGGACCTTCGACGATCACCGAGACGTTGCCGCGTCCGTGACGCAGCGAGTTCGAGATCAGGATGTCGATGACCTGACCCGCGAGACCCTTGGTACCGAACACCACGGGTGAAGGAGCGATGGTCACCGCGAGAATGGTGCGTCGCTCCGACGAGAAGTGCGGCAACCAGTCGGTGATGTGATCGTCGACCAGCGACATCAGGTCGAACGGACCGCGGGCCTGCGTCGACCCGTGCCGGGTCACCGCGAGCAGCTCGTCGATGGTCTGGTTCAGCTGTTCGGTCTGGTTGAGTCCGGCTTCGGCCTCGGCCTTCACCTCGTCCTCTGGACGCAACGTGAGAAGCTCGAAGCGCATCGCGATTCCGGTGAGACCGGTGCGCAGCTGGTGTGTCGCGTCGGCCGTGAAGTGCCGCTCGGCCTTGAGCATGCGGTCGATGCGAGCGCCGCTCTCGTCGAGCGCCGCCGAGATCCTGTCGATCTCGGGAATGCCCGTGTCGATCGGGTTCGCCTTGCTGAAGTCGCCGTCACCGAGTCGAGCTGCCGTGCCCGCGACGCGTTCGAGCGGTCGTGCCAACTGGCGGGCCTGCACCGCGGCGAGCGCGGCAGACGCGAGGAGCGCGCCGCCAGCGAGGGTGAGCAGGATGGTGAGCTGTTCACGGAACCGGTCGTCGAGAGCTCGACGGTCGGCGAACAGTTCGATCGTCGTCCCGTTCGGGCCCACGTTTCTGACCGAGATCGGATTGACCAGTGACGTTCCCACCGTGTCGACGAGGGTCGTGCCGTTCGCGTCGAAGACACGCAATCCGTCGCCGGTGCTGGTGGTCGAGATGAGCTCGAAGAGATCGATGTCGACGCCCGCGATCAGATCGGGGGCGATCTTGTTGGTGACGATGACCGCTTCGGCTTCGAGCCGGCCCCGGATTTCATCTTCACCCGAGTTGTAGACCACCAGTCCGACCGGCACGGCGAGCGCGCCGAGGACGACCAGGACGATCGCAATCGTCGACATGACGAGCCGGCGTCTCATGTGAGCCGCTCACGCCTCGAAACGAAAACCGACCCCGCGGATCGTGACGACGATGGAAGGTGGATCCGAGTCGTCCTTGATCTTGCGGCGCAGGGTCGAGACGTGTGTGTCGAGCGTTCGGGTCGACCCCCACCAGTGTTCGTCCCAAACCGCGCTCATGATGTCTTCGCGCGTGACGGTGACACCGGGCTTGCTCATCAACAGGGCGAGCAGATCGAACTCCTTCGAGGTCAGCTCGATCTCGGTGTCGTTCAGATACGCGCGACGTGCCTCGCGATCGACCTTCAAGCCGCGGGCTTCGAGCACCTTCGCGGTCGGAGCCTGAGCACTGACGATGCGGAGCCGGGCGCGGATGCGCGCGACGAGTTCGGCCAGCCGGAACGGCTTGGGCACGTAGTCGTCGGCGCCGGCGTTGAGACCGACGATGACGTCCATCTCCTCGGCGCGTGCGGTGAGCATGATGATGGGCAGCTCCGGGGCAGCCGCCCGAGCCCGCCTGCACACGTCGAGCCCGTCGATGTCGGGCAGCGTGAGGTCGAGCAACAACAGCTCAGGAGCATTGCGCTCGATCGCCTCGATGGCAGCGCCGCCGGTCTCGACGTGGGTGACGTCGAAACCTTCCGCCACCAACACTCGTACGAGGGGTTCGCTGATTCGTTCGTCGTCTTCAACCAGGAGAATCGAGGTCACGAGTATGAAGCGTAGGGGCTGGACTCCATCCGTCGGCGTACCGCAGCCGCGTGTGCCGGAAATCCTTCGTGGTCGGCGAGAGCGACGACCGATGGCGCCATGCGCATCAGCGCTCGCTCGTCGGATCGTGCGAACGCAGTTCGCTTCAAGAAGGTTGCGGCGGTGATGCCCGATGACACATGTGCGAACCCGCTCGTGGGCAGCGACGCCGGGCATCCGATCACGAAGTTCGCCGCGCTGAAAGGCGTGTGCTGGCCGATCAGGATCTCGCCGGCGTTGACGAGACCTTCGACGATCTCGTCGACCACTCCGGCGGCAACAGCCACCTGGAGATGCTCGGGTGCGTAGAGGTTAGCGACCTCGGTCGCCTCGGTGAGGCTCGCAACGAGCACGCAGCCGCCATTCGGACCCAGCGCTGCTCGTGCGGACGCCGCCCGCACGTCGGGGAGCGCGGCCAGCTGTTCGGCGAGATGTCGGTCGGTCGCGTCGGCGAGCTCGGCCGAGGTCGTGAGCAGCACCACCGAGCTGTCAACGCCGTGTTCGGCCTCGATCAGGAGGTCGGCCGCGAGCAGAACCGGGTCGGCGGTGTCGTCGGCGATCACCATGCTCTCGGTCGGTCCGAGCAGCATCATCGAGGTGGCCCCGTGGCGCTGCATCTCGACCTGTGCGATCGTGACGGCGGGCGAGCCCGGCCCGACGATCTTGCGCACCTGCGGAATCGACTCGGTGCCGAAACCGAGAGCGGCGATGCCGGCCGGACCATTGACCCGGAAGACCGACCGGACGCCGACCTTGCGGCACACCACCAGCACTGCGGGGTCGACCGACCCATCGCCGCCGGGCACCGGTGGGACCACCAGCGAGATCGACGGCACGCGCGCCGTCACCGCAGGAACCGCGAGCTGATACGCCACGCTCGGATAGCTGGCCTTCCCCGATGGCGTGAACAACCCGGCTGAGGAGATCGGGCTGTACTTCTCGCCGACCGTCAAACCCGGCTCGGACTCGAACTGCCAGTCGACCATCTGCTCGAGTTGGCGCTCGTTGAACGCGCGGAGATGCGTGATCGCATCGTCGATCGCGGCGTCGACCTCGTCGGACACCTCGGCGCGGTCGATCTCGTCGTCGGAGACCCGGAGGCCTTCGGGCTCGACATCGATTCCGTCGAAGCGCTGCAGCGCGTCGCAGATCGCCACGTCGCCGCGGGCGCGGACGTC
>JBBKWQ010000294.1:0-5341 GCA_037969115.1 Ilumatobacteraceae bacterium
GACGCGGCATCGGAGCCGGCGGGGCGGTCGCGGCGGTCGAGCTCACCAGTTGATGAGCGGAGCCAGTCGTAGAGCACCCGCGTGACGTCGGCGTCCTCCGACACGAAGTGGCTCGCCCCGGGAAAGCGGTGGACGTCGGCGTGCGGAAGGCGTGCTTCGAAGTCGTGCAAGTACAGGTCGGAGAAGACCTTGTCCTTGGGCCCCCACAGCAGGAGCGCCGGGATTGCGGCGAAATCGACGAGGCCCTCGGCGATCTCGTCGAGCGACTCGGCGCTGGGATGACTCGGATCGAGCGGGATGTCCTCGACGAAGTCCTGAATCGCCTCGCGCCGTTGGCGGGAGCGGTACGGCGCCAGAAAACCCCTGCGCACGTCGGGCGTCAGGCGCGGGCGGGACATCTCGACTGCGCCGACGATGAACGCCGACGTGTCGACCGTGATTCGCCGCAGCAACCCGCGCGTGCGAACCGCGCGGATCGCAGCCGGCGCCGGAGAACCGGCCGGCTGATGCACCGCCGTGTTCAGGAGCACCACACCCCGTAGCTGTTCGAGGTGGCGCCGACCCCAACCGAGCGAGATCGGTCCGCCCCAATCGTGCGCGACCGTGACGACCGGACCAACGATTCCCAATTCGTCGGTGAGCTGATCGAGGTCGTCGATTCGTGTCGCCAGTCGGCGAATCGTGCCGGTGCGCTCCGAATACCCCATGTCGAGTTGATCGACGGCGATGACCCGGACACCGGCCGGCGCACCGGCCAGGACGTTGCGCCACAGGAACGACCACGATGGGTTTCCGTGCACGCAGAGCAGCGTAAGTGCGGCGTCTTCGACGCCGTTGTCGAGGATGTGCCAGGTACGTCCGGCTCCATGGGTCGACTCGCGATCGGTGACGGCGACGCGAACCAGGCGTGACCACGACGGGTCGAGCCCGACGATGGCGGCGGGCGGAGCCTGCGCCGGGCCGACGAATGCGGTCACCAGAGGAGTTCGACGACCGCGGCGTTGAGCCCCGAGCCGATACCCATGCAGAGCACCCGGTCACCAGGCGTCAGCGTGTCGACCACGCTCGCCAACGTGAACGGAATCGCGGCCGGTCCGATGTTGCCGAACATCGGGAAGGTCATCGGCACCTTGTCGACATCGAGCCCGATGACGTCGATCATCGCAGCGGTGTGGACCTTCGAGACCTGGTGCAGGATGTAGCGGTCCATGTCGAGCCAATCGGACTTCTCGGCGTCGTCCCAGGCGCGTTTGGCGAGGCTCGTCCCGGCGTCGAGGAGCGCAGCGGTGTCGGTTCGCATCTGCTCGAGTGAACCGACACACAGATCGTGGTGCACGGTGTCTGCACAGAAGAACCCGCGGACGACCCTGTGGCTGCCCGGATTCTCGGAGTGTCGCCCGACGACCATCGCGGTCGAACCCGAGCCGAGCGTGAGCGACGCAAAGTTCTCGAAGAGGTCGCCGAGTGTGGAGTCGGGATCGAGCAGCCGAGCCAGAGTGTTCTCCTGGATCTCGCGGGTGCCCTCACCGTCGACGACGAGTGCGTAGTCGATCTGGCCAGATTCGATCATCGCCCCGGCAACGTGCATGCCGTTGAGGAAACCGAGGCACGCATTGGCGAGGTCGAAGTTGATGCATGTGGCGGGAAGCCCGAGGCGATCGTGCACCGTGACGGCGCTCGAGGGCTCGAGGCGTTCGCGGCAGACGCTGGTGTCGATCAGCAGACCCATTCTCGACGCGTCGACACCGCTGGTTGCGAGCGCCTTTTCGCCGGCCAAGGCGGCTGCCTCCATGAACGACACACCCTCCGGCCATTGCCGCCGCTGAGAGATCCCGGCGAGTGATTCGAGCAGACCCGGGTTGGCGCCAACACGTTCGTAGAAAGGGGCCAAACGCTCGTCGAGCTCGCCGGAAGTGACCACATTGGGCGCTTCACACGCTGCGACGGAGACAACGGCAACGTCGTCGAAGGTGAAATTGGCGTTGGCGGTCATCAGTTCCCTCTCGTTTGGAGTTGATTCTCGCAGGAATCGGCCGGAAAGCCTCGCCCAAACGTGAACCTTGTGCGTTTGTGTCTGCGGTCGAGCCAGCGAAGGGCTCGAAAGACCCGATCGATCGCATTGTCGCGGAGCGTGGCCTTGCGGTGATGGAACGCGGTATCCGAGGATTGGCCGGACCACCCCACGACGCCTTGCAGGTGCACGACGAGCGCCAGAGATGTGGCCGACTCGAACGTCGGAAAGTCGACCCTGACATCGTGCTGAGCGAGTTCGGAAACGTATGTGGCCATGACTTCGCCGGGTGTCATCGCCGGTCGTTCGCAGAACGCGAGGGTGAACAGCAGCTTGGACACGTCGGTGACGTGAGGGCCGATGCGGGCGTTCGACCAGTCGAGCAGCACCGTGGACCCGTCGGGGCGCCACAGAACGTTGTCGAGATGTGGGTCCACATGAACCCATGACACCCGTTCGCGGTCGAGCACGGCGGATGCGTCGACGACGGCGTCGCGGATCCGTTCGACCCGTTCACCGGCGACACCGGCGAACAGCGCCGGGTACCGCGCAGTCGCCGTCGACAGGGTCGTCGCCCAGCGTTCCTCGTCCGCGGGCACCGCTCGCCAGATGTCCAGCCCCTGATCGGCAGCGGTGTCGACATCGACCCCGTCGATCGTGTGGGCGTGGAGACCGGCGACGACGTGCACGAGTCCGACGGCCTGCGCTACCTCGCATTCGACCAACTCGTCGCCCTGCACCGCGGGCCGAACATCCTCGAGCAACAACAGCCCTGCCTCGTCGTCGACATGTGAGCCCATACACGTGGGCATCGACGAGCCCAGCACGGGCTCGACCGAAGCATGGGCGGCGATGGCTCGACGCGTGAGATCCGGCTCCTCGATCTTCGCAACCAGAGTGACGGCGGCACCGGAGAAATCGGTCGCGTGGACCCGGTACACCACTCCGCTCAATCCATACCCGACCCCGATGCGCTCGACCCGGTCCGGTCTGATCGGCCCTCGTGTCCAGCGTCCGCGTGCGTCGAGGAGTGAGTTCGTCCACGCCTCGTCGAGGAGGCGGTCGTGCAACGGCATCAGGTTTTCTGTGTGGGCTTCTTCGCCTTCGGTGGCATCGCGGCCATGTGGGCGAGCGCTTTGTCGATCCATGGCGCGGCCTGCGTACCCGACCATTTCCCTGGGAGCGAGACGTAGCCACCCATCGGCCGTTCGGCCGGGCCGAACTGGCCGGCACCCTCGATGGCGAGGAGTTCGTCCCGATCGGTGTCGGCAAGTTTCACGCCGATCGACGAACCGAACAACCCCATGAACATGTTGCCGTTGACGAACGCTCCGAGGTTGCCGAACATCGGTTTCACCTCGACCGTGGGACCGTCCGGTGCGAAGTCACGGAATCGTTGCTTGTCGGCATCTGTCGGCTTCGGCATCTCCATGACGGCCTCCTCGGTGACGGCCTGCTCGGCGGCCTCACCTCGTTCTCGTGGTGCAGGGGTCTCCACGAGCTTGCCAGGTCCGACCCTCGCTGGAAACCGATCCCTCGATCGGATCCCTCGATCTGAACCTGAGATGGCGCGAACGTCACAGAACCGTCATATTCGTGTAGCGTCGTACATCATGTTGTCGAGGGCGGGAGCGTCGCGTTCAGCACGGGCTGTCCGCGGTACCGTCGTCATCTCGCTGATCGTCGGCGCGTCGGCGTTTTCCTCGACGGCGGGCGCGGACCATGGCGACGCTGCTGCGAAGCAAGCAGCCGCGGAGATTCTTGCGGCGCAAGATCGCGCCAACGTCGCAGCGCAGGCCATGTTCGACGCCGAGTCGCGCATCGAAGAGCTCGCGATCGAGATCGCGGTAGCACAGACCGATTTGGCGGCCATCGAGGCGGAGTCGGGCGAGATGCGAGTGTCACTCGAACAGGCCGCCGTGCGTCGGTTCGTCAACGCGAGCGGGTCGGCGATTCCCTTGCTGAGCGACGTCGACTCGATCAACGATCAGAACGAGGCCAATGTCATCTTCTCGGCGGCCTCGGGGAGCACCGCGGTCGAGCTCGACGACTTCGACGCGGTTGCCGATGAGCTTGTAGACGCACGAGCCGTTCTCGAAGCTCGACAGCAGGACGCTCGAGATGCCGAGGCCGACTTCGCTCGGCTCAAGGTCGCGGCCGAGGCTGAGCTCGTTCGGCTCCAGGAGGTCGAGGCGCAACGGCTGATCGACGACGCAGTCGAACACGAATTGCAGCGTCAACGACGCGAGCGTCAAGAACGCGAAGAGCAAGAGGCAGCCGCTGCTGCTGCCGCAGCGGCTGCTCGTTCAGCGTTGCCATTGTCGACTTGCGGCAACCGGGCTGTCTCGACCTCGGGTGAACTCTCCAATTCTTCGACAGGCTGCAGCAGACTTGCAACCTCTTCTTCGACCGCATTTTCCTGAACATCGATCGCTGCAGGCTGTACAGGTGCTTCGCTTTCCACGACCGTTACATCGGGTATTGGCAACGAAGGTTCGCTGCTAATTTCGGGTGCTCTTGGAGCTTCAGGAGCCGCATCTTCGGACATCACCGCAGGAGCTGTATCTGTGCCTTCGGAAGACCCGGTATCACTTTGCGCTTCCGGCAAGGCTGCGATTTCAGTCTCAACCTGCGGGGCGGCGTCATTAACACTTGCGTCGGGCGCATTGTCTTCCGTCGGGGAGGCAGTGACTGTCGGCGTTTTGGTCTCGGTTTCGGGCGCACTTGCAGGCGCTTCAGGAGTTGTAAACTCTGAAACCTCGCCAGTTTGGGCCGCACTTTCTCCACTAGGAGCTGCTGGCGCATCAGACTGATCGACGGGGACTGTCTCTAGCGTTCCGGGCACTTCTATCGCCGGTGTCGGAACCTCAAGTGCGCTCGTATCAAATGCAGGCGGTGCGTCGGGTGCATCATCCGGCATCGGCACTTCTGCCACCGTGTCGGCTTCGGGGCGCGTTTCTGTCAAAGGTAAAACTGGGTCTGTTTCGGGTTTCGCTTGATCAAACTCTGTGCCCGCAGGCACCTCGACCGCGCTGGCTTGAGGCTTTGGAAAGCTCAAAAGCTGCCGTTCAAGTGTTTGGCTTGAAACGAAAAGAAGGGCTACACCTATAATGGCGCCCCAGAATATGCCTGAAAGAAAGCCGCTGCTCAACGCTCTTCCCCAATCTGCTCAATTGCTTTTGGATGCCTTGACGTTTGTTGACACCTCTGACCAAGTATACCGGCGCTTTCGCGCGGCGACACCCTCAATCTGGTCCTAGTCACAGGATTTCGGCAAAATGCTGCTTTTGATCGACAATTATGACAGCTTCACCTTCAATCTGGTCCACT
>JBBKWQ010000295.1:0-9874 GCA_037969115.1 Ilumatobacteraceae bacterium
GTAGGTGCCGGTGCCCTTGTAGGTGTACTTCGATGGATTCTCCGCGATCACTCGCCGGACCAGCGGCGTCACCTGCTCGGCAACGCCGTAGGACACCTCGCCGAGCTCTCGAAACTCTGGAGCGGTCATACGCTCGCATCCACGATCGGGCGAACCTCACCAACGGGTTCACCGTGGCCGAGAATCGGGATGTTCAGTCGCTCGGGCACGTCACCCACGTCGATGCCGACGCGTTGGAGCGCACCGAGCAGAACCGGGCCGGCCGCGCGTGCCGACCCGTCGGCGATCTTGAGCGCCACGGCGCGGCCGTCGGGGAGTGCCGCCGCGTACACGGCGTCGGCACCGTCCTTGGCCATCAGGCCCGGTATGGACCTCATCACCTCGGTCACCTCGCGGCCCTGCCCACCCACCAGTTCCGGATGGGTGGTCATGGCCCGCCAGACCGGACCTCGTTCGAGGGCCAGGGTGCGAAAAGTTCTCGCCAGTTCGATCAGCGGGAGCGTGTGGGCCGGGGCACCGCAGCCGTCGACACCGATACTCGGCTCGAAGCCCGTGGAACGCACGACGAGATCGGTGATCGCTCGCTGCAAGGGGTGGTCGGCGTCGAGATACGTGTCGATCGGCCATCCGTTCAACACGCACGTCGCGATCATCGCAGCGTGCTTGCCCGAGCAGTTCATGGTGATGCGGTCGGGCTCACGTCCCGCCACCAAAGCTGCACGTCGCGCGTCGACGCCGTACGGAAGGTCCATCGTGTTCTGGAGCACATCGGGGGTCAAGCCGACCCGATCGAGCATTCCGGTCACGACCGCGACGTGCTCCGGAGCGCCACTGTGGCTCGCGCATGCGATCGCGAGCTCGGGATCGGAGAGTTGCAGCCCAGCCTCCAACATCGCCGTCGCCTGCAACGGTTTCATCGACGATCTCGGGAAGACGATGACATCGGGATCGCCGATGGTGAAGCAGATCGAACCGTCGGTTCGCAGGCCGACGACAGCGCCGAAATGAACGTTCTCGGCGAAGCCGCTGCGCGTGGTGAGCGCGACGGGGGCATGACCGCCGCCACGTTCCAGCGGCGTCATGGCTCCGAGGCCCCTCGTCGTCGTCGTCGGATGACCTGCGGCTCGAGCTCGGTCAGCGAGCTCTCGACCACGTCGTGATGCGCCCCCCACTCGCTCAACAGTGCCTGGACCATCGCCGCAGCCGGTAAGGCGAGGATCGCCCCAGCGGCTCCGAGCAGCGAGAATCCGGCGAGCGCAGCGCCGAAGGCGACGGCCGGATGCAACTCCATCGTGCGGGCGGTGATGCGTGGCGCGAAGAAGTAGTTCTCGACCTGCTGGTACACGATGATGAAGGCCAGCACGACCGCCGCTTTCACGGGCGAATCAAGGAACGTGATGAGGACGGGCAGTAGCCCGGCGATGTACGTACCGACCACGGGGAGGAACTGGCTGACGAGACCGACCCAGATGGCCATCGGTATCGGCGCCTGGATGCCGGCCGCCTGGAACACCACCCAGTGGAACAATGCAGACAACAGCGCGAGGAGTGCCCGCGAGTAGAGGTACCCCCCGGTCTTGTTGATCGCCAGCTCCCAAGCAGCCAGCACCTGACGCTGCCGTTCTGGTGGGAGCCGTCGACAGATCGCACGTCGCAGACGCGGTCCATCGGCCACGAGATAGTACGTGAAGAGCAGGGTCGAGAAGGCCGCGACCAGACCGCCGAGTGCCTGCACCGACAGCTGGATCACTTCGTCCTGCTGGCTGTCGATGTAACGCTGAATGGGCCCGTCCGGGTCGTTGAAGCGATCGACGACGCGCTGTGGGTCGATCTCGGTGTTGAAGAGGTCGTTGATCGAGTCGACGGTGTCGACGATGTACGTCTCGGAGTTCTGCAACAGATCTGCGATCTGCGTGCCGACGAGCGTGCCGATCGCACCGACGAACCCTCCGGCCGCCAGCAAGACACCAACGAGGATCGCCGCCGTGGCACGGCCTCTGCGCCAACCACGTCGCGCCATCCGGTTCACTCCGGGCTCGACGGCGAGGGCCAAGAACAGAGAGATGACGAGGAGGAGGAGCAGGCCGGACAGCCGCAGCCACAAGGCCTCGACGACGCCGCTCAGGAGGAAACCGATCCAGAACAACGCAATGGACGGCACCACCCAGCCGGGCAGTCGGTGGGTCTGCGACGGCACCTCACCGCCGGCAGACGCCACACCGGCGGGGCCGGACGGGTCAGGAACCGGGGGCGCAGAATCTTCGGGCACGCTCCGGAGCGTACCGACGAGGCGTGCCACGATGAAGGTATGCCCACCGAACCCTTGCGCTCGTGGCTCGCCGGACAAGTTCGTGGTCGCGTGGTCGGTAATGGCGCCGAGCAACGATCCTCCGAGTTGTTCGATGCGACTGGTCCCCGATGGTTCGACGACGACGCGCCGATTCGACGGGTCCATGCCGATGCGTCGATGTTCATCGGAGGGTTGCGGGCCTTGCTCCTCCAATCGCTGCATCCGCTGGCGATGGCGGGCGTCGCGCAACACAGCGACTACCAGCACGACCCGTGGGGTCGACTCCAGCGCACCGCCGACTATCTCGCCGCGACCACCTTCGGGCCCATCGACGAGGCGGAGCGGGTGATCGCCCGGGTGCAGGCCGTGCACCAGCACGTGCACGGAATGGCGAGCGACGGTCGTCCGTACTCGGCCACCGATCCACATCTGCTCCGTTGGGTCCATCTCGTCGAGATCGACAGCTTCCTCGCTGCGTACGCTCGGTACGGAAGCGGAGCGCTCACCGAGCGCGAACGCGACCAATACGTGGCCGACACAGCGATCGTCGCGAGGAAGCTCGGCGTGACGGCCCCACCCGAGTCGCAGAATGCACTTCGCGATCAACTCCAGTCATACCGATACGAGCTCGCAAGTACGCGCGAGGCGCGGCTCGCGGCCCGCTACCTGCTCGTCCAGCCGCCCATGCCGATGGCTGCCCGGCCGGCCTACGGGCTCATCGCCGGCGCGGCTGTCGCACTGCTCCCGCGATGGGCGCGCCTGCCCCTGCGCCTGCCGTACCTACCCGTCACCGAAGCGCTGATGGTCCGACCGGCCGGCGATGCCATCACCCGAACGTTGCGGTGGGCGCTCAGCGCCCCGCAAGGTGAGCCGACAGGGCCGGGCTGAGGTCGCCGCCGCCGACCACGTCGACGCAATCGAGCCCGAGCCAGCCCGCCATCAGGTCGAGCTCGTCGCAGAGTTCCGCCGCCACGGCAGGTGGTGACACGTCGGGCTCCACCCAGGCGTGTTGCACCAAGAGGGTGCCCGCCCCGCGGTCGGCCTTCAGGTCGACCCGCCCGACGATCTGGTCACCCAGGAGGAACGGCAGCACGAAGTAGCCGAACTGCCGCTTCGGCTTCGGCACGTAGATCTCGATGCGATATCGGAATCCGAAGAGTCGTTCCGTCCGTTCGCGATTCCACACGACGGGGTCGAAGGGGCTCAGCAGCGCCCGAGCCGCCACGCTTCTCGGAATGGTCGCGTCGGGTGTGATGTACCCGATCTTGTCCCACCCCTCCACCTCGACTTCGAGGAGGCGTCCTTCCTCGACGAGTTCGGGGACGAGCGGACGACATGGTGGAGTCAGCTGACGGTGATAGTCGGTGAGATCGGCCAGCGTTCCCACTCCGAGGTGCGACGCCGCGAGCACGAGCAGCCGCTTGCGCGCCTCGTTCTCGGGAGGATCGTCGCGCTCGAGCACATGCGCCGGGATCATCCGCTCGGCGACGTCGTAGAGGCGCGCGAAGTCGTTCCTTCGGCGCCTCGCTGAGATCCGCCCCTCGTGGAACAGGGCCTCGAGCGCGATCTTCCCGTCGTCGTAATCCCACCAGGGCCCCTTCTTGCCCACTCGTTGCTTGAGGTCGCCGGCAACGATCGGACCGTTCTCGGCGACGTGGTCGTACACCTGCTCGACGTATTCGGCTCGATCCTCCATCAATTTACGGAATGCGCCCCAGCGGTGGGGCGAATGCATCCGCCACCGATACAGGTCGTGGTGTTCGGTCGGGACGTGTGATGCCTCGTGCACCCAGTACTCGAACAACTCTTCGTCGGCAGTCGCTTCCTCGATCAACGTGCGCGGATGTGGCCCGAGACGCGCGAACAGGACCAACTCCTGGCTCCGAGCGAGCACATTGACCGAGTCGATCTGGATCAGACCGACGCGGTCGAAGACGCGTCGCAGATGCCGGCGGTCGACGCGCCCACGCGGACGCGGCTCGTTGAAACCCTGGGCGCCCAATGCAATGCGACGCGCCTGCGCGTTCGACAACGACGCGGGGGCCATCGTCAGACGCCGATCACGACCGTCGCAGCGCCGCTCTCAGTCGGCGACCGAGATCGCAACCGAGTTGATGACGACGTCGGTCTTCGGACGGTCGCCGCCACCCGTGGCGACGTTCTGCATCGTCTCGACGATGTCGAGACCCTTCACGACCTGACCGAACAGTGAGTATGCCGGAGGCAGGCCGACCCCACTCGAACCGGAAACGATGAAGAACTGGCTGCCGTTGGTGTTTGGTCCGGCGTTCGCCATGGCGACCGAGCCGATCTGGTATTCACGCGGCTTGGGCAACTCGTCGGCGAACTTGTAGCCGGGTCCGCCACGACCGGTGCCGGCGGGGTCGCCACCCTGACACATGAACCCTTTGATGATGCGATGGAAGATCACGCCGTCGTAGTAGTGATTCAGCGCCAAGAACACGAAGTTGTTGACCGTCTTCGGTGCCTTGACCGCATCGAGCGCCACCACGATCTCACCGAGCGACGTGCTCATGGTGGCGGTGTAGCGCTTGTCGGTGTCGATGCCCATGTCGGGAGCAGAGGAGAACTCCTGCTGCTTGGGTGCCGAACCATCGAACGGGGGAAACGGTGTAGCCATGACGAGGCACCCTACCTTTGCCTCGCTCGCCGACCTCAGGTGAGTACCCGCGGCCGGCGGTACAACGTGACGAACGACAGCGCCAGGATCACCGGGTAGATCTCGAGCCGGCCCAGCAGCATCTGCCCCATCGTGACGAGGCGCGCCAACGGGGGCAGCGTCAAGAAGTCGCTGGTCGGGCCGACGTCGCCGAGGCCAGGACCGACGTTGCCGAACGACGTCGCCGCAGCCGAGAACGCCGTGACGATGTCGACGCCGGTCATCGCGATGACCATGGCGCCGCCACCGAACACGGCAAGCGCGAGTACGAGAAATCCGACGACACGGTTGGCGATCTGGTCGGGCAGGATGCCGCCGCCCACGCGGACCGGGCGGACGAGTCGAGGATGCAACTGTCGCAGCGCCTCTCGGTGGGCATAGCTCGCGACGGCCAGCACACGGACCAGCTTCACGCCGCCGGCGGTCGAACCGGCCATGGCGCCGATCGGCATGAGAAGGAGCAGGAGCGATTGGGCCGACTGACTCCACGCAGCGAAATCGGCCGTGCCGTAACCAGTGGTCGACACGACGGACGTGACGGCGAAGATCGAATCACGGATGCGGGAATGGAACGCCCCCTCGACGTCGTTCGACAGGAACACGATCAGACTCGCCCCCGTCACGATGACGAGGTACAGGTGGAACTCCGATGATTGCAGCAGGGGTTTGACATTGCCGCGCATCGCCCGGAAGTACAGCGTGAAGCTCCCGCCGGCGAGAAACATCGCAACGATCGCGATCCACTCGATCGCAGCAGAGTCGAAGTGACCGAGAGAGCCGTTGTACGGCGAGAACCCGCCCGTCGAGACGGTGGTGAAGCTGTGTGACACGGCGTCGTACAGGTTCATCCCGGCGATGCCGTACGCCACGGCGAGGACGACCGTGAAGCCGACGTACACCCCCCACAGACGCCGCGCCGTGTGACGCACGCGGGGGGTCAGGCGTTCACCGGTCGGACCGGGGGCTTCAGCCTGGAGCAGGCTCATCCCACCTGACCCGACGGTCGGGAGCACGGCGACGACGAGCACGATCACGCCCATCCCACCGATCCACTGCGTGACGGCACGCCAGAACAAGATGCCCGGCGATGTGCCCTCGATCGGGCGCAGCACCGTCGCCCCAGTCGTCGTGAATCCCGAGATCGATTCGAACAATGCGAGGTCGGGCTGGGTCAACCAGCCGGTCACCATGTACGGGATCGCGCCGCCGACGGTGAGGACGAGCCACGACAGGGTGACCGTGGTGAACACGTCCTGCACCCGCATCTGATGCGGCATGCGTGATCCGCGCCACAGCACGACACCGACGAGCAGTTCGATGGTTCCCGTCACGAGCAGCACCAACCAGTCGGGCCCGGAACGCAACGCGTCGACCACCGACGACAGGATCACTCCGGCGCCGCACACGGCGAGGGTGAGGCCGGTCACATGTGCAGCGAGACTCTCGATTCCCTTGTCGGACCGAAAGTGGTCGAGCGTGCTCACGAACCGCCGCTCACGTGTCGAAGACCCGCTGGATGTCGGCGATCGCCGATGGGCGCGCGAACACCACGACCGAGTCGCCGGCGTGCAGTTCGGTCGGGCCTCGGACGATCTCGCTCGAACCGTCTGGGCGCACCACGGCCCCGAGGAGCAGGGCCCGCGGAAGGTGAAGATCGGCGACCTTGGCGCCATCGGCGAGGCTCTTGGCGCCGATGATGAACTCGTCGACCTCGATGTCGCTTTCGAGGAAGGTGGCAACCGACGACGTGCCGCCGCGTAGCTGTCGGAGCACCGCGTTCGCCGATGCGGTGCGCGGGCTCAACGCGGCGTTGATTCCGAACTGCCGTACCAACGGGAGCAACGCCAGTCGGTGCAACACCGCCACCGTGAACGCCTGACTCTCGGCTGCGGCGAACGCACAGGCGAGGACATTCGCGGTGTCTTCGCCGGTGGTGGCAATGACCACGTCCATGCTGGCGACCGATTCCTCCCGGAGCAGATCGGTGTCGGTGATCTCGCCCTCCACGACGGTGACCTTGCGTAGTCGCTCGGCCAGCGCATTTGCTCGAGCGGGGTCACGCTCGATCAGAGTGATCTCGGCGCCTTCGGACTGGAGCCGCTCGGCCACACGAGTGCCGACGGCTCCGCCTCCCAACACCATGACCCGGCGGACTCGCCGGTTCGGGACGCCGAGAAGACTGAGGACCCGACGCTGCTGCGACCGGGTCGTGAGCACCCGAACGTGATCACCCTCTTGCACCTTCTGGTCGCCACGAGGGATCACGGTCTCGCCGTCGCGGGTGATGGCGCCGAACAGGAATGGCCAGTTTCCTCCCTGCCCGATGTCGGCGAGCGTGCGATCGGACATGTTCGACGTCTCCCCGATCACGGCCCCCAACACCACGAGCTCGCCACGCTTCATCGGGTAGACCTCGTCGGCGCCCGACACGTGCACCAGTTGCATGATCTCGTCGGCGGTGTCGGCATCGGGGTCGATGATCAGGTCGGCACCGACGACTTCGAGGAGGTGGCGGCCGGCGACACCGTGCAACTCGTCGGTCTGGAGGCGCACCACGGTCATCTTGGCGCCGAGTTCCTTGGCCAGGAGCGAAGCGATGAGGTTCACCTCGTCGTTCTGGGTGACGCCGGCGACCATTTCGGCGCGGTCGGCACCGGCCCGGATGAGCACCGACGGCACGGCACCACTGCCCACGATCGTCTGCACGTCGAGGTCCGCGCTGATCGTGCTGGCGATCACCTCGTTCTGCTCGACCACGACGACATCGTGGTTCTCAGCTCCGAGGCGCTGAGCGAGGTACCAGCCGACCTCTCCGGCCCCGACGATGACGACATGCATTCAGCACAGGATGCTTCATTTGAGCGCCGGAACGAAACAATCGCCCGAAGATTCAGCTCAGCGTGGTCGTCAAGGCGCTGTCGAGGAGGGCCGACGGTGCCGATCGAAGACACCGCATGGCCTCACCATCGGGCAACGATTCGCAGGCCTCCTCGGCGATCGACACGTACGATCGGGCAACTTCGAGGGCGCTTTCGACACCGTCGTTGGAGCGCACGATCGAGAGCGCCTTGTCGCGCTCGACGCCGTCGAGCGGCTTCCCCAAAAGATCGAACAGCTCCTGGCCGGCGGCCGAGCCTGCGGCGAGTGTGCGCAACACGGGCAGGGTGTAGACGCCTTCTTCCATGTCGTGACCAGCCGGCTTGCCGAGTTGTTCGTCGGTTGCGGTGATGTCGAGCACGTCGTCGACGATCTGGAACACCATGCCGTACGCATTGCCGTATTCGGTGAGCGAGTCGATCGAGGGACGGTCGAGGTTTGCGACGATGGCGCCGATACGGGCGGCCGTGCCGTAGAGCGACGCGGTCTTGCCGTGGATCGACGCGAGGTAGCTTCGTTCGGACCGAGCGGTGTCGTAGGTGTGGCGGAGTTCTTCGATCTGCCCTTCGCACAGCCAGCCGATGGTGCGCGCCAGCAGTCCCGCCACTTCGGTACCCAGCGAGGCAGCGATCTCGGACGCGCGCGACAGGAGGAAGTCGCCGGCCAGGATCGCCTGCAAGTTGCCCCACTTCGCGTTCACCGTGTCGACGCCGCGACGGGTCTCGGCTTCGTCCATCACGTCGTCGTGGTACAGCGATCCGAGGTGCACGAGTTCGCAGGCCACTCCACCGCGGACCGCATCGTCGGAGACCGGTTGGGCGGCCAGCGACGCCACGACGACCGACAGGACGGGGCGGAGTCGTTTGCCGCCGGCCACGATGAGGTGCGATGCGATCTCGGTGAGGTAGTCGTCGGAGGTGACGACGGCTCGACGCATCGCCACTTCGATGCGTGCGCGATCGGCGTCCATACCGTTCAAGCTGAGGAGTGGGGACGTCACCGATACGTCGGACACGTGGTGAAGGCTACGTGGTCGGCGGCGAACCATGAAACACCAGCTCCAACCTTCCGATCGCCCGGTCACGTCGGGTCCAGACCAGACATGGCCAGCCGGCGCCGGACCACGCCCGAGCGTCGGTAGAGTGATGCCCTGTATTCGCCACTCTGCGAAAGGGCGACAAATGTTCGAACGCTTTACCGACAGGGCACGCCGGGTCGTGGTCCTCGCACAAGAGGAAGCGCGCCTGCTGAACCACAGCTACATCGGCACCGAGCACATCCTGCTCGGCCTCATCCACGAAGGTGAAGGAGTTGCCGCCAAGGCACTCGAATCGCTGGGGATCTCACTCGAAGCGGTGCGGAACCAGGTCGAGGAGATCATCGGTCAGGGCGGCTCGTCGCCGTCGGGTCACATTCCGTTCACACCTCGCGCCAAGAAGGTGCTCGAGCTCTCGCTGCGCGAAGCGCTGCAACTCGGTCACAACTACATCGGCACCGAGCACATCCTGCTCGGCCTCATCCGCGAGGGCGAAGGCGTTGCCGCGCAGGTGCTCGTGAAGCTGGGGGCCGACCTCAGCCGCGTTCGCCAGCAGGTCATTCAGCTGCTCTCGGGTTACCAGGGTCCGTCCGGCAGTGGCGGAGGCCGCAGCGGCGGTGAGCAGGGCGCGTCCGGCGCTGCCGTCGGCGCGTCGGCAAAAGGCGAAGACGACAAGTCGAACAGCCAGATCCTCGACCAGTTCGGCCGCAACCTCACCCAGATGGCCCGCGAGCACAAGCTCGACCCGGTCATCGGCCGCACGCGTGAGCTCGAACGGGTCATGCAGATCCTGTCGCGGCGCACCAAGAACAACCCGGTGCTCGTCGGTGAGCCCGGCGTCGGCAAGACGGCGATCGTCGAGGGCCTCGCCCAGATGATCGTCAACAACGACGTTCCCGACACCCTGCACGACAAGCAGCTGTACACCCTCGACCTCGGTGCGCTCGTGGCCGGGTCGCGGTACCGCGGCGATTTCGAGGAACGCCTCAAG
>JBBKWQ010000296.1:0-13446 GCA_037969115.1 Ilumatobacteraceae bacterium
CAACTCGTTCAACGTCACGCTCGAGGAAGCACTCGACGATGAGGGGCTGTCGCAAACCGTGAACTTCTCCACCGCAGATACGGCCGAAGCGATGCGTGCGTTCGTGCAGAAGCGCAGCCCCGAGTTCACCGGGCGCTGACGAGTGGCCGACGCTCGCATCGTCGTGCCGCCGACCGGTCGGTGCAAGGCGGTACTCTCAGCTTCGTGCGCCGTCTGATCCTGCTCGTGGTGGCGCTCGGCGCGATCACCGGTGGCGGGCGTGCCCACGGCCAGAGCGATGAGCCGGCCGACGAGGCGCCGTCGACAACGGCACCTGAAGCGGTGTCGTTGGTTCCGGTGCCGGTTGGCTGCGAAGCCCCACCCGAGCCGCATGTCGTGTTCATCGGGACCGTCGTGGATCAGGACTATCGCACCACCCGATTCGAGATCGACACCGTACGTGCCGGGAACCCCCGCCCCTTCGCCGCCCGCCGGGACGTGCTCGGACCCGACCTGATCGACGTGCGGTACGGGAACGATTCGCAGTTCCTGAACGACGACGAGCGGTACCTCGTCTCGGCGTGGGTCGATCCCGACGTCGGTCTGCTGGCGTCGCGAGTTCGTCCGCCCATTTTGAACTTCGGCGGCGACGAGGTGATCGGCGTGTCCGAGACCGACATCGACTGCCCCGAGCTCGAGGACCCGATCATCACCCTCCACATCGACGGAACGACGGTCGACACCAGCGTCGCCGGGTCGCTCTTCGACGACAAGATGCGACTCGCTGCGACGATCCTGGTGCCGTTCGGTGTCGCATTCGGCGTGTTGTTCCTGCTGGCCATGTTCCGCGTGAGCGTGACCGGCGTGGTGCGTGGCGTCGAGCGAACCGTTCGGCACTGAAGTCGAACCACGCCGAGACGAGGCGGACTTGTCTCAGTCGCCACGCCCAGACGCGTGCGTGTTCCGATTCGCGTCGTCAGATTGCGGCTGCCGCTTCTGCCCTCGCTCGCAGATCTTTCACGGCGTGCTCGAGGCCCTCGGGATCGCGATAGAGAGCCGAGCCGGCGATCAACACGTTCGCGCCCGCCGCAGCTGCGCCGGCAATCGTGGTGGGCCCGATGCCCCCGTCGACCTCGATGTTGACCGTATCCGTCAGCCCGGTCGCCTCGAGGAGGTCACGTACCTCACGGATCTTTGCCTCCATGGTCGAGATGTACGCCTGGCCGCCGAACCCGGGGTTCACCGTCATCACGAGGACGAGGTCGACCAGATCGAGGACGTGGGCGATCGACGTGACCGGGGTCGCCGGGTTCAGGGCCACGGCGGCACGTGCGCCCATGCCGTTGATGTTGTCGAGCGTGCGGTGGAGATGCGTGCAGGCCTCCGCGTGCACGATCAGGCGCTGGCATCCGGCGTCGACGTACTGCTGCGCCATGACATCGGGGGTGAACACCATGAGGTGGGCTTCGAAGGGGAGCGATGTGTGGCGACGAGCCGCGGCGATGACGTCGGGACCGAAGGTGAGGTTCGGAACGAACTGGCCGTCCATCACATCCCACTGGATGAGGTCGACACCAGCCTGTTCCAGTGCTGCGACCTCGTCACCGAGCTTGGCGAAATCGGCGGGCAACACGGATGGGACGATCTGGATCGGCAACGACACTTTGCCGAAGTTAGTCCAGTGCCTGTACCCGGGTCAGTTCTGTTCGTCGCCGTCCCGTTCGCCGTCCCATTCCTCGTCGGCGTCGTCCCATTCCTCGTTGCGCTTGTTCACCGTCACCTGCCAGTTCTCGGCCTCGCCCTTGGTCCGATACGGGCCCAGCACCTGATCGCCGGGACCGCGCTCCGCCGACGGCACCGCCATCTGCTTCTGAAGGTCCCAGTACCACTCTGTCGATGTCGCGTCGCTCGCCATGCACCCAGCATCGCGCACGGGGGCTGCGTGTGCCGTGCGTGGCCGTACCCTGGCCTCATGTCGAACACACGGGTGTGGGTCGAGCCCGAACGATTTGTTGCCGGCGGCGAGGCCTTGGCCCGCGATGCGGGTGGCCGCGTCGTGTTCGTTCGTGGAGCGCTGCCCGGTGAGCGAGTCGAAGTCGAACTGACCGAGACGAAGAAGGACTGGGCACGGGGTTTCGCCGTGACTGTCGATGTGGGGTCGGTCGAACGAGTCGAGCCTCCCTGCCCACAACGTCGGCTGGGGTGCGGGGGCTGTGATTGGCAACATGTACGAGCCGGTCACCAGATCCACGCCAAGACGGCGGTCGTCACCGAAGCACTGGAGCGCACCGGCCGACTGAGCGATCCTGCGGTGCGCACCGGAGCTTCGGTGCCGCATCTTGCTGCACGCACGACGATCCGCGTCGTCGGTACGGGCGACGGCGTCGCCGGATTCCGCAAGGAGCGATCGAACGAAGTCGTGTCGGCGGCCGGTTGCCTGATCGCGCATCCTGCGTTGGTCGACGCCATCGCGGGTCTCACCATCACACCGGGGCTCGAGGTCACCCTGCGTGTATCCGTGGCGACGGGGCAGATGACGGCGGTCTGGAGCGACGCCGACGGAGTCGTCAGCGGACTCGGCGAAGCCGTCGGAATCGGCCCTGATGCGGAGATCCACGAAGAAGTCGCCGGGCACCGCTTCGTGGTATCGGCTGCGTCGTTCTTCCAGAGTGGCCCCGCCGCAGCCGAACTGCTGGTCGACGCGGTACGCAGGATCACACCCGAACTCGACCATGCGAAGACGGTGCTCGACGCGTACGCAGGCGTCGGGTTGTTCGCGGTCGCGGCGACATCGGCGGCGACTCGCGTCGTGCTCATCGAGTCGTCCCGGTCGGCAATCGGTGACGCCCGCCGCAACTTGACCGGCCGCGACGCTCATCTGGTGTGCGCCGAAGTGGGCCGCTGGGAGCGCCGTGGCGAGTCGGTCGACGTGGTGATTGCCGACCCGGCCCGGTCGGGGCTCGGCCGGCCCGGCGTGGCCGCATTGTCAGCGACCGATGCCCCGGTGATCACACTCGTGAGCTGCGACCCGGTCTCGCTGGCACGAGATGCACAGTTGCTGGACGCCGTCGGCTACGGGCACGTCGTGACCGAGGTGCTCGATCTGTTTCCGCACACGCATCACGTCGAGACCGTGACACGATTCGACCGTCGGTGATGCCGGCGATGAATCCAAATGTCACGCCTGCGCCGCTTCCTGCCGCGATGGCCGACGCCGACCCGCTCCTCGGGCCGTCCTGGCCGAGTCTGGCGGTCACAGGGCAGCGACGCTCGCGTCGATCCGATCGAGAAAGTCCGATCGTTGCTCAGCCGTCGAGCTGTCGATGCCGTACATGGCGATCCAGCGCGTTCGGCACCGCGGGTGGCACAACATCCGCAGTGCCCGCGTGACGGTGCGCTTGCCGGATTCGCCCTCGATCGAGTTGACCCATTTCGGCGAGCCGTGTGTGGTGAGAACGACGATGCGCTTGACGTTGCGCAACTGCGCCGTCAGGCGGTTCGAGCCATCCGGCAGATCCCATGCGACGCCACGCACCCACACGCGGTCGAACCACCCCTTCAGCATCGCGGGCTGGCCACTCCACCAGGTCGGGTAGGACAGGACGAGCGTGTCACACCACTGCAGGTCGAGCGCATGTTCGGCAATCGACGGGTCGATTCCGGAGTCGAGGTGGCGAGCACGCTCGATCGCGCTGAAGCATGGATCGAATCCCTCGGCGTACAGGTCACGGAAACGTACGTCGTGGCCTGCGCCTTCGAGCGCAGTTCGTGCTCGCTCGGTCACGCCGGCCACGAATGAATTCGGGTCGGGATGGCAGTGGATCAGCAAGATCCGGCGCTCGACATCGGTTCGACGGCGTCTCACAGCGATGCCAGTTTCGACTCGACGCGTTCGAGGAACTGCGCCCGATCCGACTCTGTGGCGGTGTCGATGGAGTACATCCCCAACCAGGCGGTACGCGTCCGGAAGCCGCACGTGATCCGGAGCGCTCGCATGATGACCCGACGTCCGTTGTCGTTCACGAGGCGGACGAGTGTGTGAGGCGACCCGTACGTGCTGACGCCGACGACTCGACGTACGTGCG
This sequence comes from Ilumatobacteraceae bacterium, assembly GCA_037969115.1. GTDB lineage: Bacteria > Actinomycetota > Acidimicrobiia > Acidimicrobiales > Ilumatobacteraceae > JBBKWQ01. Next base: position 4,065 of record JBBKWQ010000296.1, read on the forward strand.
TGAGCGCCGGTTTGACCTTGCCACTGCGTTCGTGGAACCGGAACGCCACGCCGGGCACCATCACACGTTCCAGCCAGCCTTTCAGCATCGCCGGCAGGCCACTCCACCAGGTGGGATACACGAACACGATGATCTCGCAGGCGGCGACGAGGTCGGCGTGTCGCTGCACCATCGGATCGAGAATGGGCTGCTCACTGTGGTAGGCGCGGCGTTCGGCCAGGCTCATGGCTGCGACGAAGCCATCGTCGTAGAGGTCGATCGTGGTCACGTCGTGGCGGCCCGTGCGGAGTCCGGCGACGACGCGATCGGCTGCGGCGTGGGTGAAGCTGTCGGAGCACGGATGTGCAATCACGACCAGCGCTCGCATGTCAGTACGGACAATCGTGTGACTGGGCGAGCGCACGGGCGGGATTCACACGGAAATGGTAGGTCCCAGCGCTCAAGAACGGGGTTATTCGACCGATAGATCATGTGTGGAGAACTTGGCTCGGCGAGGAGCACTGAGGATGCTCGGTGCGGCAACCGTGGTGCTCGGCTGCTCGCTCACGGCCACAGCGGTTCGTCATGACGACCAGGTCGTCGCCTCCGGGCGTGACGTCCTCATCGGTGAGGAGATGGTCGAACTCTTCGCAGGCCGCGATCTCACGAGTGAATCGAACACGCAGCTGGCTGCCAATGCAGTGGCACTCGGTGACTTCGCCGTCCCGTCCGGCTCCATGCGGGTCACCCGAGAAAACGACCAGATCTTCGCCGTGGGTGGATCGATCGTCGTCGGCGACAACGCCGTCGTGGTGTTCCCGGCCACCGGCGGTCTCACCTACGGAACGATCCGGAGCGGCGCGGTCGGCAGCGATGACACCGTTGCGCGAGACCCCGACGCCGTCGCACCGTACGCGGCGATGGTGAACGGACTCGCGTCGAGTTCTGCGTGCTTCGCCAGAACGCCGACGACCGGTGTCGTGCTCCAGTCCGAAGACGGCGGCTTCACCGAGTTGATCGGTGACGGTGTCAGCGCGTTGCAGGTCTTCCAGATCGACGGCGGCATCGTCGGCGACGTGTCGTTCAGCCGGGTGCCGTCTCATTCTTCGGTGCTGATCAACGTTGCGGGTGACGACGTCACCTGGTCGCCACGCTCCACCCAATGGCTCGATCGGTCGGCCGACGTGCTCGTGAACGTGCCGACCGCGGTGCGGATGACGATCCCCGCTGTCGACATCGTGCGAAGCAATCTGCTCGTCGGGAACCCCGACTCTGCCGTCGCGGTCGACGCCGTGGCGTATCGCGGTCAGCTCCTTGCGCTCGGAGACGTGACGCTGAACGGGACACGTATCACCGGCGCCGGTCTGACGGCAGGACATCTCCCCAGCTGCACCGCCGACCGTCTGTCGGAAGAACGTCGGGACCCCGCTGCCACCATCGACCTGAAGGTGCCGCTCACGGAATCGACGCTCACGCTCGAAGGCCCCGTCGTCGACCCGATTCTCGACAGGGCCGCGGACGCGACCCTGCTCGACGCTCCTGGTGCACCGTCGGATCGCCCCGGCGCACTGCCGGAGAGCACCACGAGCAGCACCAGTAGCACGACCACGACCAGCACCACGACCACCACATCGTCGCCGACTGCAGGCGTCGCCGACGCTGATTCTGTGATGCAACGTCCGGTGCCCGGCGCTGCGTTCGCGCTCGGCGGGGCAGCGACCAGTTCGAACTGGTGGATCGGCTTGCCCGTTGCGTTGCTCGGAGGCGCGCTGCTGGCCATGAGCTGGGTGGGTGCCGGTCCTCTCCGACGCCCCGGCTGGATGTCACCGGCTGCGCTCGTCGGTCGAATCAAGCGTCTGCACTAAGTTGTTCCGATGGCAAAGATCACAGACATCGAGGGCATCGGACAGGCGTGCGCGACCAAGTTGGCGCAAGCCAGTGTCACCACGACGGGCAGACTGCTGACGGCTGCAGCCACTGCAGCCGGTCGCAAGGATCTCGCCAAGAGCTGCGACCTCACCACCAAGCAAGTGCTGGAGTGGGTGAATCGCGCCGACCTCATGCGAATCAGCGGTGTGGGAACGCAGTACAGCGATCTGCTCGAGGCGTCGGGGGTCGACACGGTGGTCGAGCTGGCGACCCGGAACGCCGAGAACCTGTGGAAGAAGATGACCGATGTGAATGCGTCGAAACGCCTCGTCCGTCAGGTGCCGTCGCTCGCGCAGGTGAAGAGCTGGGTGGCCCAGGCGGCAGACCTCCCACGCGTCGTCACCCACTGATCGCGCGTTCGACCCGACTGCCCCGTCCGGGTGGTCAGTGACATGAAAGGCTGACGAGATGCCTCGTGCCGTGATCTGTCGAGCGTTCGGTCCAGTCGAACACCTCTCCGTCGAGCACACGGAGGGTGCAGCGATACGCCCCGGATCGGTGCGTATCGCCGTGACCGCCTGTGGGGTGAATTACGTCGACACCTTGTTCGTGCAGGGCCGGTACCAGGTGAAGCCGCCGTTACCGTTCACGCCCGGCTGGGAGGTGGTGGGTCGCGTCACCGAGGTCGCCGACGACGTCGGCCCCGACGTCGTGAGCGTCGGCGACAGGGTGTTCGCGGCGGTCGGCACGGGCGGCTACGCCAGCGAGGTCGTGACCGAGGTGCGCAATGTTTCGATCATCGGCGACGCGATCACCGACGGACAGGCGGCCACGTTCATGCAGAGCTACATGACCGGCATGTTCGCGCTCCGGAATCGGGCGAGGGCCTCGAAGGGACAATCGATGCTCGTGATCGGCGCCGGCGGGGGCGTCGGGCTCGCCGCGGTCGACATCGGTGTGATGATGGGCCTGCGTGTGTTCGCAGCGGCATCCACTCCCGAGAAGCGACAACTCGCGCTCGACCGTGGAGCCGAGGTCGCATTCGACGTGCGGACCGACGACATCAAGACGATGACGCGTGACCTGGTGGCGCCGCACGGATACGTGGGCGTCGACCATGTCTACGACCCGGTCGGTGGCGATCGAGCCGAGACATGGCTCCGATGCCTGGGCGACTACGGCCAATATCACGTCGTCGGATTCGTCGCAGGAATACCGACACTTCCGTTGAACCAGGTGTTGCTGAGGAATCGGGCGATCACCGGCATCGAGTGGGGAGCGTGGGCCCTCCAGGAACCGGCTGCCAATGCCTCACTGCAGGCCGAGCTCCTCGAGCACATCACCGCCGGCGAGCTGAATCCGGTCGAGCCGCAGGCGTATCCGCTCGATGACGTGGTCCGAGCGCTCGACGATCTTGCCTCCCGCCGTGTTGCCGGCAAGGTCGTCTTGGTTCCGTGACGGCACGGCCGGACGATCCGTTCGGGCTTCGTTCACTGTCGTCGGAACGTCTTCGAACGAAACGCGGCGCCAAGTGGCAGGGCATCCCGGGTCCGCTCGCAGCCTGGGTCGCCGACATGGACTTCCCCACCGCTCCCGTGATCCGAGATCGGTTGTCGGAGGTTCTGGCGCGTAGCGAGTTGGGTTATCCGGTCTGGGCCCGATCCCCGAACTGGTCGCCCGCGTCGCAGGCTTTCGTCGCGCGCATGTCGGAGCGGTTCTCATGGGAGCCGTCGCCCGCCCGGATCTTCGAGCTGAACGACGTGATCCAGGGCGTTCGCGTGGTGATTCATCATCTGAGCCGGCCGGGTGACGGCGTTGTGCTGCACACGCCTGCGTATCATCCGTTCCTCGACACCATCGTCGACATGGACCGGCGACTCGTCGCTGTGCCGGCACCGTACGACTACGACGAACTCGATCGGCACCTCGCGGCCAATCCGGCTCGCGTCTGGATCCTCTGTCACCCGCAGAACCCCACTGGGCACGTCTTCGAGCGCATCGAGCTCGAACGAATCGCCGAGATCGCAGCTCGGCACGACCTCGTCGTGATCTCGGACGAGATCCACGCCGACCTCGTCCACGCACCACACGAGCACGTTCCCTTCGAGCGACTCGGTCGCGACGTGTCGGCTCGAACGGTCACCGTCACCTCCGCGTCGAAGGCGTTCAACCTCGCGGGTCTTCGATGGGCGGTGATGCACATGGGAAGCGACGAGATGGTCGCTGCGATCGCCTCCCTGCCCGACCACTATCTCGGCGCGGCGAACATCATGGCCGTCGAGGCGACCCACGCCGCGTGGACCGAGGGCGCCAGCTGGTTGGCCGCGGTGATGGCCGTGCTCGACGAGAATCGCCATGTGTTGACGGAGGTGCTCCGTGCGAGACTGCCGGCGATTCGTTACACCCCACCTGAAGCGACGTATCTGGCGTGGCTCGACTGCCGCGAGCTCGGGTTCGGTGACGACCCGGCCCGAACGTTCATGCAGCGCGGCGTGAGGTTGAGTTCGGGTCCCGAATTCGGCGACGACGGCCGAGGATTCGTGCGACTCAACCTCGCGACATCACCCAGCGTGCTGGCCGAGATCGTCGCTGCGATGGCGACCCCGGTCGATGTCACGGCTTGAACCGCCGAGGTGCGCCCCCTGGGATTCGAACCCAGAACCAATGGATTAAGAGTCCACTGCTCTGCCGTTGAGCTAGAGGCGCCTAGCAGCCCGGCAGTGTAGGGGGCGGAATGCCGCCCCCCACTCTGCAACGGGCGCCGAACACATCAGACGATGTGTCTCGTGGGGTGACCGAGGGGACTTGAACCCCCAACCGCCAGGATCACAACCTGGTGCTCTACCTGTTGAGCTACGACCACCATGGGAGCGATCATTCTGCCACGTCCGCCGGCAATTGCCCACCACGGATATGCCATCGCGACCTCGAATCGTTCGTGATCAGCCGGGTTTGCGACAATCCGGGGGTGCCGACCGACCCCCAACTCCAGCAGGTGGACGACGCCGTCGACGCGTTGCTCGCCGGCCACGACCCGACCACTACCGACAACGTCGCCTTCCGTGGTGCGCGCTACGACGCCGGCCTCGCCTGGGTTCACTTCCCGGTCGGGTTCGGTGGCTTGGGGGTGCGTCCCGAGTTCAACCGTGTCGTCGACCGGCGACTTCGTGAAGCGGGCGCTGCCGCCACCGATGCGACGACGTTCTTCATGGCTCTCGCCGGGCCGACCATCGTCACACATGGCAGCGAGGAGCAGAAGCACCGGTTCCTCCGTCCGATGTTCACTGGGGAGGAGACGTGGTGCCAGCTGTTCTCGGAGCCCGGTGCCGGCTCCGACTTCGCCGGATTGGCCACCAAGGCAACCCGCGACGGCGACGAATGGATCGTCAACGGTCAGAAGGTGTGGAACACGCTCGCCCACCTCGCCGACTGGGGCATGCTCGTCACCCGGAGCAATCCAGATCTGCCCAAGCACAAGGGAATGACGTACTTCGCACTCGACATGCATGCTCCTGGCGTCGAGGTCCGGCCCCTGCGGCAGATCACCGGCGAGGCCGAGTTCAACGAGGTCTACCTGACCGATTGCCGGATCCCGGACTCGAATCGAATCGGTGCAGAAGGTGAGGGGTGGCGCGCTGCGCTCACCACATTGATGAACGAACGCGCCGCAATCGGCGGCGGAAGCGCCGGCAGTGGCACACCTCGCCGTGGCGGTGCCGCCAACGATGCCGTCGCCATCTGGCAGTCACTCGACAATTCGGACCGATCGGCTGTTCGCAAGGATGCGCTCGTCGACCTGTGGGTTCAGGGCGAAGTCGGCCGTCTCACCAACGTCCGCGCCGCCGAGGCCGCACGAGTCGGCAACCCCGGGCCCGAGGGGTCGGTGGCCAAGCTGGCGTTCTCCGAGTTCAACAAGAAGCTCTACAACTTCTGCATCGACCTGATGGGTGCCAACGGGCAGATCGGCTACGACTACACGTTCCGACGACCGACCGAACTCGACGCCACCGGAGCGAACAAGGGTGCTCAGTACGCCTTCCTGAGGGTACGCGCGAACTCGATCGAGGGTGGTACCTCCGAGATCCTCCGCAACATCCTGGGTGAGCAGGTGCTCGGACTCCCGGGTGAGCCTCGGATCGACAAGGACATCCCCTGGGTCGACGTTCCGCGCAGTTAGACGGAAACAGCGGCGAGCGGGATCACGAGCCTGGCGACGAGTCCGGTGGGAGCGTTGTCGGTGAGGGACAGAGTGCCGTGACATGCGTCCACGATCGACTGGGCGATCGACAGCCCGAGGCCGGTCCCGGGTTTGCCGTCGTCTGCTCGCCAGAACCGGTCGGTCGCACGTCGCTTGTCGTCGTCGCCGAGACCTGCCCCGAGGTCGGCGATCGAGATCTGACCGTGGCTGCCGTCTGACCGAACGCTCACCGTCACCGAGGTGTCCGGCGGAGCAGCCTCGATCGCATTGTCGAGCAGATTGTCGAGCACTTGTTCGAGCCCTCCGGGTACCGCCAGGACGACGACCGCACTCGACGGGGCGACCAGCCTGAGCGACACGTTGCTCAAGTCGGCGGTCGCCGTCCAGATGTCGACACGATCGTGCGCGATCTCGCGCAGATCGGTGGCAGCCAGATCTGCGGACTCTTCGGCGGTTGCCAGTTGGAGGAGGGCGCCGACCAGGCTGCCCAATCGTTCGGTCTCCCTGATCGCTCTGCTCAGTTCGTCGTCGATCGTGCTGTTCATCGCGCTGTTCAGCTGGTTGTCCATCGTGCCTTCGGCTGCAACCGATTGGAGATTCTCGAGCCTGAGTCGGAGCGCAGTGAGTGGGGTGCGCAACTGGTGCGACGCGTCAGCGACGAACGCCCGTTGTCGACCGATCAACCCGTCGAGACGTCGGGCCATCTCGTTGAGCGCGGTTTCGAGCGCGGCGAGTTCGGGCGGCGCTCTCGTGTCGGTTTCGGTGGGGTTCAGGTCGCCGTGGGAGAACCGGTCGGCTGCAAGCTGGAGGCGCCTGACCGGTCTGGTGAGTGATCGCGCGATGATCCAACCGACGCCCGCCATCACAATGAGAATTATGGCGGCGATCGCCATCAACCCGATCCAGAACTTCCAGATCCGGGCGGTCACCTCGTCGGTGTCGACGGTCAGCCGGAGCGCGCCATGCACGGTGCCGCCCGATGCGACGGGAACGGCGATGTACAGCAACTCTGTGTCGAGGGTCTCCGACCGTCGTATCCCGACCGACCGGTTTCCGGTCAACGCCTCGGCGATCTCGGGTCGGGTCGAGAAGTTCCGGTCGACGCGTGCGCCCGTGTCGACGATCGAGAACCCTGCTTCGTCGACGACGACGACACGAACGGTGGTTCGCACGGCGTATTCGTCGGCGGGCGTCGAGTCGACTGTCAGACCCCGTTCGAGGGTGTCCTCGTAGATCGTTGCGAGCACCGTGGCGTCGCGCTCGGCATCGACGGTCAACCGATCGAGTTCGCGCTGTTGGAAGAAGATGGCGAGTGGCACCTCGAGGAGTACCAGGATGAGTGCAGTCACCAGGACATAGCTGAGTACGAGACGGCGGGTCATCGGGAGGGATCCGGCGCGACCAGGCTGAACCCGACGCCCCTGATCGTCTCGATCGCGTCGGCACCGATCTTCTTGCGAAGTGAAGCGATGTGCACGTCGAGCGTCTTGGTCGACCCCCACCAGTTCTCGTCCCACACGTCGTGGATGATCGACTCGCGGGTGCGAACCGCTCCGAGGTCATCGGCCAGGTAGGCGAGAAGATCGTATTCCTTGGGGGTCAACGCGATGACGGCGCCGCGCAGCGTGACCTTGCGGGTGCGAGGATCGATCGAAATCTCGCCGACATCGACCGGATCGTCGTTCTTGTGTGATTGGGGCGCCGCGGTTCGCCGCAGTACTGCGCCGATGCGTGCGACGAGCTCGCGGAATCCGAATGGCTTCACCACGTAGTCGTCGGCACCCAGTTCGAGCAGGGTGACGCGGTCGATCTCGTCGCTGCGCGCCGTGACGACGATGATCGGTACCGACGATCGTTCGCGCAGCGATCGACAGACGGCACGCCCGTCGAGGTCGGGCAGACCGAGATCGAGGAGGACGAGATCGACCGTCGCTGCCTCGAGCGCGGCGCCGCCCGTTGCGACGTGCGTGATCTCGAATCCCTCTCGGGTCAGACCGGCACACATCGGTTCGGCAATGGAGAGATCGTCTTCGACCACCAGCAGATGCACGTCGACAGACTCGCACGAGTCGACAGGCCGCCGCGCGCTCCGGGTGCATCTTTGCCATTTGCTTACTCTTGGCTTCCGTCCTCCTGGTGGTGCGACTTCTACCGTGATCGTCAACACCCACCGCGAGCAGGCGTTGCTCGGCGACCGAGTCAGGAACCCTCATGAATCGACGTAGGACCTTCATCACAGCGGCTGCCATCACGGGAACCGTGCTCGCCGGCACCACAGCAGTCGCCGCCAACATCGGCATCCTGAACTCTGCAGGGAGTGGCCCGATCGGTGACCTGTCTGCCTCCGGCGGCGTCGAAGTGGCGGGCGCCACCTCGACCACGGTGGAGCCGCAGGTGATCGAAGTGTTCATCGACGAGACAGTTGCAACCAGCCCGACAAGCAGTCCGGCCACGAGCACGACCGACGTTTCCGGCGAGAACGGACAGACGTATCGAGTCGACGACGCGGGTTCGGTCACGGTCGATGTGGTCGACGGAAACCTCGTGCTCGGTGACGTCGCCACCAATGCCGGCTGGCAATGGACCACCGATCAGTCGTCGCCGACCGAACTCACGGTGACGTTCGTGAACGGAGACTCGTCGTACGTGTTCGTCGCGAGCCTGACCGCCGACGGCTCGATCACCGCACGGGTCGACGAACCGATCACCAACATCGTTCGAGTCACGACACCGACGACGCCCGCGCCACGGACCACGTCAGTGACGTCACCCAGCGGCAGCGACGACGACGACCGGGACGACGACGACCGGGATGACGACGACCGGGATGACGACGACGGCAGTGACGACGATGACTGACCCGTCCACCTCGGGCTCCGAAGCCCGGATGGAACGGCTCGCCCGCCTGCGCGAATCGCGCTCGGCTGCCGAACCCGCCGGGAACGTTCCGCAGCGGTCCGAGCGTCCAGGGCGCCGAAGGTACCCCGCCCTCGGCGGACGAATCGCAGCCGCCGGACTCGGAACCGCTTCGATGTTCGCCCTGGTGGCGGTTTTCGGACTCGACAACCCGATGTCCGGTTCTGACACCCAGAGCGGCCAATCGACCTCGGCGCCGGCATCAGGGACCCCCACGCCGGCTGCGGTGCCGGCCCGACCAGCGCCGATCAAGGTGATCATCTATCGCACGACCCGCGCCGATCCCGTGATTTCGGCCGAGACACGGCAGGACGGGCCGGCCGTTGCGTCGCATCAGGCAGTGGGAGCCGAGACGATCGAGCTGACCGCCAATCCGGTCGTGCGGACGGTCACCGTGGCAGCTCCGGCGGCACCCGCCGC
>JBBKWQ010000297.1:0-3288 GCA_037969115.1 Ilumatobacteraceae bacterium
GAATTGCTCGAGGGGATCATCCTGGCGCTCCAGGACGAGATCGTGCCGCACGTGGCCAATCCGAAGGCGCTCGCGACGATCCAGATGATGCAGTCGCTCCTGCAGGGCGTCCGCCAGACGCTGCCCGTCGTCGATGCCTACCTCGTCGACGAACACAACGACATGATCACGACGTTGAGCGACACCGCTGCTTCACTTGGAGAGGTCGATGGGCCAGCTGCAGATCGCATCCGCGAACGCGCCGCCACCCTCGGCCGGCTCGAGCCTCTCCCGGCGCCGCCTGACGGGATCGAACTCGTCGCGGCGCATCAAGAGTTGTCGAAGGCGATCGAGTCGACGTTCCGCGACCTCGATGAACTCCAGCGATCGGATGTGGCTGTCGCTGACGACGCGATCCAGGTGGTTCGCGCCCACCTCGCTCCGCGCTACATGCGCCAGGTGGCGGCGTTCACCGTGGGCGACGGCTTCGTCGGTCGCGGCTGAGCCACGCCGGCGAGCGCGGAGCGTTGGTCACCACTCGGCGCCGGGACGGCGGGACGAATCGCCGCCGCGCAACTCGAACGCGGCGAGTCGGGCATCGAGCACGCCGACCAACTCGACGACGTGGTCACGGTCGAACACCAGCGGCGGTCGAATCTTGAGCACGTTGTTGTACCGACCGGTGAGCCCGATGAGCACACCGTCGTGGCGCAGGGCCGTCGCCAGACGACGCCCATCGTCGTAGGAGATCGGCGTGCGGTCAGCACGGTCCGCGACGAGGTCGAGCCCCCAGAAGAGCCCGGACCCAGCGACGTTGCCGATCACGTCGTGACGCGCCGCGAGTTCGCGCAAGCGGGTTCCCAGAGACGCGCCGGTGTCGGTGCTGTTGGTGAGGAGATCTTCGTCGGCGATCACGTCGAGCACCGCGAGAGCGACCGCAGCGGACACCGGGTTGCCACCGAACGTGTTGAAGTACGACCGTCGCTCCGCGAATGCCGAGGCGATGGCCGGGGTCGTGACCACGGCGGCGACCGGATGTCCCGCTCCCATGGGCTTGCCCACGGTGACGATGTCGGGCACCATCCCGTAGCGATCGTGGCCCCAGAAGTGATCGCCCAGCCGGCAGTAGCCCGCTTGCACCTCGTCTGCGATCACCAGCCCACCTGACGCACGCACGATCTCGGCGCAGCGGGTGACGTAACCGTCTGGGGCGATCAACACACCGTTGGAATCCCAACTCGTGTCGATCAGGAGCGCCGCCGGACGATGCCCACGTCCTTCCAGCGCCTCGACCTCGTCGTCGAGCAGTCGGGCATAGCGCTCACCGAGCCCCACCGCGTCCGCCGGGTCTGATGTTTCCCCGACGCGGAACGGTCCGCGATAGGTGTTGGGCGGCTCGATGACACCGAGCCATTCCGGGCGTTGCGACGCGGGATAGCCGTCGGTCGAGAGCTTCGACACGAGCGACGAGTTGCCGTGATACGACGACTCGGTCACTACGACGCCCTGCGCGCCGGTGACGACCCGGGCGATCTCGACGGCCAGGTCGACGGCCTCCGTTCCACTGCACACGAAGAAGCACGTGGACAGGTCGCCGGCAAGCGAGGACCCGAGCCGTTCGGCCAACTCGACGACGTTCTCGTGGAGGTAACGGGTGTGCGTGTTCAACAGCGCCGCCTGCTCAGCGAGCGCGGCCACGACCCGGGGGTGGCAGTGGCCGACCGACGGCACGTTGTTGTAGCAGTCCAGCAAACGACGACCGTCAGCATCGTGGACCCACACGCCCGAGCCGCTCACCAGATGCACCGGTTCGTCGTAGAACAGTTGATAGGCGGGTGCCAGCGACGCCTCTCGACGCCGGATCAGCTCGCGTTGCGCGTCCGAGGTCATGTTCCCGACTCCCGATCGACGCGCTCCTGGATGATGCGCTCCCGGATGACGTCGGTGGTACGTGCCCTGTCCAGCGACCCCCAGGCGGTCATGTTCGCACGGTACCCCGGAAGCTCGCCGACGATCTCGGCCAGGCGGTGAACGGGCGCGTGGCGGGACTGGAACTCGACCAACAGGAGACCGAGCACGATCCGCAGGAGCGCGAGATCGACCAACACGTCCACCTCGGCGTCGGTCAGCGACATCCATCGTTCGTAGCCCGCGGCGACGGCCGCTGCGGCATCGGCCTGGTCGGGATGCCGATCCACGAAACTCGCCACGCCGATGGCGAGGTCCGCCACCACGCATGTGTCGGCGATGTCCCCAAAGTCGATCACACCGATCACCTCGGTACTCGACTGGTCGAGGCGCAGCAGATTTCCGCGATGTCCGTCGTTGTGCAACACCTGGCGTCGCACGCCCTCGGCCGTCGACTCGACGAGTGCGCCCACGGCGTCGACGCGCTCGCGGAACGGCGCCGCGGCGTCACGGCCTTCGTTGCTCAACCCCTCCCACAACTCGTCATGGTGGACCATCCCGGCATCGAGTGACCACGCCATGAAATTCGTGGCCGCCGGATGTTCGAAGCCGCAGAACGCTCTCGCCAACCGGCCCTGGGCTGCGCCCACACCGACCAGTGCCTCGAGCCCGAGCGCACCTGCATCACCGAAGGTGACGCCCCGTACGAATGTGAGCAGCCGCGTCGGAGCAGGCGCCCCGGCAACCGACGTCGTGACGATGTCGGACCCGTCGAGCGCTGGAACCACGTGCGGGGCCGCGAGCCCCGCATCTGCGGCGGCCACGTGGCGCAGCGCTGAACACTGCAGGTCGGCCCCAAGCGGGTCCTCGCTCGGCGAGGCGATCTTCAACACGAACTCGCGTCCATCGGCGTTGGTGACCTTTGTGTTCTGGTCGCGTTCCCCGTCCAGCCGGCGCAATCGACCCGACACACCCCAGTGCTCGGCCAGCACCTCGGCCACCACGTCGAGCGGCACCGTCGGCGGATCGAACCGCAGCTGCGCCGGGTCGAGCGGACGTCGCGTCGCGTTCACCTCAGTTGCTTCACGATGCGTCGACGAGTGCCTTGTCGAGCGCTGCGAGTGCGAGGTCGATCACGTCGTGCGACACCGTGAGCGGGGGCATGAACCGCATCGTCGTGCCGGCCGAGCCGGCGGTCATGGTGATCAGCTTGCCGTGTTGCAGGCAATGGGCGACCACCGCCGACGTGCGGGCCGCCGTGTCGAACTGCGCAGCCACCATCAGGCCGGGCCCACGCACGTCCACGATGCCGTCGTGACGGTCCTGCAACCCGCGCAAACCCGTCCGGAGTTGTTCACCACGGGCCCGCACGCCGTCCATGAAACCGTCCGCCGTGAGCAC
>JBBKWQ010000298.1:0-6191 GCA_037969115.1 Ilumatobacteraceae bacterium
GTATACGCCCAACGCCGGCATCCTCGACTTGCGCGAGGCCCTCGTCGACAAGCTCGCGCGCCGCAACGGCATCACGGCCTCGGTCGACGACATCATCGTGACTCCGGGCGCCGTCGCTGGGATCTACACCTCGCTGGCGAGCCTCGTGAATCCCGGCGACGAGGTGATGCTGTCCGATCCGAGCTGGCCCAACTATCTGCAGATGACCCTGCTGTTGCAGGCCAAAGCGGTGTACTACCCGCTCCGGCTCGAGCACGATCTCGTGCCAACGGTCGATGACATCGAGTCGCGCATCACCCCGCGCAGCAAGGTGCTGATGCTCAACTCGCCGGGCAACCCGAGCGGCGCAATCATCCCCGAGGAGCGCCTTCGCGAGATCCTCGACCTTGCCCGCAAGTACGAACTCTGGGTGATCTCCGACGAGGTCTACGACGAGATCTACTTCGATCAACCCCCACCCTCGCTCCAACCGCTCGACACCGACGGCCGTGTCCTCAGCGCGTTCAGCTTCTCGAAGAGCTACTCGATGACGGGCTGGCGCGTTGGATACATGGTCGGTGCCCCGGACATTGTCAAACACATCCTGCGTGCCCAGGAGCCCACCACGTCGTGCGTCAATGCGATCGCCCAGAAAGCTGCGGTCGCGGCAGTCACTGGCGATCAGAGTTGTGTGGCCGAAATGCGCGCCGCATACGGCCGTAGGTCCACGCTGGTGACCGACATCCTCGATGCGCACGGCGTGGCCTACTCGCGTCCGACAGGAGCGTTCTACACGATGATCGACGTGAGTCGATCGGGCATGCCCGACGTCGACTTCGTCTCGCGCTTGATCTCCGAACGGCGAGTCGCGATCGTGCCGGGCTCCGCGTTCGGTCCGACCTCTGGCAACTTCGCGCGCGTGTCGTTGGCTGCCAGCGACGACGACCTCCGCGTCGGCATCACCCGGGTCGCCGAGGCAGTCAACGAGTGGGGTGCCGCCTAGCGCGATCGCGAGACGATCGGCTCAGAACCGGAACAGGCTGAGTGCGGTGCCGCCGCGGATCGCGTCACGCTCCGTAGCCGAAAGGTCAGGCAGCAGGTGGTCGAGCAGGCCGAGAACCTCGGCATAGCCGGGCTCGAACTCGATCCATGGCCAATCGGATGCCATCAGCATCCGGTCGGCGCCGAACGCCGCCAGCAGGCGCTGGCCGACATCCTGAAGATCGCGGTACGGATACGGCTCACTGCTGAACGCGTAATGGCCGGAGAAGTGCACGTGAAGATTGGGGTGGTCGGCGGCCATCGCCTCGACAGCGGGCAGGCCGGCGGGCGGCAACTCGACGTCGAAGTGCGGCCGGCGATACTCGTCGATCCGCATCTCGGCATGCATGTCGGGCAAGAACCCTGAGTGATTGAGCACCACCCTCAGGTCGGGCAGGCGCCGCATGATCTGGTCGAGCAGACGCAGTTGCACGATGTCGCCGTAGAACCACACGACCATGCCACGCTCGGCCATCAGTTCGAACACCGGGAGGCAGGCCAGTGAGTCGAGGGACGTGTGCTCGTCGGCGGCCAGACCGTAGAAGCGCAGGCCCTGCAGGTCGGTCGTGGCGAGGCGCGCCTCGACGCCTGCGACGTCGTCGGGCTCATCGTGGTCGAAGATGCCAACACCGGCAAAGCGGCCCGGGAAGGCGGTGAGCACCTCGCAAAGGTAGGCGTCGCCCTTGGAAAGCGGCACCACGATCGCATGTTCGACGCCGGCGCCCTCCATGGCGCCCAGGAACTTTTCGGCGAGCTCCTCGCGACCGGCCTCGGCCATGATCGCGACTGGGGTGCGCGGGTAGTCGGCGCTGGCCTTCCGGAACAAGTGGAGATGTCCGTCGACGACCTTTGGCATGGTGGCCTCCTTAGCTCTGACGATTGAGGTAACGCTTGAAGAACAGTTCGACGTGAGCCCGCACGGTGGGCAGATTCGCCACATCGCGCGGACCGCCGGCGATCGATGCGTTGAAGACGAGCAGCTTCTGGCCGATCAGATGCGAGAAGAACCTCTGCGTCTCGGTCCCGACGAACTCGGGCCCGTCTCCATGGAGCACCATGCGGACGGAGTGGGTTCGTTGTGCAACGGCCGCGACGCTTTCGTCGAGCACGGGATTGATCAGCAGTTGTGTGATCACCTGCTGTGCTCGGCCCAGAGATGCTCCGGTGGTGGCCGAGCGGCCGACGCTCACCAAACCGAACGGCGCCCGATCGGCCAAACCCTCGAGGACTTCGGTCACGGCAGCCAAGCAACCACCGGGATCGGGCTCGTCGCCGTCGGACAGGCCATGGCCAGGCAGGTCGACGAGCACGACGTCGAAGCCAAGGGCGGCGATGATCTCGGGCAGCGAACCGAACTCGTCGAGATCGCCCCCGATGTCGTGAGCGAACAAGATCGTGCCCCGCCCTGATGCCGGGCCGGTGGCTGCACCTGGAATGGTCTGGCCCCGAACGACCGAGCCCGACGCGAGCGGGAATTCGACTGCGTTCCGTTCGAATGCCATCATCCCCCTACTCAGCCCACCGGGTTGTGACAACGGACCTCGGTGCGAGCACGATGCTCCAGGACCGGACGCTCGACCCGGCAGATGTCGATGCTTCGGTCGCAGCGGTCGGCGAATGTGCAACCGACCGGCAGCTCGTCGGGCTGCGGCACGCGGCCGGGGACCGACGTGAGTTCGGTCGCCCCACTGTTGAGCCGTGGCACGGCACCGAGCAATCCGTTCGTGTACGGGTGGTGTGGGGTGGCCAGCACCTCGCCGACCTCGCCCGACTCGACCACTTCGCCGGTGTACATCACGACCATCCGGTCGGCGACCGAGGCGACCACTCCGAGGTTGTGGGTGATCAGCATCAACGCCATGCCGCGTTCGCTCTTCAGTTCTTTCAACCGCTCGAGGATCTGTGCCTGCACCGTGACGTCGAGGGCCGTGGTCGGTTCGTCGGCGATCAGAATCTTCGGATTGTTCACGAGCGCGAGGGCGATCATCACGCGCTGCGAGATCCCGCCGGAGAGCTGGAAGGGGTACTCGCCGAAGCGACGCTTCGGGTCTTCGATGCCGGCGTCGGCGAGCGCTCCGAGGGCGAGCTCCTTGGCAACCGCCGACTTCACCTTCTGATGGGCCTTCACAGCCGATGTGAGCAATGTGCCGACGGTGAACATCGGGTCGAGCGCGCTCATCGGGTCCTGGAAGACCATCGCGATCTCGGCGCCACGGATTGCTCGCATCTCGGAAGCCGAGATCTTGGTCAGGTCGCGGCCGCCGAACATGATCGAGCCACCGGTGATGAACAGCGGCGGGCTGGCGATCAGCGACAGTATCGACAGAGCAGTGAGCGATTTGCCACAGCCGCTCTCGCCGACGACCGCGAGTGTCTCGTTCGGGTACAGCGACATGCTGACATCGCGCACGATGTCGTAGCCGACGCCGTCACCGCGCAGACCGACCGACAGGTCGCGGATGTCGAGCAGAGGTGCGTCGTCCAAGGTCACTTCCGCAGCCGGGGGTTGGCGAGTGTGTAGCCGACACTGGCCGCAAGGTTGCCCATCGTGACGACGAAAACGAGCAACAGCGAAAAGAACTGCACGACCGGATAATCACGTCGGAGCACACCATTGACCAGAACCTGGCCGACGCCTGGCCAACCGAAGATCGTCTCGACCACGAGTGCGTAGCCGACGATCTGGCCGATGCGGAGACCGGCGAGCGAGATGATCGGCAGCAACGAGTTACGCAGCACATGTTTGAAGTAGATCCGCCGCTCGCTCAGCCCGGCGGCTCTGAGGGTCCGCACGAAGTCTTGATTGAGGTTCTCGATCATCGCCGATCGGGTCATGCGCACGGTCAGCGCGATGCCCTCGGCAGCCAACACCACGGCCGGCAGGATCAGGTACTTGAGGCCTCCCTGCCCAGCCGAGGGCAGCCACCCGAGCGAGGTGGCAAAGATGTGGATCAGGATCAGCGCCAACCAGAAGTTGGGGATCGCCATGCCCCCCACAGAGAACGAGGTGATGCCGGTATCGAGCCACGAGTTGCGCTTCAGCGAGGCGACCATGCCGAGCGGGATGCCGATCCCGAACACGAGCAGCAGCGACATCCCACCGAGGATCGCGCTGTTCTTGATCTTCTCCACCGCCAGGTCACTGATCGACGCGTTGTTGGTCAACGAGTTGCCGAGGTCGCCGGTGAGCAGGTCACCGATATAGGTGAAGTACTGCTTGAGGATCGGCCGATCGAGACCCATCTGTTGGCGGAAGAGATCACGGTCAGCGGCCGAGGCCGACGCCGGGAGCCGAGCAGCCGTGACATCGCCACCCGACAACCGGATCGCGGCGAACACCGCGAGCGATGATGCCATCAGGAGCACCAACGTGAGGATCGTGGTCTTGAGAATGGCCTTCATTGTGAGCTCGCTCGATCGAGTGCGGTACGCAGCCTGGGATCGAGAAGATCGCGCAGGCCATCACCGATCAGACTGACGCTCAACACCATCAAGAAGATGATCACACCCGGGATCGTCGACTCCCAGTGGTTGAGGCGCATGTAGTTGCGTCCTTCTGACACCATCTGTCCGAGGCTCGGCAGTGGGGGCTGCGCACCCATCCCGACGAACGAGAGGGCGGCCTCGGCAATGATCGCCACGGCGATGTAGTACGACGACAACACGAGCGCAACCGGGATCACGTTTGGCGCTACATGGCGGGTGATGATCCGAAATGTCGAGTAGCCGCCCGCCTTGGAGGCGACCACGAACTCTCGCTCCGAAATGCCGAGCACCTCGCCGCGCACCACCCGCGCGATGGCGACCGTGTTGACCAGTGCAACCGCCAGAATGACGGGCAGCAGACCCGACCCGATACTCGCCGCCGCAAGCACGGCCACGAGGATCAGCGGGAATCCCCAGATGAAGTCGACGATGAGGCTGATCACGCTGTCGACGGGACCTTTGACGTAGCCGGCGACCAGGCCGATCAGCGTGCCGAGCACGACGGCCAACCCCGTGACCGAGATCGCCACCAGCAAGCTGATGCGGATGCCGAATGTGGCCCGAGCGGCGAGATTGCGACCGAGCCCGTCGGTGCCGAAGAAGGCCCCCTCCGTGCCGACCGGCTTGTGGCCGAGTAGCAGGTCCTGGTTGGCGTAGTCACCGAACACCATCGGGCCGAACACGCCGAGCAGCACGATCACGAGCCCAATCATCGAGCCGACGACGAGCTGCCTGTTCTTGCGAAAGCGGTGGAACCAACTCACCCGGCGCGCTCACCTGAACTCATGGACACCGACGGGCTCGCCGAGGACAAGCCCGTCCAGTCGTCCGTGGGGACCCGGCCGGCTCTCGAACCAGCCGGGTCGCCACCCGAGCGATAACTGTGCATCGGCGCCTTACTTGTCCATCCACACGTCGTTGTAGAGCGGGTACAGGTTCCACACGAAGGGCTGCCAGCCCTTCACGTAGTTGTGATGCACGAATACTGCGTTCTGGTTCATCAGTGAGAGATACGGCAGCGACTCGGCCCAGAGCAGCTGGAACGCCGACGATGCGGCCTGTGCCGCCTCGACAGTGCCGGACTGACGCCACGTGTTGATCGCAGCGTCGATATCGGGGTCGACGACGTGGGAGAAGTTCGGGACCGGGATCGTTTCCGACGAGGAGAAGATCACCAGGATGTCGAGCGGTACCGGCCAGAGCCAGAAGAACAGCGCCATCGGGGCGGCGTCGCGGCCTTCGCCGGACTGCTCCTCGAAGGCGACCGCGCGGTCGACAACCCGGAGAGTGGCGACGACGCCGACATCGCGGAACTGTGCCGACACAGCCTCGGCGACGAGCTTCTGTGTGGTCTCGTCCTCGACGACGTATTCGAATTCGAAGCGAGTGCCATCGCGCTCGAGCACCCCACCATCGCCCGCGACCCAGCCGGCTTCGGCAAGCTTGGCCTTGGCAAGCTCGACGTCGAACTGGTTGAACTGCTCGACGGCAGGCTCGTATTGGCGGTCTGTCTTGGGGAACGGACCGAATGTGGCATCACCGTTGCCGAACAGGATCGCGTCGACCATTCCCTGACGGTTGATCGCGTGCGAGAGGCCCTGACGTGTGAGGACGTCGCCGAAGAACTCCGGGTAGTCCCGGTTCATCGTCAGCATGTAGCCCGACCACTCGGGGTGCTGGATGAC
>JBBKWQ010000299.1:0-3299 GCA_037969115.1 Ilumatobacteraceae bacterium
GAACCGACGCACTTCGAGCTGTTCGACGCGACCCACAGCGGCATCGAGTACCGCTACCCGCTGGCCGTCCGCCACCTCGCCGAACGCCTGCAGCCCTGACCGCGCGGCCTGAGCCGCCCACTGGGTCGACTTCGACCGCTATCCGTAACGAACTCAACCCAGGATGGGGCGCCCACACGCACCTGGGGTGAGATCGACCGCTATCCGTAACGAACTCAACCCAGGATGGGCAGGTCAGGCCATGATCTCGTCGATGCGCTCGAGCAGATCGTCGTCGAGCTGGTCGAGCACGTCGAGTGCAACCATGTTCTCGTGGACCTGCTCGACGCGGCTGGCACCGGTGATGACAGACGACACGTTGGGGTTCGCCGCGCACCAGGCGATCGACAGCTGCGCCAGCGTGCAGTCGAGGTCGTCGGCGATCGACTGCAGTTCCTTGACCTTGGCGTTCGCCTCAGCGTCGGTCACCATCTCGCGCAGCCAGTCGTAGCCCTCGAGTGTCGCGCGACTGCCCTCGGGGACACCGTCGATGTACTTACCCGTCAACAGGCCCGATGCCAGCGGACTCCACGTCGTCAACCCGAGCCCGATGTCCTCGTACAGCCGTGAGTACTCGACCTCGACCTTGTCGCGGGTCACGAGGTTGTACTGGGGCTGTTCCATCAGCGGCTTGTGCAGGTGATGGCGCTCGGCGATCTCGTACGCGGCCCGGATGTCGTCTGCCGGCCACTCCGACGTGCCCCAGTAGTGGGCGTAGCCCGCACTGATGATGTCGCTCATCGCCCACACCGTCTCCTCGACCGGCGTGTCCGGGTCGGCACGGTGGCAGTAGATCAGGTCGAGGTGTTCCAGACCCATGCGCTCCAGCGACGGTTCGATCGCCTCGAGCAGGTACTTGCGGTTGAGCGTCTCGGTCGTGTTGACGCCGCCGTGGATGCCCATCATGAACTTCGACGACACCACGAAGCTGTGTCGCTCCCACCCGAGGTCGGCGATGATGTCGCCCATGATCTGCTCGGACCGGCCGCCCGCGTAGTTCTCGGCGTTGTCGAAGAAGTTGACGCCCGCCTCGTAGGCGGCCTCCATGCACTCTGCGCCCGTCTCGACGTCGAGCTGATCGCCGAACGACACCCATGAGCCGAAGGACAGCACGCTCACCTTCAGGCCGGAGCGGCCGAGACGGCGGTAGATCATGTCAGCCATGGTGGGGCGCTCCTGCGTAGGACGAGTGGTACATGACGGTGACGACCCAGCGTCGCGGTTGTGGTGGACAGGCGCAAACGCGACGACGGGCGAGTCCCCGAGCTCACCCGCCGTCGACCGTACCCGCTATTCGATTCGAGGGTTGTCGATGTCAACGTCATTGACCAGGATCAATTGCTCCGCACGATCCGGGTCGAGGTCGAACAGACTGCCGTCGGCCGTCGTGTCCAGCGCGGCCCACAGGATCGAGCGCGCCTCGTTGACCAGCTTGCCGATCGACTTCTGCCCGATGTTGGACGACGGTCCTCCCTCGGTCTGCCCACTGATCTCGACCAGCACGCTACCTCCGGCGATCGTCTCGCCGGCAGCGATGCGATCGTTGCCCAACAGGCCGTACGCATTGCGCGCAATGCCCGGGAAGTCCCCACCGACATAGCGGGTCATCTCCGAGTACCCCAGTTCCAGGGACCGTAGCTTCATCGCGAGTGCGAGCTGCTTGGACAGATCCCTCGACTGCTCGTTCACGGCCTCGTTGGTCGGCCACAGCACCGACGACGTCACGCGACGGTTCGGCCGGTTGGCGCCATCTCCTGCCGGATCCTCCACCACAGCGCTGATGCCCTGGTTGTGCACGTCGACGACCCAGATCGGCTGGTACGCCTCGTAGGTCTCGAGCACTGCGACCGCTTCAGGGACCGGGTTCTGCGATGGGTCGAAGTGGACGCCGGTCAGGCTCGGGTTGCAGCGGATCTGCCAGCTGTCGCTCCAGTCGGGCCAGTGGTAGCGGTTGATGTCGTAGCTCCACCCGACCGTGCCGTCGTCGAGGTCGATGTCGGTGGTGAACACCCCGCGGCCCTGGTCGAGCCGGCTGTCGATGACGTTGCCGGCGCTGTCGAAGCAGCTGCGGGAATCACGCTCGGGCGCGCTGAAGTCGAGGTTGCCGCGCTCGGGAATCGTGCTGCCGTCGGGGTTCACCCGCGGCACCACGAGCACGTAGAGCTCGTCGAGCACCTGTCGCGCCTTCGCACTGTTGGTCGACAGCTTCTTGATGATGCTCAGCGCCGCCTCGGTACCGTGGGGCTCGTCACCGTGCTGCTGCGTGATGATCAGCACCGGCGTCTTGCTGGGGTCACCGATCTTTGCGAGCCAGATGTCACGACCCTGCCCGGTCACACCTGCCGATTCGACCTCGACCGCGTCGGACTGCCGGTCGATCTTCGTGAGCTGGTCGGTCAGCTCCTCGTAACTGGAGAACGCCTCCAGCGAGATGTTCTGGTTCGGCGTGACCCACGGGCCACCCGGTTGTACGGGATCCGGTACCTGCGCGAACGCGACGCTCGCGGCCATCATGCACAACAGCGTCCCGATCGCGGCCAGCGACACGCGGGACCGCATCGTTCGGTGCGTATTCATCGGCAGTTCCTTTCTCTCGCCGAACCGATGATCTCCAAACTGTGTGTGCGCCCGGCTAGCGGTTCGCGACGATTCGATCGGCGACGTGGCCGGCGGCCAGCCGCCCGGTCTCCGCGGCGCCGTTCATGAACCCGTACCACAGGTCGCTGAAGTGCTCGCCGGCGAAGACGAGGTTGCGGAATGCCACGCTTGACTCGCCGTCGATCCAGAAGTAGCCCCCGAAGGTCGTCAGCTGACCTGGACGGAAGTTGACGTAGCCGCCGCGCGTGAACGGATCGTTGGCCCAGTTGGTCTTCAGCGAGAACCCCGTGTAGGCCTCCTTCGCGCCGTCGACCACCTTGTCGAGCCGACGGGCCAACGTGCGAACATTCGGTCGCTTGTCGACCTCGTCGCCGCCAAAGAAGAAGGTCAACGCGCCGTCTGGTCGGTGGTCCTGGCGCTGTGTGCCGTCCCACGCAGCCGAATAGCCCTGATCGGTCCACACGCCGTTGACGAACCCGTCCAGGCTGCGCCACACCTTGGGATCGAACCCGGCGAAGGTCTTCTCGTTGCGGCCCAGATCGACTTCGGCGATGTAGCGCCGGAACATCGCCGGCAGCGTCGCGTCCCACTGCACGGTCCGCAGCAGCGACACGGGCAACGTGACGATGGTCCAATCGGCCTCGACCACGGTGCCGTCGGAG
>JBBKWQ010000300.1:0-24864 GCA_037969115.1 Ilumatobacteraceae bacterium
GCGTCAGTGGCGGTTGTGTCGAAGGCGCCGTCGTCACCGAGGCTTTGGCGGTGCTCCACGGCGAACGCGACCCGGGCATCATCACGTTCGGGTACAGCGACGATGACGCCTTTGCCGTCGGACTCACCTGTGGTGGCACGGTCCGTCTGTTCATCGAGGAACTCGACTGGTGAGCGTGTACGAAGCGCTGGCCGGTCTGATTCGAGCAGAAGCACCGGTGGCACTTGCCACCATCATCGACGGCCCGTCCGTCGGATCGAAGCTGCTCGTGCAGCCTGGAGCGGCTCCGGTGGGCTCCCTCGGGCACGCTGAGCTCGACCGGGTGGTCGCCCGCGACACGCTCGCCGAACTCGAAGCCGGCCGGTCCGGCGTGCGTCACTACGGCCCGCACGGCGAGACCACGCCCGAGGATCTGGTCGATACGCCGATGGTGAGCGTGTTCGTCGAGAGCTGGTCGCCGCCACCGCAGATGTGGATCTTCGGCGCAGTGGACTTCACGGCAGCGCTGGCGAAGGTCGCCAAGGTGGTCGGCTATCGCGTGACCGTCTGCGACGCCAGAGAGATTTTCGCGACTCGCCGACGGTTCCCGATGGCCGACGAGGTCCGCGTCACGTGGCCCACGGCGATCTTCGACGAGCGGGGCTCTGAACTCGGTCCCCGAGACGCCGTCTGCATCCTGACGCACGATCCGAAGTTCGACGTTCCGGCGGTTCAGGGCGCGCTGGCGACCCGCGCCGGCTACATCGGCGTGATGGGCAGTCGCACCACCCACGACAAACGCATGCAACGACTCACCGACGTCGGCGTCACCGACCCGTCCGACATCGACCGGCTGATGTCGCCGATCGGACTCGACATCGGCGCCCGAACACCGGAAGAAACCGCGATCTCGATCGTTGCCGAGATCATCGCGAGCCGAACCGGGCGTGCCGCACCTTCGCTACGAGACGGCGACGGACCGATCCATCAGTAGCCGGGCGGTTCGGTCGAGACGATCAGCCCGGGTCGCCGAAGCGGACCGAGCGACCACCGGTGACGAACGTGATCTCGACGGTGCTTCCGGTGTTGCGCGATTGCACGATCGCGTCACCGACACCGAGATACATCATGACGTGACCGGGGTAATAGACCAGGTCACCGGCTTGCGCCTCGTCGGCGTCGACGGTGTCGGCACCATTGATCTGCGAACCGCTCTGACGCGGCAGGTCGATGCCCGCGAACGCCCATGCGTACGTGGTGAGCCCCGAGCAATCGAACCCGACGCCTTCCTTCGACGTGTTGGTCTGATACGGCACGCCGAGCTGTGTCAGCGCAGCGATGACCGCTGCTTGATTGTCGATGCCGGCGTCGGCAAACGCCAGCCGCATCTCGTCGGGCGACAACTCGAGTTCGGTGGCCACGTCGGCCGCAACCCGATCACGCCCGCGTACGTACCGAACGTAGGCGGCCGGCTCGGCGGTTTCCTGCCAGGTCTGGAGGTCGACGAGTGTGCGCTCGGCGCTGGCAGCGACGACTTCGGAATTCGAACGAAGCGTCGCGGCCTCGGCACGACCGGCACCGAATACCGGTACGGCGAGGCCAACGGCCGCAAGTGCGACCGAACCACGAACAAGAGCACTGAGGAGAACGCGTTGGTGAGTCATGGGAAAGGGGGTGTGTTCACATCGGCGGGGCAGCCGGTTGGCCGGTTTCTGTGGGTGAAGGCTCGCCCGAGGGATCGCGTTGTGAACAGGGAGCACGTTCAATGTCGACACGTGATTGCAACACTTTAGCGCATTCTGGAACTTTCTGTCATCTATCCGTCATATTTGTCATCGATCTGACGCCCACGCCGGTGCTCGATTCGCCTCCGTCAGGTGCCAACATGACGACACGATGACGAGCGCCCAGGACCGCACGACCGACGAACGGCCCAGTTCGGGCACGATCGCCGTCGTGTTGGCTGCCGGTGCCGGGCGGCGATTCGAGGGGCCGACCCACAAACTCGAGGCCCGCGTCGACGGCGACACCCTCGCCGGGCATGCGATCCGAGCCGCGCTCGAAGCCGCCATCGGTCCGGTCGTCGTCGTGACTGGAGCGATCACACCGTCGCTCGGCACCGATCTGGCCGACATGGTCACCTTCGCACACAACCCGCGATGGAACCAGGGTCAGGCGACGTCGCTCCAGGTCGCCATCGAGGCGGCAAGATCGGCGGATGCGTCGTCGGTGGTGATCGGGCTCGCTGATCAGCCCCTCGTCTCACCCTCCGCCTGGCAAGCCGTCGCCGCGGAGCGCTCCCGCCCCATCGCCGTGGCAACCTACGATGGCGTCTTCGGCCACCCCGTTCGCCTCGACCGAACCGTGTGGAGCGGGCTTCCGGCCACCGGGGACTCGGGCGCCCGATCTCTGATGCACCTTCGTCCCGAGCTCGTCTGCGAAGTACCCTGCATCGGGTCGCCCGCCGACATCGACACCCTGGAGGAACTAGGACAGTGGCAGAACAAATCGTCAATGAGTTCACGGTCAACCGACCGATCGAAGAAGCCTGGCCGGTGATTTGCGATCTCGAGCGGATCGCCCCATGCCTCCCGGGTGCGCAGCTCGAAGAAATCGAGGGTGAGATCTATCGCGGCAACGTGAAGGTCAAGCTCGGCGCCGTTTCGACGAAGTTCAAGGGCGAGGCGCACTTCGTCGAACGCGACGACGCGAACCATCGCGCGGCTCTGCGTGGCGAAGGGCGAGACACCGGCGGGCGCGGCAATGCAGCAGCCGACATCGTCGCGGTCGCCGAGGCGCTCTCGCCCACGAGCACCAAATGTGTGGTCACCGCCGATCTGCACATCACTGGCAAGGTGGCCCAGTTCGGGCGCGGCATCATGGGCGACGTCAGCAAGAAACTGATCGATCAGTTTGCAGCAAACCTCAACACGATGCTCGACGAGGACGGTCGGACCACTCCGACCGAAGACACCGACGACACCGAAGACACCGCGGCTGCCACCGCCGACGAAACCGCCGCCCAATCGGTGACCGCCACTCCCACGATCCGAAAGATCGACGGCCCGGCCACCGAGCCGATCGACATGGCAGGCGTCGCCGGCCCGGCAATGCTGAAGCGAATCGGGCCGGTCATCGCCGCCGTCCTCCTCCTCCTGCTGTTGCTACGCCGCAAGAACTAGCCGACATGAACGAAGACCGACAGCGGGTCAGCGAGCTGCTCGGCAGGGAACCTCGTGGCGACTACGAGATCGTCGTTCGTGATGACGCAGGAGATCCGGTCGTGCTCAAGAACGCGCCGCTGCTCGATGACGGCACCCCCATGCCGACCCGGTACTGGTTGATCGGCTCGGAGGAAGTCCGCCTCGTCGGGCAGATCGAAGCCGACGGCGGCGTCGATGAAGCCGAACGAGAACTCGGCCTCGACCTCATCGGGGAAGCACATGATCGATATGCCGCAGAGCGCGATGCAGCGGTGCCCGCCGGCCACCTCGGACCCGTTCCGTCGGGCGGCGTCGGAGGCACCCGCACCGGGGTCAAGTGCCTCCACGCTCACTACGCGTGGCATCTGGCGGGCGGCGACGACCCCGTCGGGCGATGGGTCGAAGCCCGGCTCGACGAGCGGGCGCAACGTCAGCGGCTCGACACGGAGCCGACGATCACCATCGATCTCGACACACACGCCACCACCGTCGGCATCGGGGGCACATCGAGCGTGATTCCATTCGGCGTCGAGAACCTCAGCGAAAACTGGTTACGAGAACGCGACCCGCCAGGACCTGCCGCATTGACGAATGCCTTGGGCACCATCGCCGACTACGCCGACGACATCACGCACGAACACCCCCAGATCGCGCGCACCAACGATGTGCACGTCCGCGGCGCGGTGGCCGCCACGCTGGCCCGAGTCGAGATCGGTGCGTTCGACATACCGACGGAAACGATCGTCAGCCGAGACGCTCTCGAAGAGCTGTTCCGCACCGTTGCCACCGAGTCGTCCGCCGATCGGGCAACGAACCCGGGGCTCGCCTCCGAACACGTCGATCTGATCATCGCCGGGTGCTGCATCGTGCTCGCCCTCATGCGTCGAATGCAGCTCGATCACGTGGTGATTCGAACCGACCCAGGCGCACCCGATGATGTCGCCGTTCGCACGGCCGCCGACCACGTCACCGATTCACGGACCGCTTGATTCACATGCGGCACCCGTCTCGTCTCCTCCGTTCGACGTCGCCACTCCGGCTCTACAGCACACGCCTGATGATGCGACCACTCGCGGAGCAGGATTTCGCGCAATGGACCGAGGTTCGCGTTCGCAACGAGGAGTGGCTGTCGAGGTGGGAGCCTCGCCGGCGCGAGGGAAGCCCCGATCCCACCCGCGATAGAAGCGCATTCGCGACGCGCTGCAACACTCGAGACCGCGAACGGTCGTCGGACATGGCGTACCCGTTCGGCATTTTCCTCGATCAACTCCTGGTCGGCGAGGTCAACATCAACAATGTCGTCCGCGGAGCGTTGCAGTCGGCCTCGGTCGGTTACTGGATCGACGAGCGCCAAGCAGGGCACAGCTACATCGCCGAAGCAGTCGCAGCGGTGACACGATTCGCGTTCGAACAGATCCGACTCCACCGCCTCGAGATCTGCATCGTGCCACGCAACCTGAACAGCATCAAGGTGGTCGAGAAGCTCGAGTATCGCAACGAAGGACTCGCCGAGCGATACCTCGAGATCGCGGGCGTTTGGGAAGACCATCTCCGCTTCGCGATCACCCGTGAAGAGTGGGACCTGCGAGGAGAGGAGATCAGCCAACGTTGGCTCGCGGGCTGAACCGCGCGGTCACGCCGCGTGGTCCAACCCGCGAAGAACGAATGGTTGGTCGGGGGCTCCGGCCTAACTCTCGCCGGCGAGGCGGAATGCCTCTGCCTTCTCCTGGCGCATCTTCGTACGCCTCTTCCACATCTTGGTCTTCCAGTGGCGTCGACCGCGGCTCTGCTTGGCGAGCTTGGACTTCGCTACTTCGGCGTCATGGTGATGACTGGGCTTCCATGCGGCCCCGGGCTCGTGTAGATCCTCGGGCTCCAACCCAGAACTCACCTGGTGTGCCACCTGGTTCAATTCGACATGGATCCGGTGCCGTTCGCTATGAGCGTGGGCACGCAGTTCCTGTTTTGGCGGCAACGGCACCTCTGCGGTGCGATGACGCTGACTCATGGGCTACCTCCTGGTTGAGTGATGCAGCTCCTCCCCTGCCGAGACCATAGCCCACTTCGTTTGCGCGTGACCTGCGGACTGTGTGACAGTTCTGCGCGAATTGTGACCGATGTCACGCACTGCCCGAAACGGCCCGGCAATCCCCACGCAGCGTCCATCCGCGGGCCGCTACCTTGACGAAATCTTCGCCTTCAACGCGGCGATTCGCTCTTCGAACCACGGCTGGCCCGCGGTCCAGACCTGTGGAGTCAGCTCCCGTTCGACGGCCGTGGGATGGTCGTCGATGTCGGCCATGTCGAGCAGCGTCTGCTTCGTGAGCATCACCAGTTCCCGAGGCGCCGTTGCTGCGCCCCGGGCAAACTCGTGTGCCTCGACCAGCAACTGGTCGTCGTCGACGCACCGATACGCCAGTCCGACCCGTTCGGCCTCCGCACCGTCGAGGACCTGGCTGAACACCACGGCGGCCATGGCAGCCTGCGGCCCCACGATGCGCCGTTGCATCCACGTGTGGCCGCCACCCGGATGGAGTCCGATCTGCAAGAACCTCGTGTCGAACTTGGCCCGCCGGGCAGCAATTCGAACGTCACAGCCGAGCGCGAGATTCATCCCGGCACCGACCGCTGCGCCGTTGACCGCCGCCACGGTGGGCAACGTGGATCGAGCGATCCGGAGGAAGCCTTCGTAGATGGTCGACAGACTGGCGGCCGTCGCCGTCTGGAGATTGCCCAGGTTCGCGCCTGCGCAGAACGCCGAACCGGCTCCGGTGACCACGACAGCGTGGACCGTCTCGTCGGCCTCGAACGCGTCCATCGCCGCCACGATCTCGGCGACCATCGGAGCGGTCATCGTGTTGCGCTCGTCCGGGTTGTTGAGCGTCAGTGTGGCGACGCCTTCGGTGCTGGACGTGGTGACCAGTGACATGGACGAAGTCTGGCAGGTCACAGGAGCACGCGCCGAAGTCCAGGAAGTCAGCGCACGAGACGTGCAATTCCAACGCGCTCACGATGAGCGGGTATCGTGGCGGCGTTCACGTGAACACCAGAAATTCCGTCCCAGAAGGGGGAGATATGATCAAGAGAAAGCACCTGCTATCGGTAGGTATTGCCGCGTCACTGGTCCTTGCGGCCTGCGGCAGTGATGACGAAGCCTCGCCATCGACCGACGCCAGCCAGGAAACCACGGCCGACACCACAGCTGATACCACGGCCGACACCACAGCCGACACCACAGCCGACACCGAGGCACCAGCCGACACCACGGCTGGCACCGAGGCACCGGAGACGACAGACGCACCAGCCGACATGACGGCGGTCAAGGCATGTCTCGTCACCGACCTCGCCGGCATCGACGACAAGAGCTTCAACGCCACGGCGTGGCAGGGCGTTCTCGATGCGATCGATTCCGGCGCGGCGCTGCCCGAGCCCGAGTCCTTCTTCCTCGAGAGCGACGCCGAAGCCGACTGGCAGCCGAACATCGACCAGATGATCAGTCAGGGTTGCGAGCACATCGTCACCGTGGGCTTCGCGCTCGACGCGGTCACCCAGGAGAACGCTCCGACGAACCCCGACATCAATTGGACGATCGTCGACGTCGACTTCGCCGATTTCAGCACCGATCCTCCCACCGACGTCACCTTCGACAACGTCATCGAGCTCACCTACCAGACCGATGAAGCGGCGTTCCTCGCCGGATACGTCGCCGCTTCGGTGAGCGAGTCGGGCGTCGTGGGCACCTTCGGTGGATCGAACTTCCCGACCGTCTCCATCTTCATGGACGGCTTCTACTGGGGCGTTCAGAAGTACAACGAGGACAACGGCACCGACGTCGCGGTCCTCGGCTGGGATCCGGCGAACCCCGACACGGGTCTGTTCACCGGTGACTTCACCGACCTCGACATCGCCCGGGCAACGGCCCAGAGCCTGCTCGACGAGGGAGCCGACGTGATCATGCCCGTCGGCGGCCAGATCAACCTGGGGGCCGCGGCCGCCATGGAAGACATCGGGATGGGTGCCGGCGGTGACGTCTTCGGCGCACTGATCGGCGTCGACACCGACCAGTTCCTGAGCGCTCCTGCGTACTCGAACCTGTGGCTCACCTCGGTCGAGAAGAAGATGGCCATTGGCGTCAGTGAGTCGATCGGGGCCACGGCGAGCGGCACGTTCACGCCGGGCAACACCCGTGGGTTCCTGTCGAACGAAGGGGTCGGCATCTCCCCGTTCCACGACTTCGACTCCATCGTCAGCGATGAGACCAAGGCTGCGGTCGAGCAGCTTCGGACCGCCATCATCGACGGTACGCAGTCAGTGAACGGCAGCTAGTCGATTCAACCGAGACGGGGGCGCGGCATTGCGCCGCGTCCCCGTCTCGCGATTGTCTACGAGCTGTCCGACCAGAGGGGGTACGAGACGTGCAGCTGGAGTTACGAGGAATCACAAAACGGTTCCCAGGGGTCCTCGCCAACGATTCGGTCGACTTGAGCGTTCGTGAGGGCGAGCTGGTGGCGCTCCTCGGTGAGAACGGTGCCGGCAAGAGCACGCTGATGAACGTGCTCTACGGTCTGTACTCCGCAGACGAGGGCGAGATCCTCATCGACGACGAACCGCTCGTGCTCGGCTCACCCGCCGAGTCGATTGCGGCCGGCATCGGCATGGTGCATCAGCACTTCATGCTGATCCCGGTGTTCACCGTTGCCGAGAACGTCATCCTCGGCGTCGAGCCGACGAATCAGCTCGGTGTGATCAACCGCCGCCAATCCGAGCAGATGGTGCGAGAGATCTCCGAGCGTTACGGCTTGGACGTCGATCCGGCGGCGATGGTCGAAAACCTCCCGATCGGCATTCAGCAGCGTGTCGAGATCATCAAGGTGCTCCAACGCGATGCCCGGTTCCTCGTCCTCGACGAGCCGACCGCTGTGCTCACGCCACAGGAGGTCGACGACCTCTTCGCCATCATCGAAGAACTGAAGCGAGCCGGCAAGGGCATCATCTTCATCAGCCACAAACTCAAGGAAGCGCTCGCCATCGCCGACCGGATCGTCGTGATGCGTCAAGGACGCACGGTCGCCGAAGTCGATCCGGCCGAGACCACCGAAGAAGAACTCGCCACGTTGATGGTCGGTCGCCCAGTCGACTTGGTGGTGCACAAGGAAACTGCTCAACCCGGTGAACCCGTGCTCGAAGTCGATCTGCTCCACGTGCTCGACGACCGCAACCAGCCCGCCGTAGAGGGCGTTTCGTTCACGGTTCACGCCGGTGAGATCGTCGGTATCGCCGGTGTCCAGGGCAACGGCCAGACCGAATTGGTCGAAGCACTCACCGGGCTGCGCACGCCGCTTGCCGGCCATGTCAAGGTCAAGGGTCAAGATCTCACCACGGCGTCGCCGCGCGAGATGCACGAAGCGGGCGTCGCCCACGTCCCCGAAGACCGCCAACGCAGTGGTCTGGTGCTCGGTTTCAACGTGAGCGAGAACGTGGTGCTCGATTCGTACTACACCGAGCCGTATTCGCACGGAATCGTCATGGACTGGAATGCGGCACGCGATCACGCCGTCGAACTGGTCGAACAGTACGACGTCCGCACACCCAGCGTCGACGTCGCCCTGTCCACGCTGTCGGGTGGGAACCAGCAGAAGGTGATCGCCGCTCGCGAGTTCAGTCGTGACGTCGATCTCATCATTGCGTCGCAACCGACTCGGGGAATCGATGTCGGCTCGATCGAGTACATCCACTCGCGCATCGTCGAGGAGCGTGACGCCGGCGCAGCGGTCGTGATCGTCTCGTCCGAACTCGACGAGGTGATGGCGCTCTCCGACCGCTTGCTGGTGATGTTCGACGGCAAGATCGTCGCCGAACTCGACCCGAAGCAGACCACCAACTCGGAGGTCGGGCTGTACATGCTCGGCTCGGGAACACCCCAGCCCAGTGACACCGAAGAGGAGGCAGCACGATGAACGAGCGCTCGTTGATGAACGAAATCACGGGTGTCGGAAGCCGCATGCGTGATGCGCTGCTGGTACCGGCATTGGCGGTGCTCACCGCCCTCCTGGTGAGCGGTCTGATCATCGCCCTCACCGACGTCGACATCCTTCGGTTGTGGGACAACGACCCCGGCGAGGCCTTCTCACAGACGCTGGAGGCGGTCGGTGGGGCCTACAAGGCGCTGTTCAATGGCTCCGTCGGGTCCGTGAACGCGCTCTCGGAAACACTGTTCGCCGCGACACCGCTGATCCTCGCCGGTCTCGCCGTCGCCGTCGGCTTCCAGGCCGGGCTCTTCAACATCGGTGCCGAGGGCCAGATGGTCATCGGTGGCATGTTCGCATTGTTCCTCGGCTTCTCGATCGACGCACCGACGATCGTCCTGTTGCCGCTCGTGCTCATCGGTGCCATCATCGGCGGGGCATTCTGGGCGGGAATCGCCGGGCTCCTCAGGGCGAAGACCGGCGCGCATGAGGTCATCACCACGATCATGCTGAACTTCATCGCGCTGTTCCTCGCACAGTGGCTCCTGAAGACCACGACGTTCCAGCAGACGGGCCGTTCCGACCCGATCTCCAAGCCGGTGAACAGCGGTGCCCGGCTCCCGCACCTACTCGGATCGGACTATCGCATCACGATCGGCTTCCTGATCGCGCTCGCCGCTGCCGGCTTCATCCATTGGTTGATGTACCGCACCAGCGTCGGATTCCAGTTCCGAACCGTCGGTGCGAACCCCGACGCAGCGAAATACGCCGGTATGAACGTCGTCTGGTTGACGGTTGCGGTGATGGCGACCTCGGGAGCGCTGGCCGGGTTGGCGGGCGCCAACCAGATCCTCGGTCTTCCCCCGTATCAAGGTTCGACGGCGTTCAGTGGTGGCATCGGCTTCGACGCCATTGCGCTGGCGCTGCTCGGTCGTTCGAAACCGCTCGGTGTCGTATGGGCCGGACTCCTCTTCGGAGCGCTCACCGCCGGCGGCCGCCAGATGCAAGGCGCCGAACGAATCCCGATCGATCTCGTCGAGGTGATCCAAGCCCTGATCATCGTGTTCATCGCGGCCCCGGCTCTCGTGCGGGCCATTTACCACATCAAGAGGCCGACCGGCGAGGGTACCGGTCAGATCACGTCGGGGTGGTCGACGTGACCACGCTCGACACCGCACTCGCGACCGCAAAGGTGCGCGCCACTCCGGAGGAGAAGCGGTCACGGATCCTCACCGGGATCTACTTCGGCCTCTCTGCCTTCGTCTTCTTGGCATTCGCGTCCGACGGCGACTCCACGAAGGACGCCACGTTCAAGCTGGCGCTTCCACGCGATCGATTCGAGTCGATCGACTGGACCTTCGATCCACGACTGGTCTCGATCATCGTGGCCGTGATCCTCGCCGGCCTCGGCGTACTCCAGATCGTCTGGGGGTTCGGCAAGCGCGCCAACTTGGTGCTGGGTCTGGCGATGGTGCTGTTCGTCCTGGCGTTCCTCGGTTGGGCCGCCGCCGGGCAGTCATTCAGCCTCGTCGGCATGCTCACGTCGATGGTGGTCCTGTCGGTTCCGATCACGGCCGGTGGGCTGACGGGCCTGATGTGTGAGCGGGTCGCGGTGATCAACATCGGCATCGAGGGTCAGCTGCTCAGCGCCGCCTTCGCGGGTGCGATTCTCGGCTCGACCGCCGGCAGGTGGTTCGGACTGTTGGGAGCGGTGGCGATCGGCGCATTGCTCGGCGCGGTGCTCGCCGTGCTGGTGATCAAGTATCACGTCGACCAGATCATCGCCGGCGTGGTCATCAACATCTTCGCACTCGGTCTCACCTCGTTCCTCGCCACCCGCGTGCTTGGTCCGAATCCGGACTTCAACGCACCCGACCGGTTCGACACGATCAGCATTCCCGTGCTTGCCGACATTCCGGTCCTGGGGAACATGTTCTTCAAGAACAACGTGTTCCTGTACGGAATGCTGCTCCTGGTGGTGCTGCTTCACATTGGGCTGTTCAACACTCGGTGGGGACTGCGTTCCCGGTCGGTCGGCGAGCACCCGAAGGCGGCCGACACGCTCGGCATCGACGTGTACCGCGTGCGATACCGCAACGTGATCTTGGGCGGTTGCATCGCCGGATTCGGGGGCGCGGCGCTCACGCTCGGATCGACCGGTCGATTCGAAGAGAACATGACGGCCGGAGTGGGCTACATCGGCCTCGCCGCGATGATCTTCGGTCGTTGGCGGCCTCTCGGCGTGCTCGGCGCAGCGCTCGTCTTCGGCTTTGCCCGTGGCCTTCAGCAGAAGCTCGGCATCCTCGGTACACCAATTCCCTCTGAGTTCCTCTCGATGGCGCCGTACTTCGTGACGATCATCGTCGTCGCCGGCCTGGTCGGCCGTGCTCGACCACCAGCCGCAGACGGCCAGCCGTACATCAAGGACTGAGCGGTCGGACCAGCTCCGAAACGGCGTGCACCTCGATGCCACCGCGCGGGCGCTGTGTCAGCTCGACCGTCACGCGTTTCGGCTTCGCCGTGTCCATGATCTCGGTGGCGATCTCGGCCGCCAGCGCTTCGGCGAACACGGCCCGGTCGCGGAACCGCCACAGATACAGCTTCAGCGACTTCGACTCCACGCATGAAACGTCAGGGACATACGTGATCACCACGGTCGACTGATCGGGCTGATCGGTGACCGGGCACATCGACGCGAGTTCGTCATTGGTGAACCGTACGAGTGTCACATTCGCGGGGGCGGGGAAGACCTCGACGTGATCGATCGCATGGCGCACCGTCGACCCCAGCACGGTGAGCCCCTCCGTGGCAGTCGTCGCAGGCGTGTCAGATGTGCCGCCGGCGGTCGCCGGATTGGTGGGGTCACCGGCATGCCCGTTCGTTGCATCCATCGCGTCAGCCTACGAAGCCCGCCTGTTGCTTCGTCGGCGCCCCGGTCGCATCGTCAGAAAGAGTCATCTTTCTTGAGTGATATGTTGTCAAGGTTTCTATCGCGGTTTAATATGAGTTCGTCGAACGTTCTCGACTTCGACAGTCTCGACCCATCCATCGAGTTCAGAACCCCATCCATCGAGTTCAGAACAAGGAGTACCCGCATGTTGATGCGATTCGATCCATTCCAGGAATTGACCCGTCAAGCAGTCACCGGCACGCGACGCCACCCGGCCTCGATGCCGATGGATGCGTATCGCGACGGCGACGTGGTGCACATCTACATCGATGTCCCGGGCGTCGCGGCCGACGATCTCGACCTGACCGTCGAGAAGAACACGATGTCAGTCACCGCGAACCGTTCGTGGGAGCCGAACCCCGACGTCCAAGTGATCGCCGGTGAGCGCGCCCAGGGAACGTTCTCCCGCACGTTGCAGCTCGGCGACAACCTCGACACCGAAGCCGTCGATGCACGCTACGAGGACGGTGTTCTCCACGTCACCATTCCGGTCGCCGCAGAGGCGAAGCCACGCAAGGTCGAGGTGGGCCGCAAGGCCATCAACGCCTGACATCGCGTCGTTGCGACCTCGCTCATTCGCTGACGTCCCGCGGGGCCGGCGCCACCCCCAGGCGCCGGCCCCGCTCGTTGCGGCGGGTACCACTTCGAGATGCCGTCTCGCTACGGTGTGCACATGATCGAAGACCTGATCCTCCGGGCGCCCAAGGCGCTGCTTCACGATCACCTCGACGGTGGCATGCGACCGTCGACTGTTGTCGAGCTCGCATCCGAATTCGGTTATGCCGGTCTTCCGACGACCGACGTCGACGACCTGGCCACGTGGTTCAATCGCGGCGCCAAGCGCAACGACCTCGTGTTGTACCTCGAGACCTTCGCGCACACGTGTGGCGTGATGCAGCACCGGGACGCGCTCGAGCGGGTCGCGTGGGAATGCGCGCAAGACCTCGCTGCCGACGGCGTGGTCTACGCCGAAGTTCGATTCGCTCCCGAGTTGCACACCGAGGCAGGGCTCACACTCGACGAGGTCATGGAGGCGGTGCTCGCCGGTTTCGCCCGTGGTTCCGCCGATACGCCGCTCACGCTGTACGCGATCGCCGATGCCATGCGCACGGCCGCTCACAGCCGTGAAATCGCCGAGCTCGCCGTGCGGTACCGCGATCGGGGCGTGGTCGGTTTCGACATCGCCGGCGCCGAGGCCGGCTACCCACCGTCGCGCCATCTCGATGCATTCCAGTACGTGATGCGTGAGAACTTCCACTCCACGATTCACGCCGGCGAAGCGTTCGGGCTGCCCAGCATCTGGGAAGCGCTCGCCTACTGCGGCGCCGAACGTCTCGGCCACGGTGTTCGGGTGGTCGACGACATCACCGGTGACGCGGGCGACGAGAAGCTCGGACGGCTCGCGTCGTACATCCGCGACCGACGAGTGCCGCTCGAGTTGTGCCCGACCTCGAACGTCAACACCGGGGTCTGCCGGTCCATCGCCGAGCACCCCATCGGCTTGCTCCGTCGTCTCCGATTCCGCGTCACCGTCAACACGGACAACCGCCTCATGAGCGATACCTCGATGACGAACGAGATGATCCAACTGCACGAAGCCTTCGGCTGGGATCTCGCCGACGTGGAGTGGCTCACGATCAACGCCATGAAGAGCGCCTTTGCGTCGTTCCCGGAACGGTTGAAGATCATCAACGGCATCATCAAACCCCAGTTCGCATCGCTGCGCACCGAAGCCTCGCTGGGAGCGATCTGACATGAGCATCACCGTCACGCTGGTCGACCACCCCCTCGTGGCCGACTCGCTCGCTCGCATCCGCGACCGAGACACACCCAATGCGCTCTTCCGTTCCAACCTCGAACGAATCGGCACGCTGCTGCTGGCCGAGGCCACGGCGAATCTGCCCACCGTCGACGGCACCGTCGAGACACCACTGACCACGGCTCCGGCCAAGCGCCTCGCGATCCAGCCGGTGGTCGTCCCGGTGCTACGCGCCGGACTCGGGTTCGTGCACGCGGCGCAGGAGCTGATGCCCAATGCCGACGTCGGTTTCATCGGCATCTCGCGCGACGAAGCGACCTTCGAGCCCAAGCCGTATGTGAACAAACTGCCGGAAACGCTCGCCGGGCGGCCCGTCATCGTGATCGATCCGATGCTGGCAACCGGCGGTTCGCTGGTCAAGACCGTTCGGCTCCTGCTCGAGCGTGGCGCTCCGGCACCGATCATCGTGGTGTGCGCTCTGGCCGCTCCGGAGGGCATCCAGCGACTTCGCGACGAGGGGCTCGAGCTCCACATCGTCACCGCAGCGATCGACGATCACCTCAACGAGCACGCGTTCATCGTGCCGGGGCTGGGTGACGCAGGCGACCGCCAATTCGGCAGCGGAGTCTGATGGAACAGCCCGTTCGAGCCGGGCAGACAGGCAAGCCCTGGGCGACCGCCGCCGTTCTCACCGTGGTGATCGGTGTGCTCACGTGGGCCGCGTGGAAGACCGATCGACCCGGGCACTACTGGGGCGACGATTTCACGCTCTATCTGCGCCAGGCCGACAGCCTGTTCGGTCGGCCCGACGTCGGGCGCGTCACTGCGGACAACCACTTCATGCTCGACCACTCGTTTCGTGCCGACTTCTCGCCGCCGCTGTACCCGTGGGGTTGGCCTCTGATCCTGTCGATCCCCGTGGCCGTGTTCGGTCTCGATCTCGACACGCTGACGATCGCCAGCCTGCTCTCGTTCGCCGTCTTCCTGGCGGCGTGGTACCGCCTCGCCGCTCGACGCGTCCCGGCCGTGCTCGCGCTGTTCGGCATGGTCGTCGTCGGCACGATCCCGACCTTCGTCGGATGGACCGCCCTCCTCCACAGCGAACTCCCATTCATGGCCGCGGCCTTCGTCACGCTCGTGATGCTCGATCGAGCGCGTGGGCGCTGGGTCGAGTCGTGGCAGTTGGGCATCGCGGTCGGCCTCCTCGCCGCGTTCGCGTTCTCGATCCGGCGCGAAGGCATCGCTCTCGCGTTCGCGATCGGGCTCGCGCAGCTGATCGACGGCGCCTTCGCCGACCTCCGACGTCGTTCGACAGCTCGGGAGGTCCTGGCCCCCGCCGCAGCGTTCATCGGTTTCGTCGGCGTGCTGCAGTTGCTCCTGCCGAGCACGCTGCTCCCTCGCTACGAGGGCAACACCGTTGCCAACTTGGTGCGTTTTCGGGGTCGATACGCGGGCTACATCGCCCAGATGTTCGGGTCCGACACGGCTGTGCTCGGATGGTTGATCATCGTCGGGGGCGCCCTCGGCTGGGTTCTGGCAGTCGGCGTCGACTGGCGCAAGCACTCGCCGACCGCGCTCTACCTCGTGACCGTCACGGCAATCGGTGGAAGCTTCTTCATCCCATCGACCCGCTACATCTCCACGACGGTGCCGCTGCTCGTGCTGGGGCTCATCCTCATTCCGGTCTGCGTCGGCTCGAAACTCAGTGATCCGAAGGTGCTGTACGGCGTTGCAGCAGCGACGTTGATCCTGCTCAGTACGGCCATCTGGTTCCAGGCTCGCGACCTCGATCGTACGGTGAGCTCCGCTGAGAACTGGGGCGCCACGGTGCAGGACGGGCCTGCGCGAGCCGATGCTGTCGACATGTTCGATGCGGTCCGTACGCACACGACGCCGCTCGAGACCGTCGGATTCTTCAAGGCGAGGGCGATGACCCTCTACACCGAACGGCGAGCAGTGCAGATCGATGAACGCCACCCATTCGACCCAGCGTCCGAGTTCGATGTGGTCGTGGTCAGATCAGCCGAGTTGTCGGCCGATGATCAACTCGTCGCACGCGACGAGTTCGACCAGATCTGGACGAACGGTGCGTACCAGATCTTGCGACCCGCCACAATCGCCGGTTAGGCCAGCAGCGCCGCCAATGCGGCCACACTGGGGTTGGGATCAGCGTCGACCGCCTCGCCGTAGATCTTGACCTTCGGCTCGGTACCGCTCGGGCGGACCTGCACCCGAACGCCGCCCTCGAGCACGATACGCAGCAGGTTCGCCTCGGGATATGTCGACACCGAGGCGACGGGGATTCCGCCGATCTCGGTGGGTGGGTTGTCGACGAGTTCGGCCACCCTGCGTGCGGCATCGACCGGGTCCATCCGGATCGAATGTTCCGCCGTGACATGACGCCCGAACTCGACGGCGAGCGCGTCGAGGCGCTGCTGCAGGGTGACACCCTCGGCAGCGGCCACCGACGCGACCTCGGTGAACAGCACGGCGGCGGTGATCCCGTCCTTGTCGAGCGGTTGCGTGGTGACGAGGTAGCCGAGCGCCTGTTCGTAACCGAACACGAACCTCAGCTCGGGTCGGTCCTGGACGGTGCGGCCGATCCACTTGAAGCCGGTGAACGTCTCGGCCGAATGCACGCCGTGGGCGTCGGCGATGCGAGACAACATCGACGACGACACGAGTGTGGTCACGACGAATCGGTCGTCGCCGCTCGTGTGCTTCAGGATGTGATCGGCGAGGAGCCATCCGATCTCGTCGCCCCCGAGGCGCCGCCACGTGCCA
This sequence comes from Ilumatobacteraceae bacterium, assembly GCA_037969115.1. Classification (GTDB taxonomy): domain Bacteria; phylum Actinomycetota; class Acidimicrobiia; order Acidimicrobiales; family Ilumatobacteraceae; genus JBBKWQ01. The sequence continues at coordinate 16,642 of JBBKWQ010000300.1, forward strand.
TCGGGCTGCGGGATGGCAGCACCGAGCCGATCGGCGTCGGGATCGTTGGCCAAGGCAACCGCGGCTCCAGACGCAGCGGCAGTTGCGAGCAACAGGTCCATCGCCCCCGGTTCCTCCGGGTTGGGAAACGACACCGTCGGAAAACTGCCGTCGGGCTCGAACTGCTCGTCGACCACGACCGGAGCCGGAAGACCGGCTCGCTCGAACGCTCGCACGATCGTGGCGCCGCCGACGCCGTGCATGGCGGTGTAGGCGGCCACCACACCCTCGACATCGGGACACAGCCGCACCGACGGCACGAACGCCAGGTACCGCTCGATGATCTCGTCACCCACGAAGTTGATCAGCCCGTGATCGGCATCGACCATCGGGACAGCGGTTGCGTCGACCCGGTCGATACACGCCGCGATGCCGCTGTCGTGAGGCGGCACGATCTGTGCGCCGTCGGCGAGGAACACCTTGTATCCGTTGTCGGCTGGCGGATTGTGCGAGGCCGTCACGACGACACCTGCCGCCGAATCGGTGTCGGTGATCGACCAGGCGAGCACCGGCGTCGGCACGGTTTGGTCGAACAGCCGAGTGGGGATGCCGAGGGCACCCAGCACGCGGGCGGTATCGAGCGCGAACACGTCGGACTTGCGACGGGCGTCGTAGCCGACGATCACACCACGTTCGAGTGCCCGCTCGTCGTTCTCGAGGAGGTAGAGACCCAAACCAGCGGCCGCTTGCCGAACGAGCAGGCGGTTCATCCGGAGTGGTCCGGCTCCGACCTCGCCTCGCAGGCCCGCCGTGCCGAACTGGAGGCGGCCGTCGAACCTGGCCGCCAACTCGTCATCGGGGCCTGCCAGCAACGCGTCGAGTTCTTGTCGAATGTCGTCGTCGGGCTCGGCGGCACGCCACTGTTCGGCGACGGCGCGCGGATCGTCGTTCTGCACGTTCTGTTCTGTCACGCCAACAGGGTACGCAGATCGACCACCGGACGGGGTCCCACGTGAGAGATCACTTCGGCCGCGGCAACCGATCCGATCAAGCCGGCCCGAGCGAGACCAACCCCCTGCGTGATGCCGTAGAGGAACCCGGCCGCATAGAGGTCGCCTGCTCCCGTGGTGTCGACCACCCTCGGCACGGGCACGGGGGGTACGTGCAACGTTTCGTCGGCCGACACGATGTACGACCCCCTCGCACCCACCGTGATCGCGGCGAGCCGGCACTCGCGCCGAACCGCGGCGATCGCCTCGTCGAACGAGTCGGTCTCGTACAGCGACATCAGCTCGTCCTCGTTGCCGAAGAGGATGTCGACGTTGTCGGTGACGAGATCGCGGAAGTCGGCTCGATGACGATCGACGCAGAACGAATCGGACAACGTCAGCGACACCTGCCGGTCAGCAGCGTGTGCGATCGACGCCGCCGTTCGGAAGGCCGCCTTCGCCTCGTCGCGGTCGAACAAATAGCCCTCCATATAGAGCACCTGTCCATCGGCGATGGTTTCCTCGTCGAGATCGGTCGACGTCAGCAGACTCGATGCACCGAGAAAGGTGTTCATCGTGCGCTGAGCGTCGGGTGTCACCACGATGATGCATCGACCGGTGGGCACCGGGTTGTCACGCTCGGCCGGCCTGAACGTGACCCCGACCGCGAGCAGGTCGTGACCGAAGACGTCACCGAGGTCGTCACGGCTGACCTTGCCGACGTAGGCAGCCCGACCGCCCAGGCTCGACACACCACACATCGTGTTGGCAGCCGACCCGCCACTCATCTCGACCGCCGAGCCAAGGGCCCGATACAGCTCGACGGCGCGTTCGGTCTCGACGAGCGTCATCGATCCCTTCACCAGTTCGTGATGGTTGAGGAAGTCGTCGCCGGCGTGAGCGATGACATCGACCAACGCGTTGCCGATGCCGACGACGTCGTAACGCGCGTCCGCCCCAGTGCGCTGTTGATGTCCTGACACAACGAACCACGCTACCGGCTCGGGGCAGCCCGGTGACCGGTTCTCGATACGCTCTCGCGGGTGAAAGAACTCGACCAGCACCGCCTGCCCCGGACCGCCGCGCCGATTCGCTACGACGTCACACTCGAGCCGAATCTCGCCGAATCGACGTTCGAAGGGTCGATCAAGATCGCGATCACCGTGACGGCGCCGACCGATGTACTCGTGCTCAATGCCGCAGAGCTCGACGTCACCGCTTGTCTCGTCGACGAGGTGCCGGCGACGCACGAACTCGATGCCGACGCCGAGCGGCTCGTCGTTCGAGTCGATGGCGATCTGACACCGGGCGAACACCTCCTGGCGATCTCGTTCACCGGAACGCTCAACGACCGCCTCCGCGGTTGGTACCGATCGACCTATCTCGACGACGACGGCGCGAACAGGTCATCGCGGCATCACAGATGCAGGCGACCGACTGCCGCCGCGCGTTTCCTTGCTGGGACGAGCCGGACTTCAAGGCGGTGTTCGGCATCACGCTGATCGTCGAGTCCCATCTGCTCGCCGTTTCCAACGGCAGCGAGCTCGAGCGCGTCGAGCTCGACGGCGATCGGACCGGCAAGTTCGCCGTGCGTTTCGCCGACACCATGAAGATGAGCACGTACCTGGTTGCCGTGGTCGTCGGCCCGCTCGAAGCAACCGACTGGATCGACGTCGATGGCGTACCGATGCGAATCGTTCACGTCCCCGGCAAGGGTCACCTCACCGACTTCGGCATCGATGTCGCCTCGTTCTGCCTCCGCTGGTTCCAGGACTACTACGGGATCGCCTACCCGAGCGACAAAGTCGACCTCCTTGCGCTCCCCGACTTCGCCGCGGGCGCCATGGAGAACCTCGGCTGCATCACGTTCCGTGAAAGCCTGCTGCTCGTCGACCCGACATCGTCCACGCAGGTCGAGCGTCAGCTCGTCGCCGACGTCGTCGCCCACGAGCTCGCCCACATGTGGTTCGGTGATCTCGTCACCATGAGGTGGTGGAACGGAATCTGGCTCAACGAGGCCTTCGCGACATTCATGGAGCTCGCGGCATGCGATGCCTACCGTCCCGACTGGCACCGATGGACGAGCTTCGGTCTCGAGCGCAGCATGGCGTTCGAGGTCGACTCGCTCACCAGCACCCGTTCGGTCGAGTTCGAGGTCCAGTCACCCCAGGAAGCAGAAGGCATGTTCGACGTGCTCACCTACCAGAAGGGTGGAGCGCTGCTCCGAATGCTCGAGCAGTACCTCGGAGCAGACCGATTCCGCGCGGGCGTCAGCCACTATCTCCGCAGACATGCGTACGGCAACACCGAAACCAGCGACCTGTGGGACGCGATCGAACACACCAGCGGCGAACCGGTCCGCCGAATCATGGATTCGTGGATCTGGCAGCCGGGTTTCCCCGTCGTCTCGGCCAGCACCGACGGTTCCCAACTCCTGTTACGTCAACGTCAGTTCTCGTTCGACCCGGATGCGCCTGCCACGTCACTGTGGGCGATCCCGATCGCTGTGCGCCAGGGCGAGGCGACGACGACGGTCCTGCTCGACACTCACGAGATCCGTCTGCCACTCACGAGCGAACCAGTCGTCGTGAATGCGGGCGGGCACGGATTCTTCCGCGTTTCGTACGACGACGAACTGCGGCATCGCCTCGCCGGTCCTGCGCTCGCCACGCTCGACACGCTCGAACGTTACAACCTGGTCGACGACGCGTGGAACGCAGTCGTCGCCGGCGATCTCGACGCGATCGAGTACGTCGAGTTCGTCGAGGGGTTCGGTGCGGAGCGCGACCTTGCCGTCTGGCAGGCCATCGTGATCGGTCTGCGGAGCACGTCGCGCCTGCTCACCGACGACGCGGTTGCGGACCTACGACCCCGAATCAGATCGTTGGCCGAACCCGTCCTCGTCGAACTCGGCGAGCCGGCACCCGGTGAGAGCGACCTTCGGGCCAAGCTCCGCGGCCTGTTGCTCGCCACCGTGAGTGTTCTCGGTGGCGACACCGACATGGCGACCCGCGCCCGAGAGTTGCACGTCCAGTCGGTTGCCGACCCGACCTCGGTCGATCCCGAGTTGGCATCGGCCGCGACCATGGTGGTTGCCGCCACCGGCGACTCGGTCGACTACGACGCGATGTTGAACGTGTTCCTGACCTCGGCCAACCCGCAGGAACAGCTGCGCAACTTGTACGCCCTCGCCGAGTACGACGACGCCGATCTGATGGATCGCACGTGTCGACTCGCGTTCAGCGACGACGTCAAGACACAGAACGCTCCGTTCCTGCTGCGGCAGTGCATCGCCAATCGCCACCATGGCGCAAACGCGTGGCGTTTCATTCGGCAACATTGGGACGAGGCCAATGAGCGGTTCCCGTCGAACACGATCTCTCGGATGATCGAGTCGGTCAAGTTGCTCAATACACCGGTCGACGTCGCCGACGTGCAGGGATTCTTCGCCGAGCACCCGATCCCCCAGGCCGGCAAGACACTCGAGCAGGTCCTCGAACGTCAGCGGGTCAACGCAGCGGTGCGTGAACGAAGCGAGATTGCACTGGCAACCGCACTGCGTTCGTGACCGACACCCGTCATCGGATGGTGACGTTGTCCCAGTGCCAGGTCATTCCCACGGCCTCGCCGTCGACACAACGACCGTCGATGTCGCAGGTCTGATTCGGCTCGTAGCTGTTGTCGTAGAACACGACCCGAACCGGACCCTCCGGAAACACGCCCGCTGACGTGAACTCGACACCGGCCACATCGAACGTCAGCGTGCCGTCCTGGTTGTCCGTGAAACAGACGGGATGACGGGTCGCTTTGTCTTCGGGCGTGGGGTCCGAGAAGATCTGGCTCTGGACGTTACCGATCTTCAGTCCTCCGGGGTAGCCGCCCGAGAGCCCTCCCGACCACGACGCGAGCAACAGGTCACCGTCGTCGAGGTCGTGTGGGAGATCGGATGCGCCGACATCGGCGACGAGGAAGCCAGGCACTCGATGCCCGGCCGTTGGCGAGGTCGAGTTGTACTTCTCCTCGGTGACGATGCCGATCTTGAACCATTGGGCGATCCCGAGATTTGTCAAATTGGCGTCGACACACACTTCGGTCACCGAGTCGAAGGTCTCCTTGGGCGAGAAGGTGATGATCGTGTAGCTCTCGACATCGCCCATCGACGTCATCAGGTGATCCTTGCAGAGATACACCGAGGACGCGATGCGAGTGGCCTGGTCGTCGTCGATGTCGAACGAGAGCGGCCGTTGCGTGTCGGGCCCGTTGCATTCCAGGTCGTGATCACCCGACCATGATCCGCCCGAGAATTCGGTGAAGTCGTAGAGGTCGATGTTGCGGTGGTACACGTGATAGTCGAACCGATCGCCGCCGGTGTTGCCGTCGAACGTCTCCATGAAGAGCACACCCTCGGGGATCGGAACGCTGGTGCTCGACTCGGGTTCGGTTGACTCGGTCGCCACAGCCGCGGTCGAATTCGGTGTCGCGCCCGATTCGGACACTCGAGCATCGGTGTCCCCCGAGTCGGTTTCGGTCGATGTGGTATCGACCGGTTCGCTGTCGGAGTCGCTCGCTGCCGATTCGGCGCCGACCGACTCGGTGTCGACGTTGTCGGTCCCGTCGCTCGATTCATCGGACGCCGAAACGCACGCCACGCCGACCAGTGACAGCGCTACGACGAGCGGAAGCAGACGCTTCACGCTCGATCGACGATCTCGTGGCTGCCGGCGCTGGGCGATGCGGTCACGGCTAACATCGTAGAGGCGGCTCGACCGATCTTCCCGGCGGCAGTAGTCACATGCCGGACGCCTTTCCAGACGGTCGTGCGACGCGTAGGGTTCGACCGTGATTCGGACTCGGTTCACCGATCTCTTCGGTCTCGAGTTTCCCGTGATGTCGGCGCCCATGGCGATGCACAGCGGCGGCACCCTGGCTGGCGCCGTGTCGGCCGCCGGCGCGTTGGGGTCATTCGGCGGCGTGCATCGGGTGAAGGGCCCCGACTGGCTTCGAGAGGAGGTCGCTCGCGTTCGGGCTGCCACCGACCGGCCATTCGCGATCGGGTTCATCACTCCTTTCCTGCCGATGACGAATGACCTCTTCGAGGCGGCGCTGTCCGAGCGGCCGGCAGCGGTCGCATTCTCGTTCTCCGATCCGACACCCTGGGCCGATGCCGTGAGGTCGGTCGGGGCCGCACTCATCTGCCAGGTCCAGAATCATCGCGACGCTGCACTGGCGGTGGACGCTGGTACCGACGTGTTGGTGGCCCAGGGCACCGAGGCCGGCGGCCACACCGGAACCATGAGCCTGCTGCCGTTCCTCGCCGACCTGGTTGCCCGATATCCCGACGTCCCCGTGCTCGCCGCTGGCGGGATCGCCGACGGGCGAACCCTGGCCGCTGTGCTGACCGCTGGGGCGGACGGAGCATGGCTCGGAACCGCTCTGCTCGCCACGAACGAGGCAGTTGAAGTGCACGACGTCCACAAACAACTGATCGTCGAGAGCGACGGCACCGACACCGTGTTCACGCGCGCCTACGACATCGTCTCGGGGCTGCCATGGCCGGCGAACATCGGCGAACGCGTCAGGCGGAACCAGTTCACCGACGAATGGGCCGAGCGCGAAGCCGAACTGCGAGAACGGAGGCAGGATCTGGCCTCGGCTGCGGCAGCCAGACCCGCCGACGCCGATCTCGACCCTGCCAACGAAGCAGTCCTCTACGGGCAAGCGGCGGCCTTCGTGCGCGCCGTGCGTCCAGCCGCCGATGTGATCCGGACCGTATGCGACGACGCCGAGCAGATCCTTCGGTCGCGACCACACGCACTCGTGACCTGACGCCCGTTCGGGACCGCGTCAGCCGCGCTGGATCATCCCCGACATCCGGCGCTTCACCCAACGAGGCGTGACGTTCGCCGCGGCCGTCAACAGCTTGTACTGGACCCCGGGAACTGCGAGCGTCCGATTGGCGATCACCGAGTCGAGGCCTTCCCGAGCCACCTCGTCGGCGGTCGTCCAAGCGACGCCCGGAAAGACGTCGGCATATTGCTCGGTGTTGCTGACCGTCTGGAACTCCGTCTTGGTCAGGCCCGGACACAACGCTGTCACGTGAACACCGTGCGACTTGGCTTCTTCGTGCAGGCTTTCGCTCAGGCTCGTCACATAGGCCTTGGTCGCCGCGTAGACCGCGAGCCGAGGGGCCGGTTGGAAGCTCGCGACGCTCGATACGTTGAGCAACCAACCTCGACCACGCGGCACCATTGCGGCGAGCGCGGCGTGGCTCAGCCGCGTCAAGGCGGCGACATTGAGCTCGACCTCGTCGGCGAGGCGGTCGGCATCCAGTTCGTGGAAGCTGCCGTTGGTGCCGAACCCGGCATTGTTGACGACCAGGTCGATCGGATTCGCAGCATCGCCGATGCGCTTGGCGACCGCCTTCTGTCCCTTCGAGGTGAGCAGATCGGCGACGAGTACCTCGACGCAGTCGAACTCGTCGGCGAGTGCCTGGAGACGATCGGTCCGTCGAGCGACCACCACGGTCTGAACACCCGCCGTAGCAAGGCGGCGGGCCATCACCTCACCGATTCCCGACGACGCACCGGTGACAAGAGCGGACGAGAACGGGTACGTGGTCATGCCCGGCACGATATCGACGCCGCCCCTTCGCCGTGGCACCGCGACGTATTCGGCGAGAAGTGGAGCTGAGGGGAATCGAACCCCTGGCCTCGACAGTGCGATTGTCGCGCTCTACCAACTGAGCTACAGCCCCGTAGCGCACGAAAGTGTAACCGCGGGGTTTCGGCAAATGACGGGCGACGTCGACCATCCAGCGATGGTGCCGACGGAGCCTCGGTCGGCTCGTTCAGACCCGTGCTGAGATCAGCGCTGCGGCCAGGTGTCGGGCCACTGGGTGGCCTCACGCTGGCGCATCTGAGCCAGCAAGTACACGTAGCCGCAGAGCACCAGGAACGACATCGAGAAGACGTACAGCAGTGCCGCCTCTTTGGTGGTCGCAGCGAGGAACAGCGTGGCCGCCGAGGAAACGATCAACATGAAGAGCACGTTCGAGCGACGACGGCGCATCGACTCGTTGCCGGTCGGCTCACGATGCGTGACCTGCGTCTGGCGGTGCTGCAGGCTGTGCCTGTGCTGACCGCCGGTGACGTCACCGTGCATACGTGGACGAGGCGCCGCCTCGGGCGAGCGCGGCGCAGTACGTGCGGGCTGGGCCGTTCGGGCCGCCACGCGGCGGGCGTGGGCCTGGTGCACA
>JBBKWQ010000301.1:0-17731 GCA_037969115.1 Ilumatobacteraceae bacterium
TTCTCGTGTTGTACGGATGTTGTACAGCGCCGGCAAGAACGGCAAGAGGCCCTTTCCGGATCTTCCAGAAAGGGCCTCTGACCTGGTATTACGTTGGTGGCGGGGGCAGGATTTGAACCTGCGACCTTCGGGTTATGAGCCCGACGAGCTACCGGACTGCTCCACCCCGCGCCGATGAGACAAATGATACGCCCGACAACGGTTCACGACAACCGTTGATGTGAGTTACCACCGACGTCACCCACACCGGCGATCGAGAACGCCTGCGACAACCGCTCAGCCGCCCAGCCCGCAGGCGTCGAAGTTGTTCTCGAGCGGTCCGATTCCGGCCGCGAGCGCCCGGTCACGGAACTCGGCGAGGCCCGGCTGTGCCACCATCCAGTCGAGCTTGTCCTGCTGCTCGACGGTGGTCGGTTCGAGCTGGAACACGAGGGCGCTGAACGATTCGGCGAAGTCCTCCTCCGGGCTACTCGCCGCGTACGCCCCGAAGAACGCCGGCTCGACATCGCACCGCTGTTGACCGCCCTCGCCGGTCGCATCGGCGAATGGATCGATCTCGTCGATCAGCCCGTCGCCCCAGAACTGCACGATCCACTGATACATGAGCGAGTCGGGCTCGTAACAGCCCTCGCCGTTGAAGTAGGTGTCGCACGAGTCGAGCGCCTCGGCGCTCCGATCGATCTGCGTAGGCAACGCCGTGAACACGTGGCTGAACTCGTGTGCCATCGTGAGCAACGCCTCGTTGCCGTCCTGGTCGTACTCGTCGAGGTTCACCGACATCTGGAACAACGTGCCGTCGTCGTCGAGCGCGTTCACGAACGCCAGCGTGATCTCGTCACCCGATTCGCCACTCAGATAACCGCCGAACAGGCCGAGGTCGGTGAGCTGCAACGAGGGCGTGATCACCGACAGCGCTTCCCACGCATCGATCAACGTCGGGTCCTCGTCACCGAAACACACGGCACCGAGCGCTCCGTCGACCACCACGTGAGCCACCCAGAACGTCGTCTCCTCGGTCGACCCGAGACCATCCTCGGAACAGTCGAGGTCATCCCTCGTCAGCGTCAGATCGATGCCACCCGCCCGGCCAGTGTCGATATCCGATTCGAGTGTCGACTCCGGCTCGGCAACCTCGGTCTCCGGATCGGTCGCCTCCGGAGCGGGCTCGGCAGCCTCGGTCTCCGCCTCGATCGTCTCGGGCACCGGTTCGGCAACCTCGGTCTCCGGTTCCGCAGTCTCGGGCGCGGGCTGCGCAACTTCAGACGTCACCAGCGCGACAGATCCACTCGCGTCGTCGGATCCGGAGCTGCATGCACCGACGAGCAAGGCGAGCGGAATCAGCACACCGGCGAACCGGCTGCCCAGACGGCGCGTCATGTCATCGTGACGACGGCATCGAGGAACGACTCGACGCCACTCATGAGGTCAGGAGCGTTGAATCGCCGGTCGGAATGTCCGAGACCGGGCGGGTACACGGCATGCACTTCGATACCACACCCCCGCAGTGCCGCTTCGAGTTGTTCGCTCTGCCCGACGCTGACCACCTCATCGTCGGTGCCATGGCTGAGATAGAACGGCGGAGCCGACGGTGTGAGGTACGGAATGGGTCCGGCCATCCGCGCCAGATCGGGGTGTTCGCCGACCGGCACACCGAGCAGATGCGAACTGAACGAGTCGGAACCCATGTGGTCGAATTGCGTCGTGGCACCCATCGTGTTGAGGTCGACCGGCGCGAACCATGCGACGACGCCCTGCACGTCGCTCGCCACACCGGTGACGCCGAGCTCGCCGTCGAGTTCACCCGTTCCTGACGTGGCCCCGAGCACGCACGCCAGATGCCCGCCGGCCGAGTCGCCGCACGCCACGAACGCGCCATCGTCGAGATCGAACCGCTCGGCGTTTGCACGCAGCCAGCGCACCGCCGCCTTCACGTCGTGGATCTGGGCCGGCCACACCGCCGAACCCGACAGTGAGTACTGAACGCTCGCCACCACATACCCACGATCGATCTGGCGCATGAACCCGGGCTCGACGTTGCGTCGCGAGCCGAGACACCACCCGCCACCGTGCATCCACACGATCACCGGGTGCGGACCGCCGGTGTCGGGCCGGTAGAGGTCGATCGTCAACGGCGTGCCGTCACGAGTCGCGTACTCGTGCTCGGTGCGCAGGCGTCGCCACCGCAACAACTGCACGGTCTTGACGACCTTGTTGACAACCCGCACCGCGAAGCCCGCGCCGCGCCGGAAGAGCCGCTTCGGCATGTCGATCGGCGACCGGTCGCTCACGTGAACGCCGACATCGTCGAGGCGAGCTCGTCGCACACTTCGCTCGCCAACTCGATGAACTGTTCGGCAGCAGGCGACAACGCGCGACCGGCGCGCCACGCCAGCGTGACCTCACGCGGCGGCAACACCGGATCGAGCCGGTGGAACGACAGCCGCGGATCCTCGATCTCGAGACACAGAAACGGCAAGATCGCCACCCCCATACCCGATCGCACCATGGCCGCAACCGTACCGTTGTCCTCCGAGCGGAACACGTACGTCGGATTGCACCCCGCACCTCGCAAGCCTGCCTCGTTCAGCAACTGGCACGAATGCGCCTGCTGACCGATCATCGGTTCGCCGACTAGATCAGCCACGTGCACAGGGCCCTCGGGGAACCGGCCGGGCTGAGCGAGCAGCACGAACGGGTCGTCGAGCAGGTGGCGCGACTCGAACTCGGGGGCAACGCTGCCGCCCATGAAGCTCACGTCGACCTCGCCGGACGCGAGCAGCCGTTCGAGCTCGAGATCGTCGGGGCTCTCGCTGCCACGAATCTCGAGGTCGGGATGACGAGCTCGCATGCTCCGCACGAGCGACGGCAGTACGGCCGATGACACACTCTGGAACGTTCCGACGGTGAGCCGACCGAGACCGCCGTGACGGAACCGGTCGAGCTCGTCGCTCATCGAATCGGCCCGGCTCAACATCTCGCGACCGTGTGTCAACAGCAGACCACCGAATGGCGTGAGCTCGACGGGGCGCGGCCCGCCGGGCCGATCGAACACCTTGTCGCCGACCAGCCGCTCGAGCGTCGCGATCTGCTGGCTGATGGCGGATTGGGTGTATCCCAGACGTTCGGCTGCCCGTCCGAAGGTGCCTTCGGTGGCCACCGCATCGAGGGCGACCAGGTGCCGGAGTTCGAGGTCTCGGAGCGTCGACATAAACATCAGTATATCTAATGTTCATGAGCACAAACTATCGCTAGTGATTGACACTAGATGTCCGTACCGTTGTCCACATCGAAGACGCAAACCTGCGCACGAGGAGGAAGACATCCATCATGAACACCACCATGAACACCACCATGAACACCGGCAACATGAACACCACCAGTGATATCGACCGCCTCGCGTGGTCGATCGATCAGTTCGGTTTCGGCTTCGCCGACGACGCGCAGATCGACAGCGTCGTGGCACACGCCCGCACCACCGGTGCGTCGCCCGTCCTCGTCGATGTGCTCGCCGACGAGACGCAGCCGGTGAACGCACGCACTCGTGCCTTCGGCATGGTGGCGTTGCAGGCCAGCCGCCGCGCCGCCTGAACGAACTCGTTGTTCTGCGCCGCCGTCCCGCGGCGGCGCAGAACATGAAACAATCGGTCGATCGAACGTCGTAAGCGACCAACGATGCACGGCCTCCGGGTCCGCGCATTCGGCACCGACGACCAACCCCGCGTCGGTGCGCTCTCGCGTCCGGCACGAGCTGTCGCGAAACCCGCGTTCAAAGTCCTGTTCCGAGCCCGAATCGAGGGGCTCGCGAACGTGCCGCACGACGGGCCGGCAATCCTGAGCGCCAACCACCGATCGTTCTTCGACACGCCGCTCATCATGGGCACCGCGCCCCGGCCCGTGATCTTCCTCGGCAAGGCCGAGTACATGAACAGCTGGACGACGAAGTTCCTCTTCCCCGCTGTGGGAATGGTGCCCATCAAACGCGACGTCGCGAAAGCATCGGTCGCCGCGCTCGCCACCGCCGCCGAACTCTTGAACGAGGGCAAGCTCGTCGGCATCTACCCGGAAGGCACCCGCTCGCGCGACGGATTCCTGCACCGCGGTCAGAGCGGAGTCGCGCAACTCGCGCTCACCACGGGAGCGCCGATCATCCCGATCGGGCTGATCGGGACGCAGCGAGTCCAACCCATCGGCCGGGCGGTGCCGCGCCCGTTCCGCGGACCGGTGCGCGTCCGCTTCGGCGCACCGATCCGACCGCAGGACTACCAGGCCGGCAACAGCCGCAAGCGGCGCCAGCACATGGTGAACGACGTCATGGCCGCGATCGCGGCATTGACCGACCAGACGCGCTCGAACGACTTCGCCTCGCACCGTCCACCGCTCATTCGCGGCGGCAGCGAAGCCGTCTACCGCGTGTCGTACCACCGATCGGACGGGCTCAACTGGCGCCACGCCATCGACCGCGCGGTCGCCGCGGCGAGCACCCGGTACGACGATGCCCGAGTCGCCGAGGTGCGCGCCCTGGAGTGTCGGCTCTCACCGACCGGCGAGTTCCGCTTCGGCGTGGAGATCGCACTGTCCACGAAATACCTGCCCACACCATCACCAGGAGGAACACCATGAGCGGAAGTGTCTACGCCGTCGTCGAGCTGATCGGCTCGAGCAGCGAATCATGGGAGATGGCGGCACAGAACGCCGTCACCGAAGCCAGCAAGACCTACGAGGATCTACGCGTCGCCGAAGTGACCGAGATGGACGTGCTGATCGAGGACGGCCAGATCATCGCGTTCCGCACGAAGCTCCGCCTCAGCTACAAGCGAGCGGGTGACTGACCGTTCGTGACAGGGTGCCCATCGTGAAGGTGTTCGTCACACACAATCCCGAGGATCTCGCCGCGTACTACGGCCGAGCGCTGCCCGAGCTCCGAGCAATCGCCGACGTCGTCCTGAACCCGCTCGATCGTGACCTCACGACGCCCGAACTGATGGAGGCAGCGGCCGGAGTCGACGTCATCGTCGCCCACCGGGCCACGCCGGGAGAACCACGACTGTTCGAGTTGCCCGAACTCGTCGCGTTCCTCCGCTGCGCCGTCGACATCAGCACGATCGATGTCGACGCCGCGAGCACCAACGGGGTCGCCGTTGCCCGCGCCGACAAGAGTTTCGTGCCCTCCACCGCTGAGCTGGCCCTCGGGCTACTCCTCGACACCGCCCGCAACATCGCCGCTTCCACCATCGACTACCGAAGCGGCCACGAACCGCCGCAGCGCCCGGGCCAGCAATTGCGCGGATTGACGGCCGGCATCATCGGATATGGCGCGATCGGTTCGTACCTGGCCGATCTGCTCGTCGCGGTCGGTCTCGAGGTGCTCGTCCACGACCCGTTCGTCGACCATGTTGCAGCTCCGGCTACCCGCTGCGGCCTCCCGGACCTGCTCTCGCGCTCCGATGCGATCTTCCCGCTCGCCCAGGCGACTCCGGAGACCGAGAACCTGATCGGTTCGCCCGAACTCGCTGCGATGAAACCTGGCGCCATCCTGATCAACGTGTCCCGTGGCGAACTGCTCGACGAGGAAGCGGTGCTCGACGCACTCGAGTCGGGACGCCTGGGTGCACTCGGTATCGATGTCGGCCGTGCCACAGACCAGCGCCCGTCACCCGCTTTGGCCTGCAACCCGCGGGTGGTCGCCACACCACACCTCGGCGGACTCACACCGCAGAACGCCGACGCTCAGGCGCTGAGCAGCGTCGAACAGGTCGCTGCGATGCTCGACGGCCACATGCCACCACGCGTCGTCAACCCTGAGCATGCGCACCGACTTCGACAGTTCTGGTCGCGATGAACGGAGCATGCGACACACATCTGCACTTCTACGACAGTCGGTACGACGTGGCCCCCACCGCGAAACTCCTGCCACCCGACGCCACCACCGACGAGTACCGGCACATCCAGCAGCAGCTCCAACTCGACCGCGTCGTGATCGTGCAACCCACGACCTACGGCCTCGACAACCGTTGTCAACTCGCCGCCATGGCGGAGTTCGGCGACGCCGCCCGCGGCGTGATGGTGGTCGACACCTCCACGACCGACGACGAACTGCACCGGCTCACCAGTCTCGGCGTACGCGGTGCGCGCTTCCACATGTTGCCCGGCGGCGCGATCGGCTGGGACATGCTGGAGCCGGTTGCCGCGCGAATCGCCCCGTACGGCTGGCACATCCAACTCCAGCTCAACGGCAGAGAACTCGCCGCTCGATTCGAGCAACTCACACAGCTGCCCGTGGACCTCGTGATCGACCACATCGGACGCTTCATGCCACCCGTCGGCACCGACGACCCGAGCTTCCGCGCGTTGCTCGCGCTGGTCGATACGGGACGGACCTGGGTGAAGCTGTCCGCCCCCTACGAGTCGTCGACACTTCCCATCTCGAATCTCGCCGACGACCACGGCGACCTCGATCCGCTCATCGAGACGCTCGTCACCCAGGTGCCGCAGCGTTTGCTCTGGGCCACGAACTGGCCCCATCCTGGGCAGAATACGCAACCCGCACCGAGCACCCTCGCCGAGCAATTCGAGCGATGGGTTCCCGATCCTGCAACCCGCCAACAGATCCTCGTCGACAACCCCGACCGGCTCTACTTTCACGACCACACCTGACGGAGCAATCATGACCAGAACCGAATCTCACCGATACGCCGCCTACCCGTCGCTCGTCGACCGCACCGTGCTCGTGACCGGTGGCGCCGACGGCATCGGCGCCGGCATCGTCGAACAGTTCGTTCGGCAGGGCAGCAAGGTCGGTTTCGCCGACATCAACGCAGTCAGGGGAGCGGAAACCGTCGAGCGATGCGCAACGCTCGACCCTCGCCACGTGCCGCGGTTCTACGAGGTCGATCTGGTCGACATCGAAGCGACACAGGCCGCAGTTCGCCAGGCGCAAGCCGACCTCGGTGGCCTCACGGTGCTCGTCAACAACGCAGCCAGCGATGACCGCCACACCTGGCAGGAGATGACACCCGAGTACTGGGACGACCGGTTGAACACCAACCTGCGCCACTACTTCTTCACGATCCAAGCCGCCGCCCCCGGCATGATCGAAGCGCAGAACGGCTCGATCATCAACATCGGATCGAGCAGCTACATGATGCAGGAGGACTTCTTCCCCGGCTACGCCATCGCCAAGTCCGGCGTCGAGGGAATCACCCGCACCCTGGCTCGGACCTTCGGCCCCGACAACGTACGAGTCAATACGGTCCTGCCCGGTTGGGTGGCCACCGAGCGTCAGCTGACCAAGTGGTGGAGCGAGGACGGCGAGGCGGGCACGTTGCGCGACCAGGCGATCAAACGGAGGATCTACCCGGACGAGTTCGCCCAGATGGTCTTGTTCCTCGCCGCCGACGACGGCGCAGCGTGCACGGCCCAGCAGTTCCTCGTCGACGGGGGCCGACGCTGAGCAGGCGGTATCCGACAGTGGCGTGACTACTGCGAGAGCGCGGCCCGATACTCCGCGATTCGTCCGAGATGGCCATCGACATCGGTGTCGCCGGCGTTGTGCGTGGCAATGGCGATGTGCGTCGCGCCGATGGTTCGCCACGCTTCTGCGTGATCGCGCCATCGCTCCGGATTGCCACGCGCGTACTGCGCCTGGGCCTGTACCTCGAAACCCTCCATCGACATGCCGAGCGACTCGCGGATACGGCGAATCTCACCCAGACGTGCGGCCGACTTCTCGTCAGGTTTGCCGAGCGGAATCCATCCGTCGCCCATCCGGGCACATCGTTCGAGCAGGGCCGGCGCCGAACCGCCGAACATCACCGGAATCGGCCGTGAGGGGCGAGGCAGGATGCTCGCATGCTCGAACCGGTGGAACTCGCCGTCGAAGGAGAAGACGTCCTCCGACCACAGTCGTCGCATCAGCTCGACCTGCTCTGCCTGACGCCGACCTCGGGTGTGGAAGTCCTCGTTGAGACCGTCGTACTCGACGGTGTTCCAGCCCACGCCCACGCCCATCTTGAACCGGTTGTTCGACAGGATCGCCACCTCGGCAGATTGCTTGGCGGCGAGCACCGCCTGCCGCTGGGGAAGGATCATCACAGCGGTGACCAGATCGACCCGCTGCGTCACTGCGGCGAGAAAGCCGTAGAGCACGAGGGGCTCGTGGAACGCGGTGTTGCTGTCGTAGGGACCCTCGAACCCACCGGGCCGATTCCGGTCGACACCCATGACGTGGTCGTAGATGAGCAGATGCGTCAGCCCGAGTTCTTCGACACCCTGGGCGAACGCCCTGATCGCACCAGGATCACTGCCGATCTCGTTGTGGGGGATGACTGCACCGATCTCCATGGACGCATCACTAGCACCCGCAACTCGTCGGGCTCGTGCCGACACACCCTCTTTATGAACTACACCCGCGATCCACTACCCGACCTGGTCGACGAATACCGCTGAGTCGTCGTCGGGACGACCCACCCGGGCTCAGGCGATGACCGGCACCTCTGCCATCGCCGCGTCGATCTGCTCCTGCGGCAGGTCATAGTCGACCATCTCACCCGAGAGATACTTCTCGTAGCTCGACAGATCGAGGTGACCGTGTCCGCACAGCGCCGTCAGGATCACCTTCTCCTCACCGGACTCCTTGCACGCGAGCGCCTCACGGATCGCTGCCGCGATCGCATGCGTCGGCTCGGGAGCCGGAACGATGCCCTCGGTACGAGCAAACGTGAGCGCGCCCGCGAAACACTCGAGCTGCGGAATCGCAATCGCCTCGGCCAGACCCAGCTCGTAGACATGTGACACCAGCGGACTCATGCCGTGATAGCGCAGACCACCGGCATGGATCGGCTCGGGAATGAAGCCGTGCCCGAGTGTGTGCATCTTCAGCAACGGCGTCATCCCGGCCGTGTCGCCGAAGTCGTAGCGGTACTCGCCCTTCGTGAGGCTGGGACACGCCGCCGGTTCGACGCATCGGATCGTCGGGTTCATCTTTCCGGCCAGCTTCTCACGCAGGAACGGGAATGCCAGACCCCCGAAATTCGAACCGCCACCGGTGCAACCCACGAGCACGTCGGGCTGCTCGCCGACCTTGGCGAGCTGGAGCAACGCCTCCTCGCCGATGATCGTCTGATGCAGCAATACGTGGTTGAGAACCGATCCCAGCGCGTACCGCACGTTGGGATCGGCCACCGCCATGGCCACCGCCTCGGAGATCGCGATGCCGAGCGAGCCCGGGTGATCGGGGTCGTCGGCGAGCAGGCTGCGCCCGAAGTCGGTGAGCTCTGACGGACTCGGGTGCACCGTGGCGCCCCACACCTCCATCATCGTGCGGCGGTACGGCTTCGTGCGATAGGACGCCGCCACCTGCCACACCTCGCACTCCATCCCGTACTGCGCGGTGGCGAACGCGAGCGCGCTCCCCCACTGGCCCGCACCAGTCTCGGTGGTGAGCTTCGTGATGCCCTCGGCATGGTTGTAGTACGCCTGCGGAACCGACGTGTTCGGCTTGTGCGAGCCTGCCGGGCTCACACCCTCGTACTTGTAGTAGATGCGCGCCGGCGTGCCGAGTTCCTTCTCGAGCCGAGTCGCCCGGAACAGCGGGCTGGGTCGCCACAGGCGATACACGTCGAGCACCTCGCCGGGAATCTCGACATGGCGATCCATCGTGACTTCCTGCTCGATCAGCGCCATCGGGAACAACGGCGCCAGATCGTCGGGCCCGACCGGCTCGCGCGTGCCTGGATGCAGCGGAGGAGGCGGTGGCGAAGGCAGATCCGGGATGACGTTGTACCACGTGGTGGGCATCTCGGATTCGTCGAGGTGGATCTTGTGCTGCGTATCTCCCATCTGACGAAACGTAGTCCGGTACGGTGACGTCAGATCTATGGGACTGTTCAAGAAGCGATCCGACGCCGAACTCGCCGCTCTGAAGAACGAGATGGCGACCATGCGACAACGCCTCGACGAGGCCGACGCGGCCAAGGCCGAACTCGGGAGCCAGGTGCAGCAGATCAGCACCCGACTCGACACCGTTCCGGCGATCGTCGAAGTCCCGCCCGCTCCCTCGATCGAGCCTGCCGAGGTCGACGAACTCCGCGCCCGCATCAAGCGACTGTCCGACCGTGCTGATGCCGTCGAGTCGGCCGAGTCGGTTTTGATCGACCAGGTCAACACCTTGAACACGAGGCTGAACACGCCGGTGGGCCCGCCACCGACCGAACCACCACCAGCGCCTCCCGCACCGACGATGCCGGCGCCGGCCCCGTTCGATGAAGACCACGACGACCACGCTGAACTCACCGACCTCCGTGCCCAGGTCGAGGAACTCGCCGAACGCGTGAACTCACTCGACCTGAACGTGCTCGAACGGCTCGACGCAGTCGATCACCGCATCACCACCGTCTCGGTCGAGCTCGCCAACCAGGTGTCAGAACTCGGTGCCGAGCTCGACGGTCTCGGCGATCGGCCGGAGGGTGCAACGCCGCTCTCCGACGAACAGGTCGCCGCGCTGAGCGATGCACAAACTCGTCTCGCCCAGGAGCAGGCCCGGTACCAGATCGCGTTCAGGGAAGAACTGGCCGACCTGGCCGAACGGCTGCGTCACCCAGGTCGACCATCCGTTTCGTAGGAGTCAGCCGCCGACGCCCGCAAGCGCCTGCTCGATGAGCGCCCGTGCCTCGTCGAGCTTCGCCTCGTAACCCGCGAGGTCACCATTGCTGAGGAGCGCATCGGCCTCGTCGAAGAGGTTCTCGACTTCCGCCAGCACCGCCACCGGATCGGCATCGTCGGCGAGCGGGGGCCGCTCGGCCACAGTGTTGGTGGTGGCTTCCACGGGCGGGTCGGAGTCGCCGAGCTCGTCGAGACCGGGGTCGTCTGCGTCGACGACGATGCGGTCACCGACATCGACATCGAAACCGGGGAACAACTTGGCGAGCGCGATCTGCAGGGTTTCGCCGAACGCCGAGTTCTGGTTGTGCGACACGATGACGAAGCGATATTCCGTCACACCCTCGACCAACACGTAGTACGGGCGCACATAGACCAGCCCGTCGGCCACCGGAACGATCTGGAGATCGCCGAAGCGAACCTCGGACCCCGACTCGACGTTGTCGTCGAAGGAGATGCGCTGCGACAGGTTCGGTTCCGATTCGGCCTGGCTGGTGACGCGCAACGGCCCATCGGGCAGATCGGTTCCCTGTACCTCGTACGACGTGAGCGAGCCGTACGAATCGGGGTCGCTCGACGCAGTCATGTACGCCTGCAGCTCGGTTCTCGCGTCGTTCGTGGAGAACGGCACGAACGGGCGGAGCAACACGAACTCGTCGACACCGGTGTCGGGATTGCGGAACAACGTGTAGTACGGCACGAACCGCGCAACGTTCGACTCGGATGCGAACTCGGTGGCTACTGCATCGGGATCGAGTGACGTGCCGACGGTGGACTGCGCCGCGCGAGGGCCGTCGGACGGGGCCTGGGCGACCGACCAGGCCCCCTTGCGTTCGAAGAAGTCCGCAGCAGCGATCTGATACTTCGAGTACAGCTCGGTCTGCACCCGGAACAGGTCTTCCGGATATCGGAGGTGATCGCGCAACTCGTCCGGCATCTCGGTGAGCGGCGTGAACAGGTCGGGGAACGCCGACTGCCACGTGAGCAGGATCGGGTCGTCCGGGTCCATGACGTAGAACGTGACGTCGCCCGTGTAGGCGTCGACGACAGCCTTCACCGAGTTCCGGACGTAGTTGTCGCTTCCCGACAGGCCCGAGTTCGACGTGAGCTGGATACTGCCGAGCCGTTGCGCATACGGGTACCTCGTGGTGGAGGTGTAACCGTCGATCACCCACTGCACGGTGCCATCGACAGCGACCGGGTACGGATCGCCGTCGTACGACAGGAACGGGGCGAGCTTCTCGACACGGTCGCGAACGTCGCGGACCCAGAGCAGCTGCGAATCACTGTTGATCGACCCGGAACCGACGACGTTGTAGTCGAGGAACGCGAGCGCCACCGCCGAGCGGCGCAGGAACGACGACATCGGAACACCCGACGTGCCCTCGTATTGACCGTCTGCGCCGCAGGTGCTCTCCGTCGCGTCAGTGCGCGCGATCGCATACCCCGACATGGTGGGACTGAAGTACAGCTCGGGTCGATCGACTCCGAGGTCTTGATACGCCGGACGGTCGGACGTGGTGACCTGGCTGACCGGTGCGAGCACCAGACCGCACCCACGGGTGTTGACCAGATGCCGACCCTGCCACGACTGGTTCGGTGCCTTGTCGATGTCGAGCTCGCGGGCGGCGATGACGACCTGCTCTTCGTCATTGCCGAGGTCATAGCGGTCGACGTCGAGGTCGTCGATCGTGAGACCGGCGACGCGGCCGCGGTCGAACACGAAGCGCGACTTCATCTCGGTCGGGTTCAGCAGACGAACGTTCTGCAACGGTCCGAGGTCGCCCTCGACCTCGGACCGGGTGAGACGGCCGAATTCGACTGGCACGGCCGTGACGTTGTCGATACCCATCGCCAGCCGGGTCGCGTCGACGTTGCGTGCGATGTAGGGCAGTTCGCGCTCGGCCTGGTTCGGCTTCACAACGAGCGACTGCACGATCGCGGGATACACCAGACCGCCGACGATCAGGACGACCATCCACAGCCCCGACGCCACGATCGGATAGCGCCAACGCCCCGTCTTGATGGTGGACAGATACAGCCCGGACGTGAGCAACGCCACGAGCACGAGCAACATCAATGCCGGAAGCTGCGCCTTCACGACCGCGTAGGTGGCGCCCTGCACGAAGCCACGCCGCTCGTTGGTGACCTCGTACCGGGTCAGCCAATAGTCGGCCGCCTTCACCGCGGCGAGTACCGACAGCAACACGGCGAGGTGCACCTTGGTTGCCGATCGCACCGTCGGAGTGGTGGACGTGAACATCACACCACCGTTCAGGAGGTGTGCTCCGATGGTGAGCAGGAGGACGACGATCATGGCAGCGAACAGCCAGTCGACCGCGAAGCTGATGAACGGCAGCTCGAACACGTAGAAACTGACGTCGGCATCGAACTGTTGATCGGCAATCCCGAACGAAGTGCTGTTGCGGAAGAGCAGCCAGTCCTGCCAATGCTGCACGGCCGGCATCGCCAGCATGAATGCGAACAGCACGGCCGTGCCGTATCGAACCAACCTGAGCCGATGCCCGAAGATCTCGTGGAAACGCTCGACGTACGGATGCACGTTGGCGGGGAACGACGTCGGGGCCGATCGGTCGGCCAGGTACAGGTTGAGTACCGCCAATCCCACGAACACCGCGAAGAACACGACGAACAGCAGGACCTTCGCCCAGAGCACACCCCAGAACACGTCACTGCGACCGACGCCCTGATACCAGAGCGCGTCGACGTAAAAACGGGCGATCGCCCTGCCGAAGACCACGACCACCAAGAACAGGAGGCCGAGTCCAATGAGTACGCCTCGACCGGAGAACCGACTCAACAGGCTGCTGCGTGAAAGGTTGGAAGCGCTCCGCATGTAGCAGCGAGGCTACCGCTCGTCAGCGACGAGAACGCATCGGCATCCGGCGTGTGCGGGTGCCGAAACATGACCCGTCGGAAACCCCTCGCCCGCAGGTACTGCACCGGCGAGCGCGTTGTCTTCCGCATCGGGACACGCCGGGCCGTTCGGGTCGACCGACCAACACAGCGGCGTGCCCGGCTTGGCAGCAGCGAGTGCGCCGCCGCCGTATGCGAGCCGGAATGCATCGTCGAGTTGGTCGTCGATGTGCTGGGTCTTCCACTCGCGATACACCGATCGAACCCGCTTGGTGATGTCGTCGTTGTCGCCGGACCCTTCGGACACCGAACGATCGAGCCGCTCGCGGAGTGGGCGGATCAGATCGCGCACGATCGCCTGGCTGGCGGCGTCGAGCGAGCTGTTCGACTTCATCGCTTTGCGCAGCGTCGCTGCCTTCGACCTCGACAAGGTGAGCCCTCCGGCAACCGCCGCGTCGAGCAGTTCGTCGTGAATCGCATCGACGTAGCGCTGCGCCTGTTCGTCGAGTTCGGGGAGTACTTCACCGAGCTCGGTGATCGCCTCGTTCTGACGAAGCGCGTCGAGCACGTCGTTCTGCTCGTCGGCGAGGACTCGCTTGAGCTTGCGCGCGCCGGTGACGATCAGCGGCGTGAGTGCCTCGTCACGACGATCGAAGACCGTGGGAGCGGCGTCGCTGTCGTCGCTGTCGTCGGTGTCGGCGCCGTCATCGGCGCCTGATCCGCCGGCTGGTTCGGCGACGGGTTCCGATTCGTGGGTCGATGGAGCCTCGCCGGGTTCAGCGCCGGTCGCTTCGTCCTGTGACAGGCCGGCGCGCAGGCGTTCGAACAGCCCGTCGATGTCGCCCTCCTCGGCGTGCTCACCGTGCTCGGACGGCACCGATCGATCAGGGAACATCACGACGTTGCTCGGAGCCGGCGCCTCGGCTTCGGACGATGTCGCTTCGGCGGCATCGTCGTCGAGCTCACCTGCGGATTGGACAGCGGCGTCGGTGTCGGAGTCGTCTTCGGCGTCTGGTGCATCGCCGACGGTCGCCTCGTCGGCAACCGGCTCCACGGCGGATTCGTCCTCGGCGACCTGGGTGGGCGTGACGGTCTCGGATTCCGGATCGACGACATCGGACTGGACGGACGGCGAGGGGACCGCGCCGGCAGCGACCACGACGTCGTCGAGCTGATGATCGAAGATCGCGCCACGCTTGGCCGTGGGCTGCTCTTCGAGGGCGTTGATGCCGAGCGTTTCGTCGTCGACACGTGGACCCGCGTGCTTGTCGCCGAGCTTCGACGACGGCACCATCATCGGGACCGGGCCCGTCGTGGGTGACAGGTCGACGTACTCGTCGGGCTCACCCAGCGGTTCGAGCTCGGCAACCACGTCGACGGCCACCAACCGTGCGCGTTCGAACACCTGCAACAGCCGATCGCGCCCGTGGACGAGCTGCTCGATCTGCTCGCGGGCCAACTCGCGACGGCGGGCCAACTCGGACAGCACCCGCTCGCGATACGCGCGGGCTTCGTTCACCATCTCACGACCCTGCTGCTTGGCATGGGCGATCTCGTCCTCGGCATCAGCGGTTGCGTCGGAGCGCTTCCGCGACACGTCCGTCTCCGCGTGCTCACGCAGGCGATTCGCCTCCTCGTTGGCATCGCGCAGAATCTGGGCGGCACTCTCTTCGGCGCGCACTCGAATCTGCGATGCCGACTCGCGAGCCGTCTGGAGCACTCGAAGCGTCTCCTCGCCGAGCAGGCGGCTCACCGTCTCTTCGTCGAGCTCCTCGGCACCGCCAGGGAGCCGATCTTGGATCTCGCGCAACTCGCGCTCGAGGAGATCTTCGCGATCTTTCAGCCGACTGAGCTCGGCGGCGACGGCCTCGAGAAGACCTCGAACCTCGTCTTGGTCGAAGCCCCGCCGAGCGGTGGAAAATGAAGCCTCGGCAACCGACAGGGGTGACGTCGGATCCGGGCGCGAGAACGACACGGCCATAATCGAAGAGCGTACGCAAGTCGGACGCTCCAATGGTGGCAATCAACCTGCGACACCAACAATGTGTGGCCCAGACGCCACCCACCGCGCCCGGTCAGCCGGTCGAGATCACCTCGACCGGGTCGCCACCGAGCCGCTCGAGTACATCGAGCGCTTCGTCGATGTCGGCGACCGGGATGATCTCGACGTTGCCGTGCGACGCAATTCTCGCAATCTCGATGTCGGCCTCGCCCTGGTCAGCAGGCACGAGAAACACGTCGACACCTGCCTGCTCCACTGCCGAGGCCTTCTGGCGTAGTCCACCGATCGACCCGATCGTTCCGTCGAGCTCGATCGTGCCCGTGACCGCGATCTTCTGGCCGCCGGTCATCTCACCCTCGGTGAGCTCGTCGATGAGCGTGAGCGTGAAGGCCGCACCGGCCGACGGACCGCCAATCGACCCGGTATCGATGTCGAGCTCGAACGGCAGCTCGACCACGCTCGTGTCGAACGGCACGAATCCGACGATGGCTCGCTCGGGTTCGGTCGGCGACGTTGTGAGCTCGATCGTCACCTCGAGCTCACCCACCTCCGGTCGGTCGAGCAGCACGTCGACTTCCTCGCCGGCCTGCTTGCCCTTCAGCGCCCGGGTCAGGTCGTCGACCGTGTCGAGCTGGACTCCGTCGACCTCGAGCAGCCGGTCACCCGGATCGAGGAACTCGTCGGACGGCGCGAACACGGCACAATCGGTTCCCTGCTCGTTTGCCTCGAGGCAGACCATCTGCTGGATGAGCACCTCGCCCGGCTTGATCGCCACGTCGTAGCCCACACGCCGCAGCGCGACGAACTGAGCCACCTGTTCCGATGTGCGCATCGATTCGAGCGCGAACACGCGGCGTTGCTGCGGTGTCTGTACGCCGAACTTCTGCTCGTCGGTGAGGAACTGAACTGCCGGTTCCTCGTTGCCCACGAGCCACGACAACACCGACTGTTCCGGTTCGGTCACCGTGACGAAGAAGATCTCGCCCGCCGGTGGATACTGGTTCACCTCGACATCGGCGAGCACCGTCGAGAGATCGCCGAACACGATCCGGTCGGCCACCGATTGTGCCGACGCAGGTGTCCGCGCATACGGGGTCGGGTCCGGATCGAAGTCGGCCCGTAGTTCCACATCGGCCGGCAACGACTGCTCAGCGACGAGCCCGGCCGGCAGCGCCGACGTAATGCCGATGAGACCGAGCGTCGTGAGCGAAACGACGGCGAGCGCGTATCCCCACCACGACTGCCGTGTGTTCCGGGCCGCGATGCCCGGCGGAACGATCCGGAACGCCTTCGCCGGCGCAGACTCCACTGCCGCGCTCGGCGGCCGAGCGGGGTCCTCGGCCACTAACGTTGGGGGTTCCGTGTCGGTCACACTCGCACTTTCCGTTGAATCTCTCACAGCCCGCACAGCATTGATCGCCGGGTTGGCCATCGTCGCGCTTCTCTTGGTGGGCTGGCGTAAGCCTGCCAGAGCCCAGCTCAAAGCACCACGCGCCGCCGCGTTCAGGTCATCACGTCCGATTCCGGTCGAACAGCAGGACACGCCCACCTACCATCGCGCCGGGCCGATCCGGAGACTCCTCGCGGCCGCGGGCAGCGGCGGCATCGCACTGGTCACCGGCGCCGTCCTGGCTGTCGTCGTCGCGTTCGCAATCGCGTGGGCCGTCATCTCGCTGACCAGCCTGTTGCAGCAATGACCACACGACACGAGGTGGTGATCGCCGGCCATCGAGGCGATCGTCGCTCCGTCGTGGCGGCGCTCACCGACGAAGACCCCGACGTCCGGGAGGCCGCCCTGGGTGCCGCGAGGCGACTCGATCTGATCACGATCAATCATCTGCGAGCCGCCACCGAAGACCCATCGGTGGTGGTTCGGCGCCGCGCCGCCGAATTGTTGGCGTCGCCACAGTTCGTCGAACCCGTCGCCGAGTCGCTGGTGCTCCTGCTACTCGACGATCACGACGCGTCGGTCGTCGAGTTGGCCGCATGGTGCGCCGGTGAACGCGAGGAGGTGAGCGAACCCGTTCTCCGACGACTGATCGAGTTGACGGGCGGGGCCGACGATTCCCTCGTTCGCGAGTCAGCTGCTGCTGCGCTCGGCGCCATCGGAGACGAACGCGGCCTGGCGGCGATCATCGCCGCGTGTGCCGACAAGCCAGCCGTACGTCGACGCGCCGTGCTCGCGCTCGCACCTTT
>JBBKWQ010000302.1:0-3118 GCA_037969115.1 Ilumatobacteraceae bacterium
AACGTGCAGATCATCGCGATGCCGGTGCCTTTGTCGGGCTGCGCCAGTTCGTGGGCGAGCACCTCGACCTCCTGGCCGTAGAGCGGCACCTTCACGGTGGTGCCGAAGTGCGGCTTGAAGCGCTCGTCGTCGGGGTGCGCAACGAGCGCGACGCAGGCTGCGAGAAGTTCGGGCCGCGTGGTGTCGATCTCGATCGAGCCGGTGCCGCCCGGTTCCGGTGACGTCTTGGCGAACGCGATCTTGTGATAGGCGCCCGGTCGGTTCTTGTCGACGATCTCGGCTTGGGCCACGGCGGTGCGGAAGTCGATGTCCCAGAGCGTCGGTGCTTCCTGGGTGTATGCCTCGCCGCGAGCGACGTTGCGGAGGAACGCCCGCTGGCTGATCCGCCGGGACCGCTCGTCGATCGTGGCGTACTTCAATGACCAGTCGACCGACAGGCCGAGGCGTCGGAACAGATGCTCGAACAGCTCTTCGTCGATCTCCACGAGCTCGTCGCACAGCTCGAGGAAGTTCGGTCGCGAGATCGGGATGGCCTGGTGCTTCTTCGGCGGGTCGCCGCGGAACGGCGGCTCGAAGCCGTCCTGGTACGCCACCGACGGGTCGCATCGGACGCCGTAATAGGCCTGGACGCGTCGTTCGGTGGGGAGGCCGTTGTCATCCCAGCCCATCGGGTAGAAGACGGACTTGCCGGCCATCCGCTGGTACCGCGCGATGGTGTCGGTGTGGGTGTAGCTGAAGACGTGGCCGACGTGCAGCGAGCCGCTGACGGTCGGCGGCGGCGTGTCGATCGAGAAAACGTTGTCCCGTACGGCCGTCGCGTCGAAGTTGTACGTGCCATCGGTGTCCCACTGGGCGGCCCAGCGGTCCTCGATGCCGTCGAGCGTCGGCTTGTCGGGGATGTTCGTCATAAGGATCCGAGGCTACCGACGCCGCCGCTGACGGGAGCTTTGGGTTTGGAGTAGTGACGGCGTTGCTTTACAGCCGGATCGCGAAGGGTCTGTGGCACCCAAGCCATCGGCCGACGGTTCCAACCGCCCACCGCCCGGACCTGACGCGCCGGTTCGTCTCCTTCGATGAGTTGTGAGCGCACCGGGTGCACTCACAACTCATGCAGGAGGTATTGCTCAGACGTCCTTGGGCTTGCCGGCGAACTTGTCGGCTGCGTCGTCGGCCTTCTGAAGCTTGTCGGTGTGCATGCCGCCGGACTTCATGTCGATGGCATCGGTTGCCTTGTCGACGCCGTCGGCGATCTTGTCCTTGTTCTTGTTCATCATGTTTTTGATCTTGTCGAGAATTCCCATGTGTTGACCTCCTAGGTCTTTTCTGTGTCGTACCTCATGAGCATGGCGTGCGTATCGGCTTCCCACACACCTATCGCAGACTCAATGACGCGGCAGGCGGCTCAGCGATCGAAGTCGTTCGATGCGTTCGTCGTCGGTTCCGAGGTAATTGACGAGGACGCCGGAGACCGCTTCGATGTCGAGCATGCCAGCGGCGTGCATCTCCTCGAGGTCGGCCCAATCCTTCGTTCGGTCGGAGAACGCTTTGAACACGGCGAGGTCGCGGCATGCGAGAAACGGCACGTCGGTACCGCCGAAGGGTTCCCATCGGATGCGGGTGCCGACTGCGGTATGGAACTCGGTGGTGTCGAGGAAGACGTCGATCGGCGTCGTGCCCCACCACACTCGGACCTGTCCGGCGGTGAGGAGCGCGGCGCGGTCGCCACCGGCCACTGCGACCTCGTCAGGCAAGGCAGCGATGACTGCGTCGGTCCGGTCGGCCGTGACGAACACGTTCACGTCGATGTCGATCGTGCCGCGGGCGCGCTGCGTGCACCATGCGAGTGCGAGCGCGCCTCCGAATGCGTGGGGCATGTCGTGCGATGCGAGCGATCGGTGGACCGCCAGTATCCGGTCGGGCAGCGACATCGTCAGGCAGCCGCGCCGAATGGAGGGAACATGAGCTTCGGGTCGTGCGTCGCGGGAAACATCGCTGCGAGTTCGAGCACTTCGATCAGTTCGCGGCCGCGAGCCGTCCGGTCGATCTCGTCGCGGCCGCGTCGCGGGGAGAGTGTGACGTCGACCGCGAACCCGGCCGCCGTGAGGATGCGTTCGAGTGTCGCGAACGTCGGAGATGTGCGGTCGTGCTCGTAGGCGGCGATGGCGGAATGTGATGTGCCCGCGCGAGCGGCCAACTCGCGCAGCGACAGTCCCGACGCACGGCGTGCCTGAGCGATCAGTTGACCAGATCTCATGGTCACCCACTGTACGCCGGGATGGTATCGAATTCAATACCACCCCCTCGCTGAAACGTCGTCGATCCGCTCCGGCGCGTTCTCGTACACTTGCGGCCGTGCTGCACCTGTATGACACTGCGACTCGCTCTGTGCGTGAGCTGGCTCTTCGCGAGCCGGGCAAGGTCAGCATCTACCTGTGTGGGCCAACGGTCTATGGGCCTGCGCATCTTGGGCACGGCCGAGCGACCCTGGAGTATGACGTGCTTCGGCGCTACCTCGAGTGGTCGGGGCTCGACGTGCGTCTCGTCTCGAACGTCACTGACATCGACGACAAGATCATCAACCGGGCCAACGACGAAGGCCGGCCCTGGAACGACATCGCGACGAAGTGCGAGGCGATGTGGTTCACGGCGATGGACGGCATCAACGTGCAGCGCCCGACCGATGTCCCACACGCCACCGAGTACGTGGAAGAGATGGTCGAGTTGATCGGTCAGCTCGTCGCGCAGGATTCGGCCTATACGACCGATGACGGCGTGTACATGGACGTCGAGTCGGTCGACGACTACGGCCTGCTCGCATTCCAGACCCTCGACGACATGCGCGTCGGGGGCGGCGATCGGGAGGTCGTCGGGGCCGAGCAGAAGCGACACCCAGCGGATTTCGTGTTGTGGAAGTTCTCCAAGCCCGGCGAGCCGGCATGGCCGGCACCCTGGGGCGAGGGCCGCCCCGGATGGCACAGCGAGTGCGTGGTGATGAGCCTCGACCTGCTCGGCGAAGGCTTCGACCTGCACTGCGGCGGGCAGGACCTGCGGTTCCCGCATCACGAGAACGAGCGGGCTCAAGCGGTTGCGCTGGGCAAGACCTTCGCCAATCATTGGA
>JBBKWQ010000303.1:0-2555 GCA_037969115.1 Ilumatobacteraceae bacterium
GTGTAGAGGTAGCGGTCGCCGTCGAACTGGACGGCGGGCGGAGCGTCGCCCGAGGTGTAGGGCTTCTCCGCCAACGCGTCGTAGTACACCCAGCCGTCGTTCTTGATCCCGGCCTTGACTGCCTCGGCGAGCCGGAGCGTGTCAACGGGGATCTCGACGGCGGGGTCGAACCAGAAGTGGCCCAAAACGTCGGCGGTGCTGATCATCTGCTGGGTGCCCATCACCTTCTGCTGGATGACGTTCCAGGCCAGCGGGCCCGCTGCCCCGTCTTTGACCTTGCCGACGTCGCGGAGCTGGGAGAGGATCACCTCGGTCTGCTTCGGCTTGACGGTGCCCTTGTCGGCGGGCGACAGGGCGACGTGGCCGAGGTTGTCGGTGACCTTGGCGTTGTTGGGGTAGTAGAGGTGGCTGTAGGCCTTCGAGATCGCGACGCGGACTTCGAGGACGTACTCCTCTTTCAGCTTTTGAACCTTCTTGATCACGTCGGGTCCGAGCTCGGCTTGCCGGTCGTCGGAGTCAACGGTCGCTTCTGCGGCGAGGAATCGCTTCACTGCCGATTTGAGTGCCTCCACCTCATCCGCGTCCGGGCACAGGAACACCAACCCGTTCCGGTTGCGACGATTGCTGCCTGCCTGGCCGGCCTTCGTGGCCATCTCGACGACCTTCGACGGTGCGGGAAGCGGATCGGCGGGGTCGGGGTACACGGCGGAGTCCTGATGGTCGAACACGACCATCTGCAACGACTGGATGTCGTCAACTGCGGCGTACGAATCGGGGTCGTGAATGAGCGTCACACCGTTGGACGACGCGAAGGCCTGGGCGACCTTCGCTGTCACCTCCTGGTTCACGTACGGAACGGGCAGGTTCTGAGCTTCGTCCTGGATGATCTTGTTGACGTTCGGCTCGACTCGGAAGGTCCAACGAATGCCGTCGGTGTTGAGGTACCACGCTGATGCGATCAGTGCTTCGAGCGACTCGGTGTACTGCTCGGGCTGTTCGCCGGGTCGGATCGTGCCGAGGAGCACTTCGCCGGTTGAGGCGCCGGCGCCAGCGACCTGGGCGAGAGAGTGGAGGAACGTGGTCGACGGCCGCTCGTTCGGCGAACGGCTCCGGTGCGCCGCGGTGCTCATCAACCTCGGCGGCGTGGCTGTCGGCGCCTGCGACGTCGGACTGGGCGACCTGCTTGAACTTGGGACGGTCCAGCTTGGTCGTGAGTTCGTCGAGAACGGTATCGCTGCTCAGATCGACGTCGGCGACGTTGAGTACGGGGCTGGTCGTGGTGCCCGCCGTCCAGGTCTTGTGGAGAGACATCGCCAGCAGACGGAGTGCGCCGCGGGTGCGCTGGAAGTTTGGGATGGTGGACAGCCGCTTGTCGAGCACTCGGATGAGTTCGGGATGGAACGGGTACGCACGCGTCAACAGTTCTTCGTACTCAGCGCCCTTGTTGGCCTCGCCTGGCATCGGGTTCCCCTGCGCAGCCAGACCTTCGTACAGAGATCGGTGCTCGGCAGCGACAGCCGCGACGACCGTGTCGTCGCCGACGGTCTCGAAGAGACGTCGTCGGAGGATGGCAGCGATCTCGGTGTCGTCGGCAGGGACGACAATCGCCGCCTGACGGGACGTCACGGAACCGACCTCAGCGAGCGCGTCGCTCAGGAACTGCTGCGCCGCCTGAGTCTCCTTCGCGTACGCGTCGGTGTCGCCTGCCAGTGAGATGACGACGACGAGGTCAGTGCCTGACGCAGCGAGGTGGAACAGATTCTTGAAGAACGCTGGAACCTGCTTCGACTGACGACGGACGTCGTCGTTGGCCGACTCGCCGATCACCCGAAGGTGGTGAGCGAGTTCGTCGATGACGACAATCGCCTTCGACCCTTTGAGTGCCGCCCGCAGAGTCTCGGTCGAGGGCGGGTTGCTGTCCTCGTCGGACTTCTTCGTCGCCTCCCAGACGTCGTCCCCGAGGGAAGCGCACACGGCCCCCCACAGCGTCCGGGTGTGGTGACCGTTGACCAGCAGACCATTCGACGGGTCGAGCGACTCGCCGACGACCGCAGCGAGCCGGATTCCCTCGGGGATCTTCGCGTCGTCGAAACCGTCGAGGAAGAACTCCGGGCCGGGTCGTGCGCCTCTTGCGAGGTGGTAGAGGCCGATGAGTCCGTGGGTCTTACCGCCACCAAACGAGGTCTGGGACAGGACGACCGGGATCTCGGACCCGGAGACCTTTTGACCTGACAACCGGCCGAGCACGCCGGAGAACAGCCGCTTCATGCCTTCGGTCGGGTATGTCAGGTCGAAGAACCGGGCTGCGTCGCCGTAGTTCTTGTTCGAGTCCGGGTCGAACACGACCTGCTCGAGCTTCGCGGCAAACTCGGACACGTCGGTGTTGCCGGCGAGCACATCAGCCCGCGGCGTGCATGTCGTTAGGATCGAGTCGAGCATCGGTTTCGTTCGCCTTCTCTGTGTTCGGGCACGTCCCCGTGCCTGCTGTAGCTGCATCCCCGGATTCCCGACCGACAGCCAACGGAGCGTACCGAGGCACCGTGACGCTGGTGAGC
>JBBKWQ010000304.1:0-13953 GCA_037969115.1 Ilumatobacteraceae bacterium
GCCGGCGCAACGCTCACGTCCGAACGTCGGACAAAGGCCGACGTGATCGACCACGCCCTGCGCGAGCTCGACATCCACGGCGACCCCGACCTCGGCGAGCACGTGATCATGGTGGGCGACCGCGACCACGACGTCCGCGGCGCCTATCACCACGGCATCACCTGTATCGGCGTCACGTGGGGTTACGGATCGATCCAGGAGTTGCTCGGATCGGGTGCGGTCGCACTGGCCGAATCGCCCGACGACGTTGTCGAGCTCGTTCACCGGACGTACCGTTTGGACGACTGATGAGTACCGAATCCGCCGACCTGGGTGCCGGGCAGGCCGAGCACACGATCTGTGACCCGGCGCCGCTTCCGGATGCCACGACGCCGGCCGATCGGTTCATGCGCCGGCTCCTCAGACTGCCGCTCGACGGGCCGAAGCCGACCAGTGCCGACGCCCAGAAGGCGTTCCAGACCTCGATCATGGTGGCCACCGTGCGGTGCCTGCTCATGTACATCGTGTTTCCGTTCGTGCTTCCCGCACTCGGAATTGCCAAGGGGGTCGGGCCGGCTATCGCAATCCCCATCAGCGTCGTCGCCATCGTCGCCATCACCATGAGCATTCGGCGTTTCTGGCGGGCCAACCACTCGAAACGGTGGCATTACACCGTCCTCGGGACCGTCGTGATGGGGTTCCTCACCTACCTCGTCATCGGCGACATCACCCAACTCTTGGGTTAGCAGCGACACGGCGAAACAGATGAGCGCTGTCGCGATCGGATGGAACCCACTGGTGCCGCCCAACGGGTTCGCGAACCGGCCGCCGCTCGCTGCGTCCAACACGAACTCGCTGGGCCTCGACACGCCCGAACCCGATATCGCCATCGAAACCACACCGGAGCACCGCAATCTGGTCGCCGGTGACCCGAACTGCGTGGGATGGACCCGTGCCCATGACGACCCGAACGTCGTCGCGCTGCGCGACGAGTTGCGGGAGCACAACGGCCTTCGCACGCTCGAGATCGTGTCACCGGACAAACTGGAACGAGCCGTCGAGCTCTTCCATCGCGACGGATTCGTCGTCGTGTCGAACGCGCTGGCGACGGCACAGCTCGAACAGATTCGGGCCGCGGCCGCCAGGGTCGTCGACGAGATCCTCGCGGTCGACCCCGATGGGTCGGTCGGCGGTGGTGCGGGTGGGCTTCCGCACCGCTACTCGTTCGGCAGCACTTCGGCGACTCGGCATCGCCTGCACGATCCGGCCTGGACGGCACTCATCGATCTCGACACCACCACCCCACTCCTCACCTCAATCTTCGGATCTCCGAACTACGTGTGCGGCGGTGGCGGCGGCGACCTCGCTCTGCCAGGGGCGATCGAGTACCAGGGCCTGCACGCCGACAACATGTGGGCCGAACCCCATGATCCGGTGGGTGGCCTGACCACGAGGGATCTCGCTGTCCCCGTGATCACCGTGAACTTCCCGATGGTCGATCTCACGTGGGAGAACGGTCCGATCCGCCAGATTCCGGGCACTCAGCGTTCGGTCGAACCGATCCCGACGCTGGCCGACGAACCCGGCTGGATGAAACACAGCACGCTCTGCCCCGTACCTGCGGGGTCAGCGATCATCCGTGACCTCCGCGCGTGGCACGGCGGCACTCCCAACCTCTCCCGCGAGGTTCGGTCGATGCCCAACATCGAGTACTACGCACCGTGGTTCCGGAGCGAAGGCATCATGCGCTGCATGCCGTACGAGCGCTGGGAGGAACTCTCCGAGCACGGCCGGCGTATCTGCCGACTCGTCACCTACGGACCCGGCGAGACCGTGGTCGGCGCCGGGTTCACGCACCCGCGCGCCGCTGCCCGCGAAGCGTTCGTCGAGCGACAACTCGCGGCATTGGGCGAACCAGCCGCCACCGACTGGCGGCTGCGCCGCTGATGGCCGAGCAGTCAATCCGTGAGTGCCGCATCGCTTTCGGTGACGGCGATCAGAGCGGCGTTGACGATGCTGCCGGTGTCGATGCCGGTGAGTTCGTGCAGGTCGGCGATGGTGCCGGATTCACCGAATCGATCGACGCCGAGCGTGTATTGGCGGGTGCCGAGCGCTGATCCCAGCCAGGCGAGGCTGTGGCTGGCGGCGTCGTGGACGCTGACGATCGGCCGTCGTCGCTCGTCAGGCGGGATGAGCCGATGAAGGTGGCTGGGCGCCCTCACGATGCGAGCGGTCGCGGCTGACTGGACGAAACCCGCCCGCCAACTTCGATAGGTCCGGTCGGGGCTCGTGAGATGGACCACATTGGCCTGCACGCCTTCGGCGTCGAGATCGCGGGCGGCTGCGATCGCCTCGGGTGCCATGACTCCGGTCGTGACGATCGTGACGGCGGGCCGTCCGTCGGCGGGACCCTCGACGAGTCGGTATCCACCGGCGAGCACGTGCGTGCGGAGACGCTCCTCGCCCATTCGGTCGGCAGCATCCGCGAACGGTTGCTGATCGATTGGCCGGGTCGACAATCGCAGATAGCTGCTCGTGCCGCCGGAGCGGCCGACTTGATCGAGTGCGTCGCACAGGATCCAGTCGACCTCCGTCGCGAATGCCGGTTCGAAGTAGGTGAGGTTCGGCAATTCTGCGCCGACCGATGCGGTGATCGTCGATTGGTGAGCGCCACCTTCAGGAGCGAGCGTGACACCGGCCGGGGTTCCGGCGAGGACGAACTTCGCGTCGTTGTAGATCCCGTAGATGAACGCATCGAGACCGCGCAGCACGAACGGGTCGTAGACGGTGCCGACGGGGAGGAGGTGTTGGCCGTGGTGATCGTGGCTGAGCCCGAGTTGTCCGAGCAGCATGAAGAGGTTCATCTCGCTGATCCCCAACTCGATGTGTTGCCCAGCGGGACCCGGCGCCCACTTCAGGAGCCGATCGGCGCCCCCGTGGTCGTCGCGTATGACATGGGAGTAGACGCCACGTTTGTTGATGAAACCACCGAGATTGGTCGAGATCGACACGTCGGGTGCCGTGGTGACGATGCGTTCGCCGACTCCGGCCACGTCGGCGAGGCTGGCGAGAACGCGTCCGAACGACTCCTGGGTCGATGTCGAACCGGTCTTCACAACCGAGCGCGCCGACGAAGGAATCGGCAAGGTCGGACGAGGTGGAAGCGGGGAATTGTTGATGTCGCCGCCGACGCTTCGGCACAGGCGACCGGCGTCGCTGCCAGGGTCGAACCGGTCCCATTCAGTGTCGAGGTCGAGGCCGACCGCCGCTCGGAACGTGTCGATCTGCTCCGGGTTGAGCAATGCCGCATGGTTCATCGGATCGCCGGCCATCGGAAGGCCGTGTCCTTTGATGGTGTACGCGAACACGACCGACGGACGATCGACCTCGTCGTCGCACGATCGGAAGGTGTCGCCGAGCAATTCGAGGTCATGGCCACCGAGATCGGTGACGAGCAGTTTCAGGTCGCCGTCACCAACACCATCCGCGAACCGTTGGACGGCCGGGTCGGCTTTCAGGAGGAACTTCCGTCTAGCGTCGGACGCATCCAGGCCGAACAGCTCCTGGTACGCCTCGTTCGGCATTCCGTCGATGTGCGCTTCGAGCGCGTCGCCGCCGGTCTCCGCAAACGCTGCCTCGAGTCGGCGTCCGTATTTCGCTTCGGCGACGTGCCACCCGGCGTCGGCGAAGAAGCGCTTGAGGCGCGTGGCGGCGATGTCGGGGATGACTCGGTCGAGGGATTGGCGGTTCAGGTCGATGACCATGGTGAAGTTGCCGAGACCCTGAGTGGCGGGATCGGCAATGGCTTCCCACACATTGCCCTCGTCGAGTTCGGCGTCGCCGACGAGCGCGATGAACCGTGCCGGCTCTTGGGGTCCGAAGTGAG
The DNA here is from genome assembly GCA_037969115.1 of Ilumatobacteraceae bacterium. GTDB lineage: Bacteria > Actinomycetota > Acidimicrobiia > Acidimicrobiales > Ilumatobacteraceae > JBBKWQ01. The sequence continues at coordinate 3,866 of JBBKWQ010000304.1, forward strand.
AGTCGGTGTAGCGCCGAGTGAGCGCGGAGAAGAGTGGGGCGACGGCGCCGAGCCCGACCGAACCGGTCGAGAAATCCGACACGTCTGGATCCTTGGTGCGCGATGGGTACGCCTGCAGACCACCACGCTGTCGCAGCTTCGTGAGAAAAGAGCGGTCGAGTTCGCCGGTGAGGTACTTGATGGCGTGGTACACCGGCGAGGCGTGCGGCTTGACGGCGACCTTGTCGTCGCCGCCGATGTGAGCGAACCACAACGCGGTCATGATCGACACCATCGAGGCGCACGAGGCCTGGTGCCCGCCGACCTTGATGTCTGTCTCGTCACGCCGGTTGGCGTGATCGATGATTCGCGTCGCGAGCCACAGGACGCGCTGTTCGATCTCGCGCAACGTCGCGGGATCGGGGCGCGGAAGTTCGTCGGTGTGAATGTTGACCCCGTTCATGCGGTTGCCTCCTTCGAGCCGCGGAAATCGATGCCTGCCCCGTCGCGTCGCGCCGCACGCATGCTCACCGACCCGGTCTACGAACGCAAGTTCACGGACGGCCTCGTCGGCATCTTTTCGGGACGGACCCAATCCGCGACCCGAAGGTCGACGGTGACCGCGGCCGATGTGACGGCGGCGACGACGGCGACCACACAGATCGCCGTGGCACCGAGCACGAGGTACATCACCAAGAGTTGGACGATCACGGCGTCGACCGGATCGACGCCGGCGAGCAGGAGACCGGTCATCGCACCCGGCAGCGCGATCAATCCGACGACCTTGGTCCGCTCGATCTGAGGGATCAGTCCGCTGCGTGCTGCACGAGGTGCGACGAACCGCATCACCTGCCGCCGGTCGAACCCGGACGACAGCGCCGCTTCGATCTCACCGATCCGGTCACGGCACGTCGCCACCGACTGGTTGACCCCCAGCACCGCCGACGGTACCGCGTTGCCGATCGTGATGCCGGCGATGACGACCAGGGCAACCGGGTCGAACTCGAACACGCCGAACCCGAAGACGACCAGCACGCTGGCCGCCACCGAGCAGAGCACCGCCGTGCTCGCGACCAGCACGAGATGTTCGATTTTGTGCTGCGCACGTCGCACGATCACGACGACCGCCACCACGACCATGAACGCCAGCCAGAGCCAGGCGCCGGCAGTGGCGTGAGACGAATCGAAGATGGCCACGAAGATCACCCCGACGCCGAGGAGTTGAACCGCAGCCCGGGCGCACGCAGCGATCATCTGTCGCTCCACGCGCACACCGATGAGCCACGCCAATGCGATCGAGACGGCGACGAGCGAGAGCGAGGCAATGACGACCGGCCAACCGGTGACGTCGGATGCAAGGGGCGAGGCAGCGGTCAACACCTCCGAATCCTGCATCATGTCGATGACGAATTGCTCGACCGCCAGGAGAACGGTCCCAGGGGCCATTCGTCGCGGATCGAGGATTGGCGCTCCCGAGTATTCCTGACCGTCCCCGTCGCTTCGACGCGCGCAGATGAGGCATGATGGTGACTGCCCGTGGTCGACCAGGCCGAGGGGACCCGTGTCAGAGTGCGGGTGTGTCCGCGCCGAACACTGCGAACACCACCGGCGCCGATCACGACGACCATCACAGCCAGTACGAACGAAGGGGAATCAACGTGGAGATCAGTGTCACCGTCAACGGTGTGACGCACACGAACGATGTCGAGCCGCGCACCTTGCTGGTGCAGTACATCCGTGAGCATGTCGGACTGACCGGAACCAACATCGGCTGCGACACATCCTCGTGCGGCGCGTGTTCGATCCATCTCGATGGCGAAGCGGTCAAGAGCTGCACGCTGCTGGCCGTTCAGGCCGACGGAGCCGCCATCACCACCATCGAGGGCATGGCCTCCGCCGACGGCACGCTGCATCCGATGCAGCAGGCTTTCATGGAGAACCATGGCCTGCAGTGCGGGTACTGCACGCCCGGCATGGTCATGGCCGCGACGAGCCTGCTCAAGGAGAACCCGAACCCGAGCGAACACGATGTCCGCATCGGCCTCGAGGGCAACCTGTGCCGGTGTACCGGCTATCACAACATCGTGCAGTCCGTGCTGGCCTGCGCCAACAAGTAGTTCAGTCGACTCGTCAACAGAACTGGGGGTTCTGCCATGACCATCACCGAGAACGTCACGTCCACGGCCGGCGGCGCCGTGCTGGGAGCACGGTTGCTCCGCAAGGAAGATCCGGCACTGCTCACCGGCGAGGGCAAGTTCACCAACGACCTGCCGGCAGCGGGTGCGCTGCACTTGGCCGTGCTCCGAAGCCCGTACGCACACGCCAAGATCAACGCGGTCGACGTGAGCGCCGCGCTCACCATGCCCGGGGTGCGCGCTGCATACTCGGGAGCCGACCTGGTCGACGCCTGGGCAGGGCCCATGCCGTGCGCGTGGCCCGTCACCGACGACATGAAGAATCCCACGCACTACCCGCTGGCGGTGTCGAAAGCCGTGTACGCGGGCGACGGCGTGGCGTGCGTGCTCGCCGACTCCGACGCCCAGGCTCGCGACGCCATCGAGGCGATCAGTGTCGACTACGAGCCACTCGAAGCGATCATCGACCTCGAAGACTCGCTCTCCGACCGAGTGGTCATCCACGACGAGCTCGGTACGAACAAGAGCTACACGTGGGATCTCAAAGTCGAGGAGAACGAAGGCGATGTCGACGCCGCGTTCGCCAGCGCCGCGTTCACGGTGAATGAGCGCTACGTGCAGCAGCGTCTCATCCCCTCAGCGATGGAACCCCGGGCGGTGCTCGCGATTCCCCAACCCTTCGGCGGCGACATCACGCTCTATTCCGCCACCCAGGTGCCACACGTCCTCAAGGTCATGACGGCACTCACGCTCGGTATCCCCGAACATCAACTCCGGGTGATCGCACCATCGGTCGGCGGCGGTTTCGGCAGCAAGCTCAACGTGTACGCCGAGGAGTTGCTGTGTGTGGCGCTCGCCATCAAGCACGGCAAGCCGGTCCGCTGGGGCGAGGAACGGTCCGAGGCGTCGATGGCCACCATTCACGGTCGGGGGCAGATCCAGAACATCGAGCTCGCCGCCGACGCGAACGGCAAGCTCACAGCGATACGGGTCCGTCTCATCGGCGACATGGGTGGGTATCTCCAGCTCGTCGCACCGGGTGTGCCGCTCCTCGGCGCGTTCCTCTACGCGGGCGTGTACGACCTGCCGAAGGCGTACGACTTCTCGTGTACGTCGGTGTTCACCAACATGACCCCGACCGACGCGTACCGCGGCGCCGGACGACCCGAGGCCACCTACGCGATCGAGCACTCGATGGATGCGTTGGCGCGAAAGATCGGTGTCGACCCGCTCGAGCTCCGTCGTCGCAACTTCATTCCGACTGCCAGCTACCCGTACGAGGCCATGACGGGTCTCACCTACGACTCGGCCGATCATGACGGTGCCGCCACCCTCGCAGCCGAGATGGTCGGCTACGACGACCTGCGTGCCAAGCAGGCGACCCAGAACGTGCCCGGCAGCACCAAGCGCCTCGGCGTCGGTGTGTCGACCTACTTCGAGATGTGCGGTCTCGCGCCGTCTCGCGTGCTCGCGTCGTTGAACTACGGCGCAGGCGGCTGGGAAGCCGCTACCGTGCGGGTGCTGCCGACGAGCAAGATCCAGGTCGTCACCGGCACGTCCCCGCACGGCCAGGGCCACGAGACATCGTGGTCGATGATCGTCGCCGAAAAGCTCGGCGTGAGTCCGGACGACGTCGACGTCTTGCACTCCGACACGGCGATCGCACCGCTCGGGCTCGACACCTACGGTTCCCGGTCGTTGCCGGTCGGCGGCGTCGCGGTTGCGTTGGCGTGCGACAAGGTCAACGACAAGGCCATGCCGCTCGCGGCAATCGCCTTCGAGGCGTTCACGGCGCACAACCTGCCCGATGGACTCGAGCCGAATCTCGAGGCGCAGGTCAGCTACGACCCACCGAACTTCTCGTGGCCCTTCGGCACGCACATGTGTGTTGTCGAGGTCGACACCGAGACCGGCGCGATCGAGGTACTGAAATACGTGGCCATCGACGACTGCGGCGTGCAGGTCAATCCGATGATCGTCGACGGCCAGGTCCACGGCGGCGTCATCCAGGGTCTGGCACAGGCACTCTTCGAGGAGGCCGTCTACGACAATGACGGCAACCTCCAGACGACCACGTTTGCCGACTACCTCGTACCGGCAGCGAGTGACGTCCCGCCCATCACCACGGGGCACACGGTCACGCCGTCGCCCACGAACCAGCTCGGCGTCAAGGGCGTCGGTGAAGCGGGCACGATCGGTGCAACTCCGGCCGTCATGAACGCGGTGATCGACGCGCTGTCGGGACTGGGCGTGCACGACATCGACATGCCCGCCAGCCCCGTCAAAGTTTGGAATGCAATTCAACAAGCCCAAGGAGGCTCGAAGTGATCCCCGCAGCATTCGATTATGTTCGTGCCGGCTCAGCCGAGGAGGCCATCAGTCTCATCGGCGAGCACGGCGACGAGGCGAAGTTCCTGGCTGGTGGGCACAGCCTCTTGCCGCTGATGAAGCTTCGCCTCGCCCAGCCGACGGTACTCATCGACATCGGCCGCGTCTCCGATCTGTCATACATCCGAGATGCCGGCGACCACGTGGCCATCGGCGCCCTCACCCGCCACATGGACGTCGAGACGTCGTCCGTGTTGGGCGAGCACGTGCCGCTGCTGGCCCACGCCACCAGTCACGTCGGCGACCCGCAGGTACGCCACCGTGGAACCATCGGCGGTTCACTCGCCCACGCCGACCCGGCATCGGACCTGCCGGCCACCACACTCGCGCTCGGGGCCACGTACGTGGTGCAGGGTCCGAACGGAACGCGGGAGGTCGCTGCGAGCGACTTCTACCAGGGGTTCCTCACCTCGGTGCTCGCCGACGACGAACTGCTCACCGAGATTCGGGTGCCGAAGATGAACGGTGCCGGATGGAGCTTCCAGAAGTTCAATCGCCGAGCACAGGACTGGGCCATCGTCGGCGTCGCCGCATGGCGGAGCGAGTCGGGCTCGGGTGTCGGCCTCTTCAACATGGGCTCCACACCGATTCTGGCCACCAGCGTGTCCGAGGCGTTGGCGAGCGGAGCGTCGGTGGCTGACGCCGCCGAACAGGCAGCTGCGGAAGCCGAGCCCCAGGCCGACCTGAATGCGTCGGTCGAGTATCGCACGCACCTCGCCAAGGTCCTCACGCGACGCGCTCTCGAAGCCGCGTCGGCCTGACCAAGCCCGCTCCGTCCGGCACGGGGTGTGTACGTCGCGCGACGAATTGCGCGGCGTACACTGCCCGCGCAGGTGATATGACATGACGCTCGAACCGGGCGATTTCGATCAGCGACACCTCGATGCGATCGCTGACGCTGAGCAGTTGCCGTACTGGTACGAGGACACCGACGCCCCCGACGTGAACCCGACGCTGGTGCGGACGGAGAATTGCGATCTCTGTGTGGTCGGTGGCGGATACACGGGGCTGTGGACCGCCATCCTGGCCAAGGAACGCGACCCGTCCCGAGACGTCGTGCTCATCGACGCCCACGCCGCGGGCTCCGCCGCGAGCGGGCGCAACGGTGGTTTCATGGACGCGAGCCTCACCCACGGCATCGGCAACGCTCAAGCACGCTGGCCCGATGAAGTCGAGATCCTCGAAGAGCTCGGCCGGCGCAACCTGAACGAGATCGAAGCGTCGATCAAGAAGTACGACATCGACTGCGACTACGAACGAACCGGCGTGATCGAAGTGGCGAATTCCACACATCCACCGTCGTATCTCGCCGAGGTCCGGGACGACTACGAATATCTCGTCGGCCTTGGTTACGACGTGGAATGGCTCGATGCCGAGGCGATGCAGGCGGAGATCCACTCGCCCATCTACACCGGAGGCATGTGGAGCAAGGACACGTGCGCGATCGTCGACCCGGCACGCCTCGTGTGGGGCCTCAAGGAGGCCGCCGAGTCGTTGGGCGTCCGCATCTACGAGGACACCAAAGCAACCAGGCTCGACCGGGACGGGCTCGGCGTCAAGGTCACCACTCCGCTCGGCATCATCCGAGCGGGCAAGGTCGCACTCGGCACCAACGCCTTCAAGCCGGTGCTGAAGCGGCTCAACAACTACATCGTGCCGGTGTACGACTACTGCATGGTCACCGAGCCGCTCACCCCTGCACAGCTCGATTCGATCGGCTGGAAGAACCGCCAGGGTCTGTCGGACCTCGCGAACCAGTTCCACTACTACCGACTCACCGAAGACAACCGGATCCTCTGGGGCGGGTACGACGCCATCTACTACTGGGGTGGCAAGGTGAGGGCCGAACACGAGAGCCGTCCCGAGTCGTGGGCACGACTCAGCGAACACTTCTTCGAGACCTTCCCCCAGCTGGATGGCGTTCGATTCAGCCACGTCTGGGGCGGCGTCATCGATACGAGCAGCCGGTTCAGCGTGTTCTTCGGGCGCGCCATGGGTGGCCGCGTCTCGTATGCGCTCGGCTACACGGGGCTCGGCGTCGCCGCATCGCGATTCGGCGGATCCGTCATGCTCGATCTCTTGCACGGCCGCCGCTCGATCGCAACGCAAACTCAGTTCGTCAAGTCGAAGCCGATCCCGTTCCCACCCGAGCCGTTTCGATTCATCGGTATTCAGGCCACGCGTTGGTCGATGAACCAGGAGGACAAGACCGGCAAACGCAACCTCTGGCTCCGTGGCCTCGACCGCGTGGGCCTCGGCTTCGATTCGTAGACGCTCGTGCGCCCCGACGATTCGGCTCATCCGGCGCGGGTTCTCCGCCACCGCAACGTGTTGGCCGAGCTCGCCGGCATCAGCGACCTCGCGCTGCGCGCCCTCATTCTCGACGCTCCCGCACTGCGCTCGGGCATCGGCGGCGAGTCGACCCTGCTCCACATCGACGACACACCGGTGTTCGTCAAGCGGATACCGCTCACCGAGACCGAACGCCGATCCGAGAACATCATGTCCACCGCCAACATCTTCGATCTGCCGGCGTATTGCCACTACGGCGTCGGCGGGCCGGGATTCGGTGTGTGGCGCGAGTTCGCCGCTCATGCGATCACCACGAACTGGGTGCTCACCCGCCAGTTGGACTGTTTCCCCCTGCTCCATCACTGGCGCGTGCTCGACGGGCTCCCACCTGCTCCGACTCCCGGGGAACACCTCGACATCGACGCCACCGCAGCGTTCTGGCGCAGTACGACCGTGAGTGATCGATTGGCCGCGGTTGCCGGAGCGACGGCCAGCGTGGTGCTGTTCCTCGAATATGTCCCGCACCGGCTCGACCAGTGGCTCGATGCACAGATCGACCTCGGCAAAGAGACTCTCGACTCGGCGATCACCATGGTGCACCGCGAGCTGATCACGTACGTTCCCACGATGAACCGCCGCGGGCTGTTCCACTTCGACGCCCACTTCGGAAACATCCTCACCGACGGCCGACGGCTGGTCTTCACCGACTTCGGCCTGGCAGCCTCTCCTCGTTTCGACCTGTCCGCCGACGAGTCGACCTTCGTCGGACTCAACCACACCCACGACTCGTGCCATACCATCACTCGGCTGGTCGATTGGATCGTCGGTCGGCTCGTTTCGGGGATCGACGATGTCGAAAGCCGTGACGAATACATCCGTCGGTGCGCCGAGGGCCGACACGTCGATGAGTTGTCCGGTTCGGCCGCAACGGTCGTTCGGCGCTACGCACCGGTCGCCCAGGTGATCAACGAGTTCTATTGGACGTTGCACACCGAGGACCCGACGGTTCCGTACCCGACGGTGCAGATCGAACGGGCACTCGATGCTGCGGGGATCGGGCCGGACATGCGCCCGGCGACAGAGGTCCGGTAGCGTCGCAACGGTGACCCCAGCCGACGTCGGAGCAGCCCTCACCCAACACGGCTATCTCCCCGACGACGGGCTGACGACCGCTGTGTTCCTGGCGCTCGAGCTCAAGCGGCCGCTGCTGCTCGAGGGCGAAGCCGGCGTGGGCAAGACCGAACTCGCGAAAGTGCTCGCCGCATGGACCGGCGGCGAGCTGATTCGCCTCCAATGCTACGAAGGCATCGATTCCACTCAGGCGGTGTACGACTGGGACTACGCGCGGCAACTGCTCCATCTCCGCGCCGCCGAGGCGAGCGGCGAGACCGCCGGCAAGTCGGCCGATGCGTTGGAGGCCGACCTGTATCAGGAGCGATTCCTCGTCAAACGAGCACTGCTCCGGGCCATCAGGCACACCGACGGCCCACCGCCGGTGCTGCTCATCGACGAAGTCGATCGATCCGACGACGAGTTCGAGGCATACCTGCTCGAAGTGCTCTCGGACTTCCAGATCACGGTTCCCGAACTCGGTGTGTTCCGGGCAGCCACACCACCCATCGTGATCCTCACGTCGAATCGAACACGGGACGTCCATGACGCGCTCAAACGACGCTGTCTCTACCACTGGGTGGAACACCCCTCGCTCGAACGCGAGGTCGCGATCGTCCGGCTCCGTGTGCCACAGGTGAGCGACGACCTCGCTCGGCAGGTCGCCGCCGCAGTCGAGAGCATGCGAGACCTCAACCTCTACAAACCGCCCGGCGTCGCCGAAACGATCGACTGGGCGACCGCACTCGGACGACTCGGCGTGACCACGCTCGACGAGCACAGCGTCGCCACGACGCTCGGCACGGTGCTGAAGTACCGAGAAGACCATCAACGCGTCCAGCAGCACGGCATCGCGTCGGTCATCAAGCACGCCTTCGAGCGCGGGGCCACACCGGGTTGAACACGCCGGCGAACGACATCACCGACCTCGCTGTGGCGTTCACGCGAGTGCTGCGAGGTGCCGGTCTCGACGTGCCGACCAGCGCAACGATCAGTTTCACCGAAGCGATCGACGCCGTCGGACTGGCGAACCGAGATGTGGCGTTCTGGGCAGGTCGCGCCACGCTCGTCCGTCGGCCCGAAGACCACGAGCTGTTCGATCGGGCCTTTGCCGTGTTCTGGGAGCAGCGCATGGGTGCCCTGGATACAGAGGACGAACCCGAGCCGTTGAAGATCACGATCGAGATCGACACCGGCGACGACGGCGCCGCTTCCGAGGATGGCAAAGGCGATGATGCCGAAGACCCCACGATTCAACTTCGATTCAGTGCAGCCGAGGTCCTGCGCCACAAGGACTTCTCCGACTACGACGACGACGAGCTCGACCAAGCGCATACGCTCATGGCGCGATTGAAGCTCGTCGGCGAGCCGCGCACATCGCTCCGCCTCGCGGCATCACGGAAGCGCACCAGTCATCCCGACATCCGTCGCACCGTTCGCAGCGCCATCAAGGCCGGTGGGGAGCCGATCCGGCGCCACTACCGCAAGCCGAGCAAGCGAAATCGCCGGCTGGTCCTGCTGCTCGACGTGAGCGGGTCGATGGAGCCGTACGCGAGGGCGCTGCTGCGCTTCGTGCACGCGGCCGTGGTCGGAAGGCAGAAGGTCGAGGCCTTCGCGGTCGGCACGCGGCTCACGCGCATCACGCGCCAACTGGGTTCGCGCGACCCCGACATCGCGATCCGGCAAGCGGCTGACGAGGTGGTCGACTGGAGCGGCGGCACACGCCTCGGAGAAGGACTTCGAGCCTTCAACGACATGTGGGGCCAGCGGGGGATGGCGCGGGGAGCGATCGTGGTGGTCCTCTCCGATGGTTGGGATCGTGGTGACCCCGACGTTCTGGGCGAACAGATGCAACGGCTGCACCGTGTCGCCCACAAGGTCGTGTGGGTCAACCCACTCAAGGTCACGCCCGGCTATGCGCCGTTGGCGCGTGGCATGGCTGCGGCGCTCCCCCACATCGACGTCTTCGTCGAAGGTCACTCCATCGACGCGATGGAAGAGCTCGCCAGAGTCATCAGTGCGTCGAATCGTCCTGGCACACTGACGTCATGAAGGAACTGCTCGACGACCTCGACCGGTGGCGCAGCGACGGCAAACGTGTGGCCGTGGCCCGCGTGGTCGACACCGAGGGTTCCGGCCCGAGGGATCCAGGAGCTGCCATGGCGGTCAACATCGGTGGTGAAG
>JBBKWQ010000305.1:0-2672 GCA_037969115.1 Ilumatobacteraceae bacterium
TTCGAGTGCCTCGCGTCGTCGCTCGCATCTTCGTTCCTCGCCGAGCGGCAATCTACGAGCGGCTCGGCATCCCGACGGTCGCAGCGTCGCAACTCTCGGCCGAGATGGCCGTACGGCGACTGCTCCCGGAAGACACGGCCGTCCAATGGATCGAGCCGAGTGCACGCGTGTGCGTGGTCGAGCACGCGACACCGCAACACGCGATCGGGCGCACGGTCAGCGATCTCGAGCAGACGGCCGGCGTTCGCGTCGCCGTGATCCGTCGACTCGGTGCAGGAATCGTGCCGACCGGTGACCTGGTCGTACAGGAAGGCGACATTCTGTATCTCGCAGTGGCAGCCGACCGACTCGATGATGTCAACCGGATCTTCGCCGCACCGACGAATGGGGCGCACTGATGAGGGTGATCGTCGTGGGCGCAGGCAAGGTCGGAACCTTCATCGCAGCCGACCTCGTCGCCTCGGGCCACGAGGTCGTGCTCGTCGAGCAGAATCGTGACCGGTTCGAGCAGCTCGATGGCCGCCCCGGACTCGATGGCGTGACGTGGATCGTCGCAGATGCATGCGAGGTGTCCGACCTTGCCAAGGCAAAGCCCGAGCGGGCCGATGCGCTCGTCGCCGTGACCGGGGACGACGAGGACAATCTCGTCGCCTCGCTGCTCGCCAAGCAAGAGTTCGCCGTGCCGAAGGTCTTGGCACGGGTCAACCATCCCGCCAACGAGTGGCTGTTCAACGAGGAGTGGGGGATCGACGTCGCGGTGTCGACGCCGCATCTCCTGTCCGGACTGGTCCAGGAGGCGATGTCTGTTGGCTCGGTCGTGCGACTCCTGCAACTCTCCAGTGCAGCGCGACTCGTCGAGGTCACATTGGGTGACGACGCGCCGGTCGTCGGCGTCGAAGTGGCCCGCGCCGCATTTCCACGCGACTCGTCGGTGGTCGCCGTGCTCCGAGCCGGCTCAGTGGTCGTTCCGCGTGGAGACACGCGATTGCTCGCTGGCGACGAGGTGCTGGTTCTCGTCACCGGCGAGTCCGAAGAGGGGGTTCGTCAGCTGTTGGTTGGGCCGTCCAGCAACGTGTAGGCAGGATTCTGCACGACGAAGCGGCCGCGCTCGCGTCTGCCGACGCCTTCGAACACGACCGCTCGGCCAAGATCGAAGCCGCGGATTCGATTCCGTCCTGTGAAGACGGCGACTGCCGTTCCGGTGCCGTCTGAGACCTCGACGCGCAGGAGCGGACGGCCTTCTGGTGAGGCGTGGTGCTTGCCGCGTACCTCGCCGCCGAACCGCACGGGCTGGCGTTCTGGGACGTCGGCGAGCGAGGTCACGTCCACTCCGACGAAGCGGGCCTGGAGCCGACGCTGGTCGAGTTCAGCAGATGTCAAACGAAGCCGATCCGCCAGAGATGAGCCGGACGACCGTTGCGACATGACGCCAGCGTAACGGCGAACTCGTCGGCCGAAGTGACGGCCGATCAGGCGATCACGCCGGGGAAAGCGGCCGAACGACTCTGGTCTCGAACACACCGAGTCTCTGCCCCGGACCTGGTACATTTCGCTCCGTTCACGCAGCGGGGCTGGATCCACGTGAGCCACGGAGCAGTCCGTGAGGCGACTCGGCACCAGCCGAGCCCACAAGCAGGAGTCAACGTGAATTCATCGATTCTGGCCGCCGAAGGCGGCTACCAGGAGTTCGTGCTCGCCAGTGGTGAGTGGACGGTCCTCATCCTGTCGGCGGCGGCAGCATTGTTGGCGATCGGTGTCGGCTTCGGCCTGGCGCGCGGCGTGATGGCGCAGGATGCCGGGACGCCCACGATGCAGCGGATCGCCGGCCTGATCCAGGAGGGCGCCAGTACGTACCTTCGGAGACAGTTCCGAACGATTGGCATCATTCTCGTCCCGCTCACAATTGTCGTCTTCGCGACTTCCGTTGCGATCGACAAGCCCGCCGACTTTGTCGGTGGCTCGGGGGGACTGAGCTTCGTCGCGTCGGGCCTGTTCCGCACGCTCGCATTCCTGTTGGGATGCGGCGCGTCGGGGCTCACGGGCTTCATCGGCATGAACCTCGCAACGCGCGGCAACGTGCGCACGGCTGCTGCCGCAAAGACCGGTTCGATGCCCAAGGCCCTCGAGGTGGCGTTCCGCACCGGCGGCGTGGCAGGCATGTTCACCGTCGGACTCGGCCTGCTCGGAGCGACCGTGATCATCATGGTGTTCCAGAACACCAGCTCAGCGCTCTTGATCGGGTTCGGGTTCGGCGGTTCGCTGCTCGCCCTGTTCCTCAGGGTCGGCGGAGGCATCTTCACCAAAGCCGCCGACGTCGGCGCCGACCTCGTCGGCAAGATCGAAGAGGGCATCCCGGAGGACGACCCTCGTAACCCTGCAACCATCGCTGACAACGTCGGCGACAACGTCGGCGACTGCGCCGGCATGGCGGCCGACCTGTTCGAGAGCTACGAGGTCACGCTCGTTGCGTCGATCATCCTCGGCGTGGCGGCCTTCCGTTCGATCGACGCCAATCCGGCTCTGGGATTGGTGTTCCCTCTCGCTGCACGCGCCATCGGCGTCGTCGCTTCGATCGCAGGTGTGTTCGCCGTCAAGGCGAAGGAAGGCGAGACCGACGCACTCAAGCCGATCAACCGAGGTTTCCTGGTGGCCGGCATCCTCACGCTCGCCGG
>JBBKWQ010000306.1:0-4610 GCA_037969115.1 Ilumatobacteraceae bacterium
AATTGGCAGACGCGCTAGCTTGAGGGGCTAGTGCCCTTTAGGGCGTGGGGGTTCAAGTCCCCCCTTCGACACCACGTTGACCAGGGCTCCGGCCCTGGTCAACGGCTTTTTCGGGTCAGTTAGAATTAGAAACGCCGAAATCCGCCGCTTGTCCGCGATTGGTCAGCACGAGGATTTTTCGGCCTCATGTGTGGTCGCTGTTCAGGGCCGACCACCCCGGCCACGATGAGCGTTCGTGCGTCGTCTATCGGCGCAGGCGGATGGGCAGGGCGTGGTAGCAGGTTGGGTCCAGTGCGGGGATACTCGCCTCGGTCGACCGGACTATGGAGCGTGCGTTATGGGCGCCGCCGTCTGGACGGACGGTGCGCGCGTTTGCCGGATCTCGGACGGGTCTGACGCCGCGGCCACGACGCGAATATCGGGCACTGCACTGGGCCGATTTGTGGCGCGGCGGGCCACTGCGCTGGCTGGGACATCGACGGCGAAGTGTGCGAGTCCGGCTGATCGCTAGGAAGTCGCTGCCGCCCGGGCGAGCCCATGGCCGGCGAAATACGGTGTGTCCGTTGGGCGGGCGGGCGATCCTCCGCCGCCCGATCCTGCGACTCTTCGCAATCTGGCCTAGCTGCGGTCACGGGTGACCATGATGAAACCCGACAAACCGTACGCTCACCGCCTTCACCGCGACGGCACTGCTGATTGCAGGATGCAGCGGCGCGAATCCGGGCGAATCCGAAATCACGACGCCTCCCGCCGACACCGGCACAACGGTCTCTACCGAACTACTCGCAGAGTGCACCACCTCGACACGGCCGACATCGTCGACGACTACGACGAGCCTTGCAGCGTCAACGACCATCGCCGCAGTCGCCACTACAACGACAAGCCTTGCAGCACCAACGAACACGGCCGCAGTTGCCACCACGACTACTGCACTTCCACCGTCGAGTCCTGAAGCTCTCTCCGAATGGCCTGTGAACCCGAACGGCTCACGCCTGCTTGCCCCGACCTATCTGCCAACCAGCGCGATTCCCGACTCAACTGATGCCATCAGGTTCACTCGCGACATCGGGGACGGACAGACCATTGCCTATGTCCAACAGTGGGCAGACGTAGCGTCCGGCGCGTACGACACGAAAACCGCCCCACCTCACGGCGGAACTGTCACCTCTACATCTGGACAGGAAGTTCTCGCTCAGGCCCCAGCTCGGCTGACGGCCCGCAGACTCGGCGGGTGGCGTAGTGTCGTGGACGATGACCACATCTGCCGGGGGGCGGCCCGGTGACATCGCGCCAGACCCGGTCCGATCACTCGGTGACCGGAGCGAACTGCTCCCGCTCATCGGCGCGCTCGCGTTGGGCTCGCTGATGACGCTCGTCGTCGCGGTCGACCGCCGGTTCCAGTTTGCGTACCTCAACCCCGAGGGCCGCGTCGTGGTCGAGACCACGGCCGCACTGGTCTCGCTGTTCGTGGGCGTTCTCGCCTATGGCCGGTTCCGCGCGAGCCGGTCGGTCGGCGATCTCGGGGTGACCCTCGCCGTGTTCGTCCTAGCGTTCGCCGGCATCACCTTCGGCGCGATTCCCCGGGCGATGAGCGGATCGGATCCGGAGGCCTTCTCCACGTGGGGGTCGATGGTCGCACGCTTCGTCGGTGCCGCCATCCTCGCGACCTCGCCGTTCCTGCTGGGGCGTCGGGCACCCCCACGGGTCTCGCAACAGCTGACTCGCTTCGTGGTTGCGGTGATGATCGTTATCGCCGCTGGAGCCGCCCTGCTCGCCGCACACCTCCCAGAAGGCGTCAAGATTGTGCTGCCGCTCGAGTCGGCAGATCGACCTCAGGTGGAAAAGGCGGTCGTGGTCGTGATCACCCAGGTGGTGGCGGGCGGCCTCTTCGCGATCGCGACGTGGGGCTTCACGCGACGGGCGTGGCACGACCCGACGGATGTGTTCGCCCAGTCGATGGCCGCTGGTGCCGCCCTGCAGATGTTCGCTCGGCTGCACTTCGCCCTGTTCCCGTCCGTCTACTCGGACTGGCTGTACACCGGCGATCTACTGCGCCTGCTGGGCGCAGTGGCCTGGCTGGCGGGTGCGTTGTGGGAGATCCGTCGTTACTGGCGAGATCGGGAGGCGCTCGCCGTCCTGGACGAGCGGCGACGGATGGCCCGAGAACTCCACGACGGGTTGCTGCAGGAGCTGTCCTTCATCCACTCCCAGTCGAGCGTCGCAGGGCCGCCCGGCGAGGAGACCATGTCCAACGTTGCCGCTGCCGCCGACCGGGCCTTGCGAGAGGCCCGCCTCGCCGTCGAGGCGTTGGCCGGTTCGACAGAGATGCCGCCGGAGGTGGCGCTGCGACGTGCCGCCGAACAGTTTGCGGTGCCGGCCGGGATCGAGGTGACGTGCAGCTTCCAGCCGGGGTGTCAGGTCGATTCCACGTTGCGTCATGAGTTGGCGAGGATTGTGCGGGAGGCGTCGGCGAACGCCGTGAAGCACGCCGGCGCGACCACGATCGCGGTCGAACTCGACGGGGCGCCCGACGGAAGCTTGTGGCTGATGATCGCCGACGACGGCGACGGTTTCGACGTCGAACAGGGTCGAGAGGGCGGGTTCGGGCTGACCAGCATGCGCGAGCGGGCGGAGCGGATCGACGCCGAGCTCACGATCACCTCCGTCCGTGGCCAGGGCACGGTAGTCGAGCTCATGGTGCCCCCTCGCGCGACCGATGGATAGACGATGAACGTGATGATCGTCGAAGACCACGATGTGCTGTCACAGGCGCTCGCGGTTGCGCTCCGAAACGTCGGGATCGACGTGATCGTGGCGGCCGACCTGGAACGCGAGACGCTGCTCGCGGAGGTCACCGTCGTCCGGCCCGATGTCGTTTTGCTCGATTTACACCTCGGTGTCCACGGCACGAGCCATGGAATGGTCGCGGACATGGTCTCGCTGGGAAGTTCGGTCATCGTCCTCACTGCCTCTGAGGATCTCCACTCGGTCGCTGAGGCAATCCGAGAGGGCGCCTCCACCTTTGTCCACAAATCCGAACCGTTCGACCGCTTGGTGCAGGTCATTCGCGACGTCGCCGCTGGACAGGGGATGCCTGCAACCCATCGAGACGAGCTGGTCAAGGAACTCCGGCGGCACGACCGTCAGCAGCACCCACTGCTCGAGCGGTTCCGCAATCTGAGTGCTCGGGAGCAATCGGTGCTCGAGCATCTGGTGGTCGGCCGCGCCCCCGTCGAGATCGCCAAAACACAGTTCGTGGCGGTCAGCACGGTGCGATCCCAGCAGAAGGCGATCTACCGCAAGCTGGGTGTGAACTCCCAGCTCGCAGCCGTGGCCCTCGCCCGCCGAGCCGGCTGGACGCGGGCGGTCTAATCCTCGACTTCAGCATCACCCGTGGGGTGAAGCCGTGACCGAAGGTTCACGGACAGCGGCCGTTCGAGCACGCAACGATTTCCCCAACGTGGGGGAATCCCTAGATCGTGCGTTTGCGTACCGTTTGAACGGTCGATGAACCGCATCGATCGATCATCATCGTGTGATCCCAGGCGGGAGAGTTTCATGAAGACCACACTGTTGCGCAGTATCGCATTGCTTTCGACGTTCGCCATTGTCATGTCCTCGGGCGGAATCGCCTGGGCGGAGGGTGAACCCGGCGGCTCGACGCCTCCAGCGACCGCCGAGACGGTTCCACCGTCTGAGCCCGCACCAGTCACCGAGACGAGCGCGCCCCCCGAGAGCACGCCGACCGGCGACGCCGCTTCGACCACCGTTCCGCTGTCGGAGCCAGCGCCAGCGACCGAGCCCAGCACGGACTTCATCGTGACGTTCGTGGGCGGCACGAGTGCCGCGACTCAGCTCGAAGCCATCGCAGCCGCTGGAGCGGTCGACACGGATTCGGTACCCGCCCTCCGACTCCACTCGATCAGCGCGACCTCCACGGCGATTGAGGCCCTCCGGGCTGACGCTCGCGTCGCCACGGTCGACGTCGACCGCAACCGAGTCGTGGAATCGGCTCCCGACGACGCCTCGTACGCCGATCAGTGGTCGCTCTCGCAGATCGGATGGGACGCGGCGCGCGACGCCGTCACGCCCTCCGGCTCATCGGTCGTCGCCGTCCTCGACACCGGGGTCGACGGCTCACACCCCGACCTCGCCGGCAACCTCGTCCCCGGCACCTCGATCATCGGCTCCGATGACGGCACCGTCGACACCAACGGCCACGGCACCGCCATGGCGGGCCTCGTCGCCGCCGAGACCAACACCGGCATCGGCGTCGCCGGCGTCGGCTACCAAGGCGTCAAGGTCATGCCGATCACGGTCTTGGGCGCCGACGGCTCCGGCCAGGACAGCGACATCATCAGCGGCGTCGTGTACGCAGCCGACCACGGCGCGGACGTCATCCTCATGTCGTTCAGTGCGCCCCAGTACTCCGCCGCCCTGCAGGCCGCCGTCGACTACGCCTGGGACAAGGGCTCCGTGCTCGTCGCCGCGACCGGCAACGACGGATCATCGTCGCCGGCGTTCCCCGCCGGTGACCGCGGCGTCGTCGGCGTCTCGAGCACCGACACCTCCGACGCGCTCTCCTCATCCTCGAACCACGGCGACGCCGC
>JBBKWQ010000307.1:0-3876 GCA_037969115.1 Ilumatobacteraceae bacterium
CAGTCGGACGCAGACGCAGACGCAGAGTCGGGCGCGGACGCTGAGTCGGAGTCGGACGCAGGCGCGGACGTCGAGGTCGACGCGACCGCAGCCGCGGCTCCGGCCGTGCCGCGGCGCAAGTTTCCGCTGAAGGTGGGCCGACGCGGCCTCGCGCTCGGACTGATCTCGGTGGTCGCGGTCGGCGTGATCGCGTTCGCCACAATAGGTGAGCGCCGGAGCGGGTCGGCTCGGCCCGCCGAGCGCCTACCCATCGACGTGTGGGCGCCCTACTGGACGCTCGACGACGTCCTCCCCGACTTCCCCCAGCGCGTGCAGTCGATGCGGGACGTGTCCCCATTCTGGTTCTCCGTGACGGGACCGACCACGATCGCTCCGGACGAGTTCGCCGCACTCGACGACATCGACGAGTTCGAACAGATCGCCCGCGATGCCGGCGTGCACGTGATCCCGTCGATCCGTGACGAGCTCGGTGCGGGCGAGATGGCGGCGATCCTTTCCGACACTGAGCAGCGCGCTGCGCACATCGATGCGCTGCTGGAGTTCGCGGTCGAGGGCGACTACGAGGGGATCGATCTCGACTACGAACGTTTTGCGTTCTCCGATGGACGATCGACGTGGTCCGAGACGAGCCCGGATTGGGTCGCCTTCATCGAGGAGTTGGGCGCACAGCTCCACGATGACGGCCGGACGCTTACGGTCAGCATCCCGCCGCTGCTCGACGGGTCGAACGGCGACACGGGATATTGGGTGTACGACCATGGGGCGATCGCTGAGCACGTCGACCGGATCCGCATCATGGCGTACGACTTCTCGACCGCCGAGGCCGGGCCGATCGCTCCGCTCGAGTGGGTGTCCGAGGCGATTGCCGGCACGTCGGCGGCCGTACCGGAGGAGTTCCACGATCGTCTCGTTTTGGGCATTCCGACGTACGGCTACAACTGGCCGATCTCGTACACCGGCATCTGCCCGGAAACCGCCGAGGGCCGCACCGGCGTGAACGCCCGCTCGGTCGACGACCTGATCGCTCGCCGCGACGGCACGCCGGTGTACGACGAGGCGATCGGGGAATGGTCGATGACCTACGAGCTCGTCGTCGAGAACGAGCTCACATCGTGCGTTCAGTCGCGGATGGTTCGATGGGTCGACGCCGAAGGCGCGTTGCTCCGCATCGACCTCGCCCGCGAGGCAGGCTGGGGCGGCGTGGCCCTCTGGGCGCTGGGTTATGACGACGACGCCGTGTGGACCGCGATCGCACCGTCGATACTGGGTTGATCTCGTCGGGTCGACCGCGTTTTTCGCCAATGTTTCTCGAAACACAGGTTCCGGCATCATGAGTCGAGCCAGACTGGTCCGAATGTCGCGAACACGCCGGGTCCGCCTCGCGTCCGCGCTCGCCGTGGGTGCGGCGCTCCTCTCGTCATGCGGGGGCGGAGACAGCGAGTCCGTCGCTGACGCGTTGGTCGACCCTGCAACGCAATCCGACGCGACTGCCGACGCGGAACCGGTCGATCTCGCCGAAACGCTGCCGCAACCCGAACCGGGCCCGCTGCCGGAGGGTCTGCCGATCCGTCCAGCGAGCGAACCGAACCTGCTGCCCGACGTGGCGATCCGACGCCTCAACGGCGACGGCGGCTGGGAGAACCTCAAGAACATCCTTCCCGCCGAGAAACCATTGCTCGTGTGGTTCTGGGCGCCTTGGTGAAGCATTTGCAACCGGGAAGCCCCCGGCGTCGAGCAGTTCGCTCGACAGCACAGTGATGAAATCCGGGTCGTCGGTCTCGGCACGCAGGACGACGCGTCGATCGCACGCGACTTCGTCATCGACCACGAGTTGGTGACGTTCCCGGTGTATTGGGACGAGACGTTCGCCTCCTGGGACGTTTTCGGAGTGACGACGCAACCCACGGCGGTCCTCATGTCGGCCGCCGGTGAACCGATCGCCGGCTGGGTCGGCCAGATTCCCGAGGACGAGGTGCTGCGTCTGGCGGCCGAGTCGGAGGCGGCCGCCGCAACCGGCGGTGACGAAAGCGTCGACGGGTCGAACTGATGACTCGCTGTCGTCGATCGGCATTCGGCGTTGTCGCTGCAGGTCTCATGCTGGCGGCATGTGGATCCACCGAATCGACGAGCGCATCGCTGTCGGACGACGCACCGACGGCATCGACCGAAGTGGTCCACGCAACCGAGGCCACGGCTGTGGAAACGACCGCTCCGACGCCGTCGTCCACCGAGGTCACGATCGGGGGCGATGCTTCTGACGGTTCAGTCGACGTGGAAACGAGTGCGACCGCCCCGATCGGATCGGAGACGACGAGCACAGAACCCGAGACGACGATGGCCGCAGCAGATGCGCCTTCGACGCCCGACGACGGTTGCTCGATCGACAACTCGCCCGTCGACATCGCCTCGCCCAGCGATGGCCCGGCACCCGACATCGCCATTGCGGATGGGTCGAGATCTGGACCACTCCCCGATCTCGAAGTCCGTCTCGTCAATTGCGCCGGCGGGTGGGCGAACCTGGCGAACGAACTCCCGGGTGCCCAACCGCTGCTGGTGTGGTTCTGGGCTCCGCATTGACCCACGTGCCGTCGGGAAGCCCCCGAGGTCGAGCAGTTCGCTCGAAGCCATCGCGATGAGGTTCGAGTGATCGGACTCGGAACGCAGGACGATGCCGACTACGCAGTCGACTTCGTGGTCAGCCGCTCCACCTATTCGTTCCCGATGTACTGGGACGAGACGTTCCAGTCGTGGAACGAGCTCGGCGTGGCCCGACAACCTGCCGCCGTCCTGTTCTCAGCCGAGGGTGCCGAGCTGGCACGCTGGCAGGGCATGTTCGATGCGGCCGAGGTGCTCGAACTGTCGAGCTAGATCACGCAGGCGGAGTTCACCGCCATGAGCACTTGACCGTCCTGATCGAGGTCGAAGTGTTCCGACGGCTGGCGAACCAGGCCGGCTCCCATGAGGGTGAGCTCGAACCGGTCGTCGGTCGCTCCGGTTGGTGGCAGCTGATTGCCGCCGACCTGGGCGAAGTACGACTCGACGGCAACTTGCAGAATCCGGACGTCGGAGTCACACCGTGCGTCTTCGCCGCGGTCCTTGACGCCGCGAACGCTCACGACCACCACCGTGGCAAGGATGCCGAGAATCACGATCACGATCAGGACTTCGACGAGGGTGAAACCCTCGTCTTTCCTGTGTGTGGTGAGTTGATTCATCGTGGCGTCCTTCGAGCTGGGTCGAACTGTCGAATTGATGTGTCCACAATGCTTCGGCGGCATCGCTTGTTTCCGTGAGTCACGTTAACGTCAAGTTTACGCAAAATGTGTGAAGAGGAGAGGCAAGAAACATTCAAGGAAGTTCCGTCGACACGTGGCTCGATTGCAGCGCCTGCTGGAAGACTCGCATCATGACATGTCGCCATTTCGCCGCAATAATTGCCGGCGCAATCGTTCTGACTGCTTGCGGGGGCGGGAACGCCGACGCACCCGTCGGGGCCGACGGGGTCGCGGTCACGCTGCCCGAACCGGCCCCGGGACCGGTCCCGCAACTCGAGGTGAACGCAGAGTCGGTTTCGAACGGCCTGCCCGACCTCGCCGTACGCCAGATCAACGGTGCGGGCGGCTGGGTGAACCTGAAGAACACCACGCCCGCCGACAAACCGGTGCTGGTGTGGTTCTGGGCGCCACATTGACCCACTTGCCGCCGGGAGGCCCCCGGTGTCGAGCAGTTCGCTCGAGATCACGCCGACGAGATCCAGGTCATCGGGTTGGGCACGCAGGACGATGTCGGCTATGCCGTCGAGTTCGTGGAGTCACGAGGCACCTACTCGTTCCCGATGTATTGGGACGAGACGTTCGTCTCGTGGGACGTGTTCGG
>JBBKWQ010000308.1:0-3353 GCA_037969115.1 Ilumatobacteraceae bacterium
GCGGAGACCGGGGCGACCCGGTACGAGAACCCGAAGGCTCCGGGTTGAATTTCGAAGGTCAAGTCGAAGTGACGTTCACCGGTCGGGCCGAACTCGCTGATCACGGGCGTGCCGCCCCAACTCATCACCCACGAGCCGTCGCCGAGATTCGTGGCCGACCCGCAACACGCAGACGTCGACACGTTGGGGTCGCTCACGGAATCGATCAACGTCGCCGTGCCGGCGACCGCATCGATCTGGTAGCTCACGCCGCGTGGCGGCGCCGTCTCGTTGGTGTTGTTGTCGTAGACCGTCAGGGTGCCGTCGGGGTGCAGGCGAGCATCGTGCTGCCCTCCCAACGGGTTGACCTCGGCATCACCGAGAACCGTCAACGACTCGGCAGTGGGCGTACCCCCGAGCTTCCACAGGATCTCGCCCGAAGCCTTGCTGATCGCATAGACCGCATCGAGATGCCGGAACGACGCGACCACAGTATCGCCTTGCTGGTGCATCGAGTTCCAGTGCGCATAGTCGAACCCCTGACGTCCATCCGCCAGCGCGATCGGAAGGCCATAGACCCACAGGGGCCGCCAGCGTTCGGGCGTCTCGGAGGGGTCGATGTGATCCTCCGTGTTCCACGACCAGACCACGTCGCCGTTGGGCGTGACCTCCTGGATCTCACCGTCGATCAGCGTGCCGTTGGTGGTGGGACCTCCGTACGCCGACAGGTCGAGCGTGCCCGGCCGCGCGGGATACGAACCGAGAAGCGCATTTCCGTCGGGGAGGATCTGGATGTCGTGGAAGTCGGTCGGGACACCCACCGTCGACCAAGTCCGCACCAACTCGCCGTCGAGGCGGTGGACCTCGTACGCCGAGTCGGGTGAGCCGATCGTCGAGAAGATCCCCCAGGCGATCGTGCCGTCGGGGAGCACCTTGGCATCGACGGCTCCGGTCTTGTTCTGCCACCAGACAGGTACGCCGTGGTCGTCATAGATGACGACGTAGGTTCCGGCGGCATCGCCGGTCGGGGTCGCCGTGTTCTGCGGCGTCGTCACGTAGAAGTCCGCACTCGGATCGCCGGTTCGATTGTAGGTCGATCCCGGAAAGTCATTGGGCAGGCAGCGGATGTGAAAATTCTTCAGCTGCCCCGCGACCGTCGCAGACAGGCCGAAGCTCCTCCCCGCAACGAGCGGGACGCTCTGGACGAAGGAACCATTGCGCGGCAGGCCCCCGTCGACGGCGATCTCGGTGTCCACAGGCGCCTGCACGTCGACGGAGACCGGGCTGTCGTCGCAACGAGTCACGTAGTCACTGATCCCCAGATCGAACTCGGGGTAGAGCGCCGGTTCGGTGGAGATCGCCAGTTCTGTCGCACCGCCCGTGGTCGAGAACATCTGATCTCCGCCGCAGATCTCGAGCGGCGACTCGACGCACACTCGGTAGTGGAACGTGGTGCCGGCGCTGAGACCCGCGAGTTGCTCCGACACTGGATGGTTGTCTCGATCGGCAATGGCGATCGAGCGCCGTGGGGTCTCCGCGCCATAGGCGGTGGTCGGTCCGTACTCGAACCAGTACGGGACGGTCGCGTCCACAGGGTCGAAGACCAGGCCGGTCACGGTGGCGCTGGTCTCGGACACTCCCTGGGCCGGTGTCGTCAGACTCCCGGCGCACGATGCAAGAAGGAGCGTCAGCGCGACGAGCGCCGTCACTCCCCGCCGCGTTCGGCGCTTCCGGACATCGTTCTTGCGGCGCCCGATGGACATCACCATGCTGTCTCCCAACCTGGACGGTGCGTGGCCGCACCGATCAACGTTCCATGACGTCTGGCGGAGGTTAGCCGACGGCGACGCCGGGGTGCCCGACGACACACCTCGGCCATGATGCATAGGCTCCCGGCGTGACGCAGCGGAACCCGGACGCCCGTGTGAGTCGCAAGCAGCGATACCCGCTGCTCGACCCGCTCCGTGGACTCGCGGCGATCGCCATCCTGCTCGTGCACACCGCGACGTTCGGCGATGCCCTCGACGATCCGGTGTACGGGCGCCTATTCGCTCATCTCGACATCGGCGTCCCCTTCTTCTTCGTGCTGTCAGCGTTCCTGCTGTATCGACCGTTCGTCGATGCCCGCGAGAACGGGACGTCACGTACCCGATTCGCCGCCTACGGGAAGCGCCGGTTCGCTCGCATCGCCCCTGCCTACTGGACCGTGCTCACGGTCACCGCCATCGTCCCGGGAATGGCGGGAGCGTTCACGGGCAACTGGTGGGTCTACTACGGGCTCCTCCAGAGCTTCCCGGTGTACGACGCCACCGGCACCTGTGCCGTCGACCCATTCCACTGCGGCGTTCCGGTGGCATGGACACTCACCATCGAAGTCCTCTTCTACATGATGCTGCCGCTGTATGTCGTCGTCATGGCGTGGCTCGGCCGTCATTGGCGGGCCAGCCTCTTGAGTCGCGAACTGTGTGGCGCAGCAGTGCTCAGCGGCCTGTCGGTGGTGATCCAGAGCTCGATACCAACGAGCGATCTCCACGTGTGGCTGTTCTTCTCCCCGATCGGCCGAGGTTGGTGGTTCGCCCTCGGACTCGGCCTCGCGGCCATCTCCGTGCACCTGGACCGCCGCCCGATCGCGAACTCGTTTATGAACGGTATGCGGCGTATGCCGGGTGTGCCCGTGTGCACCGGTTTGTTGCTCTACGTCGGGGCGGCGATGACCTTCCTCGAGCCAGGACCATCGCTCAACTACCCGACCACGACAATCGACAGGTACGTCGCTCAGTACTTGCTGTTCGGAATGATCGCGGCACTCTTCATTCTCCCGGCCGTATTCGGCGCGGACGGCGGCGGCGTCTTTCGACGAACCCTTCGTCACCGCAGCCTGAACTGGCTGGGCAAGGTGTCGTACGGCGTCTTCCTCTGGCACTACGCCGCCATGATCCTGCTGCTCGACGCCGGCATCCGGGGCTTCATTCCCCTGACCCTGTTCACACTTGCGATCACCGTGCCCTGCGCTGCGGCGAGCTTCTACGTGGTCGAGCGGCCCCTCATGCGGCGAGCGCGCTCCGCCACGGCCGTCGAGGCTCCGAGGCGTCCGCCGAGACCGGTCGAGAGTCGAAAGACGCCGCACGACGACATCGGTGCCCCAACGGACTCGTCTCGGTCGGCGACCTCCACCCCGCTGGACGGCGCTTGACCGCACGACCGGGTGCCACGGGTGGACGACAGCGGCACATCACCCGCGACCACCGTGCGGCGATCGGCGTACTCGCGTTGGTTCTGATTGGCGGGTTTCTGCGGCTCCGCACGGCGGGCCAGGACCTCTTCGCAGATGAACTCGCCACCTACTGGATCGTGACCACCAGAGGACTCGGCGG
>JBBKWQ010000309.1:0-8942 GCA_037969115.1 Ilumatobacteraceae bacterium
GCGTAGACGTCGCGAACGTGGCAGGCGTACTCGAGCGCAGACCACGTCGCGACATCAGGACGACGACGCGTGGTCTCGTCATCGGCGATCAGCCGCTGCCAGTCGGTGATGTTGGTGCGGATCAACGCCGCGACAGACGCGGGACGCGTGGTCGACGCGTCGAACTCACATTCCGCGCACGGTCGTTCGTTGACCCACGTCCAGTCCTTCTCGTCGGGAACGATTGCCATGGTCACAGTCGAGCACATCGGACGACCGCCGTGGGCCAGTGTTACGGTGCCCCATGGCCAACCGACCTGGCGCGCTCTCGGCGATCGGTCGTACACCGGTGGTGAAACTGTCGAAGTTTGCCGGACCCGACGCCGCGGAGGTCTGGGTGAAGCTCGAGGCGGCCAATCCGACCGGGTCGTACAAAGACCGGATGGCCTTGGCGATGATCGAGGGAGCTGAGGCGCGGGGTGAACTGCAACCCGGCCAAACCGTCGTGGAGTACACCGGCGGCTCGACTGGAAGCTCGTTGGCTTTCGTGTGCAGCATCAAGGGGTACCCGTTGCGAATCGTCACGTCGAACGTCTTTGCCGACGAAAAGCTGAGGACGATGCGCGCCTTCGGCGCGGAACTCGAGCTGATCCACAGTGATGACGGCATCCATCCCGAATTGATCCCACAGATGCAGGCCCGCGCTGCGGAGATCGTGGAGCAGGATGGTGCCTTCCCGACCGATCAGTTCAACAACCTCGACACACTCGACGGCTATCTCGAGATCGGGCGAGAACTGGTCGAACAGATCGATGGCGAGATCCACGGATGTGTCGCCTACGTGGGCGTGGGTGGGGCGTACACAGGGACGTGCCGGCCGATCCGCGAACGCTGGCCCGACGCGATCCGCACGATCGTCGAGCCGGCCGAGTCCGCCGTCATCGCCGGCCGACCAGCCGGCAGTCACATGATCGAGGGTGGTGGTGTGGGCTTCGTGCCGCCGCTCATCACTCCAGACAGCTACGACCGTCTCGACGCGGTCAGCACCGACGACGCATTCGCTGCGGCACGCGAACTTGCGAGAACCGAAGGTGTCTGGACCGGGCCGAGCGGTGGCGCCAGCATCCTTGCGGCCACTCGTCTCGCCCGCGAGCTCGGACCCGGCCACTGCGTCGTCACCCTGCAACCCGACTCCGGCCTGAAATACCTGAGCGGCACCCTGTATTGCTGACCCTTTGAACGACGCGTAGGGTCGAACCTGGAGGACGAGATGAGCCCAACACCAGGCCGCCTCGCGAACGATCGCCCCGAGGGGCGGCACGGCCAACTGGTCTTCGATGTGCCGGTTGACCCGGAAGGCCAGCTCAAGCGCGTGTTGCGCTCGGTTCTGCGGTCGTTTCCAACGGTTCGATCTGCAACGCTCATCGAGGTCCAAGGCGGCGAGTACGGAGAGTCTCCGACCCTGACCGTGCTCGTTTCGAGCGATGACCCCGACCGTGCCGCGCCGGCACTCGAGGCGCTGCGTACAGCAGTTCCAGCGGCACGTCGAGTGGTTGTTCGCATCGCCACGGACGATGTGCTGTCCCGTTACGCCATCGAACGTGCCATACCGTTCTACTCTCGTGATCTCGAACCGCTGCCACCCGTACTCGACGACGAAGGGCTACGTGCACGGGTGGCCGAGCTTCCCGACACCACGAGTCTCCACCCGATGTTCGCCGATTACCCCGGACTCTTCGAGGAGCAGCGGAACCACTCGCACCGATCGGCCAAGGAGTTCATCGTTGACGTCGCGAGCCGCCAGACGAGGTTCTCGCTCCTCCTGCGGACGTTCGGAACCGATGCGGTCGAAGGACCATCCACCCTCGTCGACGACGACACGTGGATCGCCTCGCTGAGTCGACCGATCGAGAAGACGGTGTCCGAACTGACCCCGCTCCAGCTCTTGGCCATCTCGAACCCGAGAGACCCGATCGGTTCGCCGTATTCGCACCAGCTGCAATTGGACGACCGTTGGTTCGACATCGCCGTCGCGCTCATCGCCCGCGCATCCATGATCTTCGTCATTTGCGACTCGACGACCAGCGGCATCACGGACGAACTGCTTGCTATCCAGCAACTCGACCGTGAAGTCAGCTGTTGCTTGATCGTTCCGGGGGACGACTTCGCGAGCCACTACGCCGTGCTCCACTTCGGTCATGTCGACCCGCCGGAGAACCGTTCCAACGACGTGGCCGGTTTCCGCCGACAGTTGGTGACCTTCGGTACGACAACGACGACCGGAGAGCTTTCCGAGGCGCACGCCAAGCTTCGGCTCCGCTGATCAGACCCCGCGCTCACCGGCCGAGCCGGGTGCGATGACCACTTTCATGGCGTCGCCCGCCGCCAACGCGGTTTGCATCGCTTCGTTCGCCTCGGTGATCAGGAATCGATGCGTCACGGCGCGATGGAATGGCACGGTGTCGTGGTGATCGGCGAGCATGCGAAGCGTCGCGTCGTACGACCGGGCGTCTTCGCCGGCAACACCCACGAGCGTCAGGTTGCGTCCCAGGAGATCCGCCGGGTTGAGGTCGACCGGGCCCAGGTCGACAAAGGCGCCCACCTCCAACATGGTGCCACCGTCACGGAGCAGGCTCAGCGCCGTGACGAAACTCGACGGATGGCCCGTGGCGTCCACCACGACGTCGACGCCACCAGGAACCAGGGCTGACACACGCGCCCCCACTTCGGCCGGATCGTCACCCACTGACACGCAATCGGTCGCGCCGAGATCGGCGGCGATGTCGAGCCGCGCCTCGAAGGGATCGATCGCAATGACTCGGCCTGCGCCGAGCAAGGCCGCCTTCGCCGCGTGCACCAGCCCGACGGGACCGACGCCGACAACGGCAACCGAATCGCCGGGCCGGAAACCCGACGGGCGCGGCATCCGGGCGGCAAGATCGAGACTGTGCGTGACCGCGAACAGTTCGGTGAGCACCGCAACGTGGTCGGGCAACCCCTCGGGCACCTTGAACACCGGCGTGTTCGGGCGGAGATACAGGTACTCGGCGAATCCTCCGAACAGGTGCGGCGCCTCGGCACACGACAACGAGTTGCCGTAATTCTCGAGATTGCGACAGAAGTAGTACGGGAAGTCCTCGATGCAATACCGGCAGACCCCGCACGCCCTGTTCGGGGCCGGGACGATCCGGTCGCCGATCGACAAGGGCGACCCGTCGAAGGCAGTTGCGCCGCCATCGCCGACAGCCGCGACCAGGCCGACGTTCTCGTGACCCTGGATGATGGGAAACGGCGTGGAGCTGGCGTGATCGGTGCCGGCGTACTGCTCGGTCTCACCTCGATACGTGTGCTTGTCGGTGCCACAGATGCCCGACGCGAGCATCTCGACGAGAATCGCGCCGGGTTCCAACTCGGTCGGCATCGGGAAACGTTCGATGCGCAGATCGAACGGCGCCACCAGCGTCGCCGCGAGTACGTCGACCCGCTCATCCTGCACCTTGTTCACTACTGCAGTCTCGCACGCGATGGACAGGGCCGATATTCCAAGCAGCGAACGCCCTGCTGTGGGTAATGTCGCGCCACCAAAGTCACACGGAGGTGCCGCCATGTCCACCATTTCACGACGCAGTCTGATCGCCGCAGCCCCCGCCTCGGGGATTGCCGTTGCCGCCGTTGCCCTCGCGCCTCAATCGGCGATGGCGGCGGTGCCGGGCACCGTCGAACTCATCACACCGTTCCGGCTGCAGGACAGCCGCATCAACGAACCCGACAAGTACGACACGTCTGCTCGCGACGGCTTGGCCGTCCCCGGCATCGTCGGCAAACACGGCGTGATCCTGAACGTCACGGTCACCGACACCGAGGGGTGGGGCTTCTTTCGTATCGGCGAGGGATTCGAGGACGAACCCACCACGTCGAACATCAACTGGTACACCGACGGACAGACGGTCGCGAACATGGCGATCGTCATGATCACGCCACCATCGGGCGGTATCGACGTCCAGGGCGGCGGGAACGGTCGGGCACACCTGATCATCGACGTGATGGGTTTCGTGTCCTGACCCCTCGCTCGACGCCGTCGCGTTGATGTGACGGTGGCACGGCAGCCAACTCGGCGATACTGAGTCGGTGAACGTTCGAACGACAGCCGTGCTGGCGATCGCCGCGATCGGCCTGACCGGCGCCGTGGTGACGGCGGCGGCTGCGACCCGGATCGACGGTCCTGCGACTGCCGACGCCGTTGCTCGGCGCGTATCCAGACCTGGGCCGGGAAACCCGGGCGGCGGCCCGCTGCCGGCCGATGCCCTGCCGGTCGACACGTCACGTCCCGACATCACGATCGGCAACGGCACACCGGCGAGTTGCACGTCGGCCGCCGTCGTCGACGGCGTCGCCCGCGGCGGGATCATCACGTTCAACTGCGGGCCTGCCCCTGTGACCATCGAGATGGCCCAGACCGCCAAGGTGGTCAACACCTCCCCGGTCGTGGTACTCGATGGCGGCGGCAAGGTCACGCTCAGCGGCGCGGACCAGCGCCGCATCCTCTACATGAACACCTGCGACCGGGCACAAGTGTGGACGACGTCGCACTGCCAGAACCAGGACCACCCGCAACTCACCATCCAGGGGCTGCATTTCACTCGCGGCAACAGCACCGGCGATACGACCGAAGGCGGCGGTGGCGGCGCGGTGTTCGTGCGGGGTGGCCGGGTGAAGGTGATCGAGAGCTCGTTCACGTCGAATCGTTGCGACTCGAACGGCCCAGACCTGGGTGGTGCATCGCTGCGCGTGCTCAGCCAGTACCAGGGGCTGCCGGTCATCGTCGCCACGAGCACGTTCGGAGGCGGCCCGGGGCAGCGCAACCGCTGCTCGAACGGCGCCGGCGTGTCGAGCATCGGTGTCTCGTGGCGGGTCTACAACAGCTTGTTCACACACAACGACGCGATCGGCAACGGCGCGAACCCCGCGAGAGCAGGCACACCCGGCGGCGGTAGCGGCGGCGCGATCTACCTCGATGGCAACGAGTTCACACTCGACCTCATCGGCAGCGTCGTGCGGGACAACTCCGCCAACGAGGGGGGCGGCGCGATCTTCTTCGTCTCGAACAACCGAACGGGGGAACTCCGCATCACCAACTCGATCCTCCAACGCAACCCGAGCAGCGGCTTCGAGACTTCTGGTTTCCCGGGGATCTTCTTCCTCGGGCGTGGCTCGCCGCAGGTCACGAACTCCACGATCGAGTAGCCCACACCGACGGGCATCGCCGGTCGCCGGTCGATGTCGTCTTCCGAAGCACGTCGAACGAGCAGGTCGTCAGCGCGTGAGGTGACTGCGCACGAGGGTTCGTAGCGTTTCGACGCCTGTGCCCTTGGCGGCGCTGACCCAGACGATGTCGCCTTTCTCGAGGTCGCAGCCCTCGGCGAGGTCGCGCTTGCGGGTCGCCCGCTTCGACGACTTCACCTTGTCGTGTTTCGTCGCCACCACCGTATGGGGCACCTGGTGATACCGCAGCCAGTCGAGCATGTGCTGGTCGAGCGGCGTCGGACCGATCGCGCCGTCGACGAGGACGAACACCATCTCGAGTTCTTCGCGTTCGAGCAGGTAGCCCTCGATCATCGCCGGCCACTCCTTTCGGACCCGACCGGGCACCTTGGCGTAGCCGTAGCCCGGTAGATCCACCACCGTGCCACCACCGGCATGGTCGAAGATGTTGATGAGCTGAGTGCGCCCCGGGGTGTTCGACACCCGGGCGAGTTGTTTGGCATTGGCCAACGCGTTGATGAGCGAAGACTTGCCCACGTTCGAGCGACCGACGAACGCCACTTCCGCATCGGAATCCGGCAGCTGCGACCGTTTCGACGCAGACGATGCGAACGTCAGCTGGAGCGGACTGGTCATTCACGTGAGTGTACGAGCGGCAAATTCCGTGCACGTCGACTCGACCTTCTGCAAGAGTGGTTGGTGAGTGATCCGAGGTCGATCCGCGTCGACCTCTGTGCAGGGAGGATCCGACATGCAGAACGTGAGAACATTCAGCACGCCCATCATCATCGTCACGGCAGCACTCGTCGCAGGCGGATGTGGTGCCGACAAACTCGCCGAAAAGGCGATCGAGAAGCAGATCGAGTCGGAAACGGGTGAGGACTTCGACATCGACATCGACGATGGGAACATCGTCGTCGAATCCGAAGAGGGCCGCATCGAGCTGAGCACCGACGACGATGGCAACATCAGCGTCCAGGGCGAGTCCGACGAGGGTTCGTTCTCGGGAAACGCCAGCGCCGACGACGACGGCAATGTCGTCATCCAGGGCGAGTCCGACGACGGGGAGGGATCCTTCGAGATCTCGGGGGATGGCGAGACGGCGACGTTCGAGTCCGACGACGGGTCGATGGTGATCACCTCCGATGGAAGTTTGCCGGATGAGTTCCCGTCATCGGTTCCGCTGCCCGATTCGCTCCAGGTCGAGAGCAGCACGGTCCTCTCCGAGGGAAACGAGTTGTTCGTCTCGGTGAACGGGAGCGTGTCCGCCGAACACGGGGCCGCCACCGATGCGTATGCGAGCGCCCTGGAGGACGCTGGATTCACGCAGCAGATGGTCACGAAGTCGCCCGACTCTTCGTTCTTCAGCTATCAGAATGCCGAGTACACCGTCTCGGGCTGGGTGACAGCCAACGCAGGCGCAGACGGGTCGACGTTGATCTCGGTGACCGTCGTCCCGGCCGAAGGCTGAAGTGTCATCCGGCGATCAGGGTGGCCAGCGCCCAGATCGCAGCAACCAGTCCCAGCCCTGCGTAGAGCAAGCTGCGGGCGATCGGTGCTCGCTCGAGGTTGGTGTCGTCGCGCTGTTGCGCGGGTGGCCTGATCACGGCGAGTAGGTTCCCGGCGAACAATGCACCGCCGAGGGCGAGAACGAGATAGGCGAGGAGGTCCTCTCCGAGGAACATCTCCCCATGATGCCGTGCGACAATGGTGTTCATGGGGTTTCACCACGTTGCACTTGCCACACGTGACACCGACGCGACGCATCGTTTCTACACAGAGGTGATGGGCTTCGAACTCGTCAAGGTCGTGTCGGCGCCGACGCCTGGCGAGCACGGCGGCTACTCCAAACACTTCTTCTACGACACGAGCGGCGCGGTAGGTAGCCCGGATTCCGGCATGATCGCATTCTGGGAGATCCACGACAGCGAGATCGGTGACGGGTTCACCGTCGACATCAACGCCGCAGCGGGTCTGCCGTGGTGGGTGAACCACATCGCGTTCGACGCGCCCACTCGCGAAGCACTCGATGGCCACCGCGATCGGTGGCGTCAGCACGGGCACACCGTGCTCGAGATGGACCACGACTTCTGTACAAGCATCTATATCCGCGACCCGTCGAACAATATGGTCGAGTTCTGCCATACGACCCGTCCGTTCACCGACGACGAACGCAACCGTGCGGTCAAAGTGCTCGGCGAAGCTCGGCCGCCGTTCGACGCTGAACCCAAAGTCACCGTGCATCGGCCTGTCGAGCGCGCGGCCAACTAACCGCAGGAGCAACGCTCCGTGAGCGGTTCTCCCTCAGGCGACGGTCGACTGGTTGAACTTGCGGATCGACAGCGACGCGAACACGGCGATGATGAGCAACGACCAGAACAGCGACCAGGCCGCGTTGCTGCCGACCGGGTTGCCGTTGTAGAGGGCGCGTGCGGCATTCGTGACCACCGTGAACGGGTTGGCGTCGGCGATCGGACGCAGCCAACCGGGCATCGTGGCGGTGTCGACGAACGCCGACGACACGAACGTGAGCGGAAACATCCAGATGAAACCGGCCGAGTTGGCGGCCTCGACCGAACCGACGGACAACCCCATCAACGCCTGTACCCAGCTCAGCGCATAGCTGAACAACAGGAGCAGCGCAGTGGCGCCGATGGCGCCGATCATGCTGCCTTCGAAACGAAACCCGATGAGCATCGCCACGGCGAGCATCACGAAGAACGTGAACAGGTTGCGCACCAGGTCGGACACGGTTCGCCCGATCAGCACCGCGGAGCGCGACATCGGCAGTGACCGCAACCGGTCGACGAGTCCCTTCGACAGGTCTTCTGCGAGTCCGACGCCGGTGAACGCCGACCCGAACACGAGTGACTGGCTGAAGATGCCGGGCAGCAGGTACTGCTCGTAGCTCGAGAAACCCGGCGGCGCCGGAATCGCGCCGCCGAACACGTACACGAACAGGATCACGAACATGATCGGCTGGACCGTTGCGAAGATCAGCAGCTCGACGTTGCGCGGAATGATCCGCAGGTGGCGGGTCGCTTCGGTCCACGAATCGCGAACTGCCCACGTCACGGTTTCCATCAGCCGACTCCTACGTTCTCGTCGTCGGTCTCGTCGGCGGTGGCTCGCCCCGTGAGTGTGAGGAACACATCGTCGAGGGTGGGGCGTCGTACTTCCACGTCGAGCACATCGATGGTCGCGTCGTCGAGCGCACGGATCACCGACGGAACCGTGCGGTCACCCGACCGGATCGGGGCCGAGAATGTTCGCCCACCGTCTTCGATCTCGATCGCGCCCATGCAGAACGGTTCGAGCACGGCAATCGCCGCCTGCTGGTTCTCGACCCTGGCGATCGAGACCCGCAGGCGGTCGCCACCGATCTGGTCCTTCAGCTCGTCGGGCGTGCCCTGCGCGATGACGAGGCCGTGGTCGATCACCACGATACGTTCGGCGAGCTGATCGGCCTCGTCGAGGTACTGCGTGGTGAGCAGCACGGTGGTGCCATCGTGTTCGAGCTCGGCGATGAGCTCCCACATGGTCAACCGGCTGCGCGGGTCGAGCCCGGTGGTGGGCTCGTCGAGGAAGAGCACGGACGGCCTCGCGATCAGGCTCATCGCGATGTCGAGCCGACGACGCATGCCGCCCGAGTATCCCTTGACGATGCGGTCGGCGGCATCGACGAGGTCGAAACGTTCGAG
>JBBKWQ010000310.1:0-9456 GCA_037969115.1 Ilumatobacteraceae bacterium
ACGCTGCCGACGCCGCCGGCGGCTCCGGTGACGACGATCGGGCCATCGCCGGGACCGATTCCGCCGTCCTCTATGGCGATCACACACATCATCGCGGTGAGACCGGCGGTGCCGATCGCCATCGCCTGACGGCTGCTGAGTCCATCGGGTCGTTTCACCAGCCACTCCGACCGCGCGCGCTGGCGCTGAGAGAATCCACCCCAGTGGCGTTCGCCGACACCCCAGCCGGTGAGGATGACGCTGTCGCCGACGGCAAACCGGTCGGAGTCGGACGCCGTCACCGTCCCGCACGAGTCGACGCCGGGAACCATCGGGTAACTCCGGATGATGCGCCCCTTGCCGGTGAGCGCCATGCCGTCCTTGTAGTTGAGTGACGAATACTCGACGGCGATCGTGACGTCGCCGTCGGGCAGATCGGCAGACGTCAGCTCCTCGATGGCGGCGACGGCGCCATCGTCGGTGTCGCGGACCACCAAGGCTGTGAACGTGTCGGACATGGTGTTCAACGTATTCAGTCGATGCCGGGCGAGCTGAATCGAGATATGGCGTCCTACTCGGACTGCTCGGAGTCGGAACCGTAGATGAGCACGAGTGCACCCGCGACCGCTGCGACGGTCGACGCGACCAGGATGCCGATCTTGGCCTCGTCGGCCACAGCGGGGTCCTTGAACGCAAGACTCGTCACGAAGAGCGACACGGTGAACCCGATCCCGGCGAGCGTTCCGGCACCCAGGATGTGACGCCAGTTCGCTCCGGCAGGTAATTCGCCCAACTTGGCGCGATGAGCGATCCACGCCGCGGCGACGATTCCGACGGGCTTGCCGACCACCAGGCCCAGAACGACGCCGAGCCCGATCGAGGACGTCGCCGCATTCTTGACGTCTTCGATGCTCAGCGGTATTCCTGCGTTCGCGAACGCGAACAACGGCAGAATGACGAACGCCGACCATGGGTGGATGCTCTTCTCGAGGCGCTCTGCAACCGAGACCGTCTCGCGGACGTCGAACAAGGTGGAACGAATCGTCTCCCACGACGACGTCGACTCGACCTTCAGTTGCGTCGGCCGGGGTCGCAGCGGCACAGCCGGAGTGAGCAAGCCGAGCACGACACCGGCGATCGTGGCATGAACACCCGACTCGAGAAACGCGACCCAGACCCCGGTGCCGAGCACGACGTAGATCGGCACGTGCCACACTCGCGCAATACGAAGCGTGCCTATCAGACCGAGCAATGCCGCGGCCAGCGCCAGCCAAACGAAGCTGATGTCGTCGCTGTAGAAGATGGCGATCACGAGGATCGCACCGATGTCGTCGACGATCGCCAGCGTCAGGAGGAAGACCTTCAGAGCCGTGGGCACCCGCGATCCGAGCAGCGCCATCACGCCGACGGCGAAGGCGATGTCGGTCGCCATCGGGATACCCCAACCGTCGGCACCGACGCCGCCGGCGTTGAACAGGATGTACAGGCCGGCCGGCACGACCATTCCACCGATGGCGGCGATGGCTGGAAACGCCGCGTTCTTCGGGTCCTTCAGCTCACCGCTCACGAGTTCGCGTTTGATCTCGAGGCCGACCACGAAGAAGAAGATCGCCATGAGGCCGTCATTCACCCAGTGCAGCAGGCTCTCTTCGAGATGGAAATCGCCGATCTCGATGAGCGTCAACTCGGTGTGCCAGAAGTCGGCGATCGGGCCGCCCCATCCAGTATTGGCGAGCACCAGGGCGGCGATCGTGGCGACCAGGAGCACCATGCCGCCGGCCGTTTCCACGTGTAGGAACTCGCGCATCGGTCGCCCCAGAGTTCGGGCGATACGCAGATCGCTCTCGATCAGGGTTCGACCGCCGCTGTACGCCTTCCAGCTGCCGGTCGGACCATCGGACGAGGACTCATCGCGTGGCGTCGAGGGTTCGCCATGGGTGTCGTGGGGGTCGCGCTCGTCGTCATTCATGTTCGTGGTCGGGTCCATCGTTGGCTGCTCCACACCAGTCGGCCGACAGCGCGGCAGGTGCTGATGATGATCGGAGGGGGAACGACGAGCGTACGCGGTGCCCTTCCCGCGGCCAACCACCCGAGGTGCAGTCACGAGTCGACGTCGTCGGGTCTGACGAGAGCTTGACGTTGCGGCGTGCCGTCGTGGCCTGATGT
This sequence comes from Ilumatobacteraceae bacterium, assembly GCA_037969115.1. Lineage (GTDB taxonomy): Bacteria > Actinomycetota > Acidimicrobiia > Acidimicrobiales > Ilumatobacteraceae > JBBKWQ01. The sequence goes on from JBBKWQ010000310.1 coordinate 2,146, forward strand.
TCACCCACAGCGGTAATTCAGAACAAATTGTCCCGCGGCGCGAGTACTGTCGCACTCACGGCGAAACAATTGAGAGAGGTGCCATGTACGAGTATGACGACGAGGAGCGAGGACCAGGCCGCACGATCGCAATGATCGCCGGTTTGCTCGCTGCGGGTGCACTCGGCTGGTTCGTGCTGCTTCCGGCCGTCGCCGGCGATACCGCGATCGCGCCGCTGACCACCGAGAACACCAGTCTGGCAATCGGTTCGGACGTTTCCGATCCGGACGAGGGCGACACCGCAACGACCGATCCGGGCGTCGCCACCGACACTGCGGCAACCGAGAACTCGGTGGAATCCGTCGACGCCACCTCGACGACACTCGTTGCATCGGCAACGCCGCCCCCCACATCCACCGACGGAATCGCCGTCACCACGACCAGTTCGGTCGAAGCGGTGGCACCAGCCGACCCACCGACCGGCGCCGCCACATATCCAACGCTTCCCGACGGCAGCCCTGTGCCCGTGGTGGCGATCTTCGACAGGGAGACCATCACGCTGTCGGGGTTCCTGCCGAGCGAGGACGCAGCTCAGCGGCTCCGCACGCTCGCCATCGCCAACAGCAAGTTTCCCCAGGCATCGATCGTCAGCTTCATCGCCATCGACCCGGCAGTTCCTGCCAACGTCGGCGTGCGGGTCATCGAACTCAATTCGGTGCGGTTCCCGGAGGCGAGCGCAGAGATCTTGCCCGAGCACGGCGCAGAGATCGACCGAGTTGCCACCATCATGAACGCGCTCGAGAACGTCACCGTGCTGGTCATCGGGCATTCCGACCAGCGCGGCAGCGAGGAGACGAACTACCGGATCTCGGAAGACCGGGCCCAGGCCGTCGTGAGCCACCTCGTCGCAGCCGGTGTCGAGCCGTCACGGATGTCGTCACGCGCCGTCGGCGAATCCGACCTGATCAGTCTGAACAACGACGAGGCGGCCCTGGCGCTCAACCGGCGCACCGAGTTCGTGTTCTACGGCCTCCTCATCGCCTGAGCGCCGTACTGGAAATTCATCGATGACTTTCCAGTTTGCCAAGTACGTGTCGGGGCGGACCGTCTGAATCTTCGAGATTTCCGTTCAGGAGTACGCTTCAGGAGTGATGGAGCTCCGAACGGAACGGTGGTCACCAGCGCTCGGCGCAGAAGTGCTCGATGTCGACTTGGCTTCCGTCGTTGCGACCGGCGACGACGGTGTACAGCCGATCTACGACGCGTTGATCGAGCATCAGGTGTTGTTCTTCCGGAACCAAACCCTGCCGCCCGTCGCACACGTGGCGCTCGGGCGTGCGCTGGGTGAGCTGTCACCGCGCCATCACAGTTACACCACGCTCGACGATCATCTCGATGTCGCCGTGCTCGACTGGCAGCCGGGCGATCGACCCGACGCCTCGGAATGGCACAGCGACATGACGTTCCGCCCGAAACCGCCGTTCGCTTCGATTCTGAAAGCGATCATCGTGCCGCCCGTCGGCGGCGACACGCTGTGGGCGAGTATGTATTCGGTCTACGACTCGCTCGATCCGGGATTTCGGTCCGATCTCGAGCATCTCGTCGTCGATCACGACCCAGGGCAATTTCGCAACGGTGCGTATGCGTCCGGTGGCAATCAGGGCATCGCCGACATGCTCGTCACAGCAGGCTCGGCAGCATGGCCGATCATCTCGCACCATCCGGTCACCGGGCGACCGTACATCAACGCGAGCGAATCGAACTCCCGCTGGATCATCGGCCTCGGCGCAGCCGAATCACAACGGATCCTCAGCTACCTGTTCGACGCGATCAACCGTCCCGACCATCAAGTCCGTTTGCGGTGGAAGCCCGACACGATCGCGATCTGGGACAACCGCGCCACGCAGCACTACGCCGTCGCCGACTATCGGCAATACCGACGTGTCATGCACCGCGTGGCCGTCGACACCGACCGACGATTGGAAGACTCGTTGGCTGCGGCGTCCGCGTCCGACGTCGCAGCGCCCTGACCGCCGCTCTGCCCGAAGCCGAGCAGGGTCGAAGGTCCGATGTGCTGCCGTGCGCCGCGTGGCACCATTGAGACATGACCGACAATCCGCTGGAGCGAATCGAACAGCTCGAGCGGAACATGCAGCGGCTCGAAGCCGAGCTCGATGAGCTGCGCACCACCGCCGGCATCACCGCTCACTCGGCTGAGGCCCGCGTCGCCCCTGGCCAGTGGCGACAGCCCGAATGGCCGCGCCCGCAGGAATCGATGGGAGCATCGATGACAGCCTGGCCGGAGCCAGCGGTCGGCCCTGTCCCGAATGCCGACAACGCGGCGAGCCAGCCCACCTTCGTCCTCGGTGGCGAAACCGTCCTGAAGTGGGGAGGCGTCGGGCTCGTGGTCCTCGCCGTCGGTTTTGCCGTGAGCACTGCGATCAGTCGCGGCTGGATCGGACCCGAGCTCCAACTCGTCGGTGCGGTCGGCGTCGCCCTCGCTCTCATCGGCTCGGGCCTCCGACTGAGGTCGACCCGCCGGGCCTGGACCCACGCACTCTGTGTCGGCGGCGTGCTGGCGCTGTTCGTCACGGTGGCGTCCAACCTGTTCCTCGATCAAGCGAGCGATGGCATTGCGTACATCTCGACAGCGGCAATCGCTCTCGGTGGTATCGCTCTCGCCCGGCACGTCCCCTCCGAATGGGTCGGTGCGGCGACGGTGCTCGGTGCGTGGTCGGGTTGGATGGTCATCGCCGACGGCGAACCTCCGTTCTCGGCGAGCCTGATCTTCGTCGTGGGGCTGGTGGCGCTCGGTCTCGTACTGGCGGTCGAGCAGCATTGGTTCGCCCTCCGACTCACCACCCACGTGATCGGACTGATGGGGATCATGTCGGTCGCGAACCAGAGCGAGTCGGCCGTCGAGCGGGTGCTGGTGGCCGCGGCGGCTGCGTTGCTCGTTGCATCGCTGGCGCGCGTGCCGAGCATCGGCGATCTGTCATCGGTGTGGCAACAGCTCGAGGTCCAGCTCGCGATCGTTGCTCCGGTGTGGTCGTTCGGCATCGTGGCCATGACCTTCGACCTCGACAGCGACACGGCAGTCGGCACGACTGCGATCGCCGTGGCGGTCGGCGGCGCACTCGTCGCAGTGACGCTTCAGCGTGTGATTCGTCATCCCCACTTCGTGTCGATCCTGATCGGTGCCAGTGTGACGCTGTCGATCGGGCTGGCCGTCCTGCTCTCGACGACAGCCGCATTCGTCGGCCTCGCAGTGCAGGGCGCGGGCCTCGTGATCCTCGCTCGATCGCTCGATCGCAGCGTCCGGGTCACCATCAACGCAGCGGTCCTCGTGGCGATCGCCTTCGTGTTCGTCACGATCACCATGATCGACGCCTGGGCCGACAACGCATCGGTCGGCGACGACATCGCCGACATCATCATCGTGTCCGCGATCGGCCTCGCAGTGTGGCAGACCGGTGAACGGTTGATGCAGAAGATCGGTGCGGCCGTCGTATTGGCGCTCGTGCTGCTCTGGCTCGGTTCTGTGCTCGTTCACGTACCCCAGGGGCAGGCCGCCGTTTCGGTATCGTGGGCGGTGATCGGCACGACGCTCCTCATCGGCGGCGCCATGCAAAAGCTTCCCGAACTCGGCATGGCCGGATTGGCGGTGCTCGCACTGACCGTCGGCAAGCTCCTCACCGTCGATCTGCAAGAGGTCGACACGTTGTGGCGCGCCGGACTGTTCTTCGTCGTCGGTCTGGCCTTTCTCCGGCTCGGTTTCCTCCTGCCGCGACTCACCCGTGAGAGCCCCAGGGGTCCGGGACGTTCGCCTCTGACCAAACCTTCAGAGCGCGACATACGGTCTCCGTAGGCGGCGTATCATCGTTGCTGAGCGCTTGAACATCCGGAGGACCACGTGACCGACGACATCGATTCGGAATCGGCTGACGCGCCCGAAGACGATGCCACTCCGACGACGCGTTGGCCCCTGATCGCCGGCGCTGCGCTGGCGGTCATCGGCATCATCGTGGCAGCGATCCTGCTCACCGGGGGCGGCGATGACGACGGGGCGATCGACGTCGCCGATTCGTCCACGTCGAGCACGCTCGTGTCGTCGACCGACGAGTCGACCACCACCCCGGCCGAGACCAGCGAGGTCACTGCCACCACGACCGTCGCCGACACCACCACCACCGACACCACGAACGCCACCGACACCACGACCTCCGCGGTCGCCACGACCACCACCTCCACGGCCACCGCGACCACCACCTCCGCGGTCGCCACGACCACGACCGGTGTGGCGGCGACGACCACGACGCTGCCGGTCACACCAGACATGGCGATCTGGCCGTGGGTCGACTCCGAACTTCGCTTCACCGACCCGGTGGAGGCGGCCGAGAGCTTCGCGTTCGACTACGTCGAGTTCGACGACCCGGTCGTCGGCGAGTTCCAGGCAGGCGACTCACGATCGGGCGAAGTCGAGGTCCGACCCTTCGAAGGCGGACCGGTCACCGTGGTGTTCGTCCGCCAGGTCTCGTCCGACAACTCCTGGTGGGTGATCGGGGCAGCCACCGAGAGCATCGTGGTCGACACGCCACAAGCACTGTCGGTGATCGGCAGTCCTGTCATCGTCTCCGGTGCTGCTCGAGCATTTGAAGGGACCGTGTACGTCGAGATCCGTGCCGACGATGACCTCACGAACCCGTTCGAAGGATTCGTCACGGGGAGCGGTGGACCCGAACTCGGCGACTTCGAAGAGACCTTCACGTGGGAGGCGCCGGCCAGTGGTGGTGGTGCAATGTTGTTCCTCTCGCTGAGTTCGGAAGACGACTCCGTCCTCGAAGTCAGCGCAATTCGTGTGTTCTTCGGAGCCGTGACATGAACGACCAGGCCGACCCGCTGAGCGGCCGAGATCGGGAAACACTCCGCGAGATCGAAGATGCGCTCCGACGCGACGACCCGGACCTGCTCGAGATCTTCGACCATGCTCCTGCGGAGACCGCTCGGGGCACCCACGACCGACGGAAACGCTGGTACGCAGCAGGGGCTGTTTGCGGCACGATCGCCCTGTTCGCCGCGTTGTTCGCCGGCTCGCCCGTCGGCGCCGTCGCAGGGTTTGCCGTGGCGGTCGTCACGATCGGCGGTCTCGTCGGCTTGATCGACGTGATCCACTGGTTCAAGAAGCCGTGACATCGCCCACCGGCGGTGTCACGGTCGAACTGGTCGCTCATCGAGCGGGGAACGGAGTCGAGCTCGTCGGCCCGGCGGCGGCGACCGGCGCAACGATCGAGATCGACCTACACCTCTTCCGGGGCCGCATCGAGGTCCGTCACGCCAAGGTCCTGTGGCCGTTCGCCAAACTGTGGGAGAAGTGGTACTTCTTGGCGGACCAGACCCGCCCGCCGGAGCTGTTGGACATACTCGCCGCCGTTCCCGATCGCACTGCGTTGTGGCTCGACCTCAAGGGCTTCACCCCGCGTCTGGCACACCGAGTGCTGAAACAGGTTGGAACCGACCGGACGGTCACGGCGTCGTGCCGCAGCTGGTGGACCTTGCGAGTGTTTCGCTCCGGTCGCATCCGGACGATGCGCTCGGTGGGCACGCGCTGGCAGGTGTGGGCCGTGCGGCGGATTCGGAGGTGGAGCGAGCGGGACGGCATCGTCATGCACGAACGGTTCGCCACGCCGAAAACGATGCAGGCTCTACGCCGACGAACCCCGGTCGTGTACCTCTGGGCGGTGAACGACCTGCCTCGCGCGGTCGAACTGGTCCAGATGGGAGCGAGCGGCCTGATCGTCGATGACCTCGTCCTCATCGCCCAGATCGACTCGGCCGTCAATCGCCGTTGAGGCGACCGAGTTCTGCGGCCACCAGCGCTGCGACAGGAACAGACCGATCAGCGCCACCATCTCGCCGACGACGACGTCGAGCACGTAGTGATTGGCAGTCAGCACCACAGCCAGCGTCATCAACACCGGCCCGGCGAGGCTGATCGCACGCAACGCCGACCGACGCGATGCCCGGTAGATGGCGATCCCCGCGAGCAGATTCCAACCCGCGTGCAAGCTCGGCATCGCTGCGTACTTGTTCACGAGCGCCGGTGGCTGCAGGACGCGATACGACGTGGACAGTTCGGTGACGGTGTCGTAGAACTGCGGGTCGAGCAGTCGGGGCGGGGCGACCGGGAACGTCATGTAGATCACGATGCCGATCGCACCGGACACGAACATCGCATTGCGGAGCATCAGGTACTCGTCGGCACCGATCCGGTGCAGCACGTAGAGCGTGGCGATGATCACCGGCCAATGGCCCCAGATGTACACCCAGTTCGCCAGCGTGACGAGGAACTGATTGTCGAGGATCATGTCCTGCGCCACGTTCTCGATGTCGATCGACATCCATCGCTCGACGCGCAAGATGAGTCGGGCGTTGTGCTCTGCGCGCTCGACACTCCCCTGCGTGAGTCCACGAACGAGGAAGTAGAAGATGGCTGCGCCGAACACCAGCACGAACTGTGACGCGACAGCCCAGAAGCGCTCGATCCGATCGGTTCTCGTCTTCGAACCCATGGTGTGCCACCGTTCAGTGAACTCCGGGCAGTACAGGTCGTGCCCAAAGGCTCCCGTAGTCCAGCAAACCACATTTGCCGTGGAATTGATTCCGCCGTTTGTCACTTTGGTGGACGAAAAGTACGGACAGCGATGCCCCGATGAGCCTGGACCGCCGTAGATTGGTCGACGGTGTGTCACCCGGCACACGACCCCCACCCCCCTTCCATCCTTCGTCCGACGATCCGAGGAGACGAGACGACCGTGCACGACCCGGTAGTGATCCCGAACGTCCGAGCAGTGGTACGCCACGCGCTCCCGAACGTGATCGAGGGCAAGGTCATCCCATTGCTGCTGTTCGTCGGGTTCCTCGAACTCCTCGGCACCGTGTGGGCCCTGCTGGTCGCTCTCGGATGGTCGCTCGTCACCATCGGTTTCCGCACAGCGACCGGACGACGGGTGCCAGGGCTCATCGTGCTCAGCACTGCCGCGCTGATCGCGAAGACGATTGCCACCCTCGCCACCGGCTCGATGGTGATCTACTTTCTTCAACCGACCGTCACGACCGTCGTCGTCGGATTCACGTTCCTGGTGTCGGTGTCCATGAAGAACCCACTCGCCCAGAAACTGGCCTACGACGTGTTCCCCTTCGACGACGAGACCAAGAAGCATCCGCTGATGCGACAGTTCTTCGTCAGGCTGTCAGTGTTCTGGTCGTTCACGAGCCTGGTCAACGCGAGCATCACGGTGTGGTTGTTGTTCACGCAGTCGATCACCACATTC
>JBBKWQ010000311.1:0-2992 GCA_037969115.1 Ilumatobacteraceae bacterium
CTGACGTTCGGCTCGAGCAGCATGCTGTCGTGGTCACCTGGCACGCGGTGGACGACGAGGTCGCCTTTGACGAGTTGTCCCCACCCTTTGTCATCGCTCGGCACGAGGTCCGCCCGGCCGTCCATCAAGCTCCACTCGACGGCGAAGAGATCGGCGGGACCGTTGTAGTCGATGGGCTCGTAGCGGCGCTCCGCCTCGATCCACGAGTACATCACTTCGTCGAATCGGAAGCGGTAGGGGAACACCTTGGCGAGGCGACGGTACACGTGCTCGCGGACCTCACGTACTCCCATGACGTCGCCGCCGAACATTCGCTTCACCTCGTGCGTCAGGTATGCGACGCCCTCCTCGGCCAGACGCGCCCGGTGCACTGCCATGCGTGCGTCCATGCTCGTCCGCTCGAGCGTGGGACTGAACGAATCGAAGAAAAGCATCGCCGCAACCCGTTGGTCGTCCGCCGTGAGCTGGTGCGCCATCTCGAAGATGGCTGTGCCGCCGCCAGAGTAACCAGCGAGGACATAGGGGCCTTCCGGCTGTATTTCGCGAATGTCGGCAATGAACTCCGCCGCCATCTCGCGGACGTCGTGATGCGGCTGCTGCTTTCCGTCAACACCTCGATGTTGTAGCCCGAAGAACGGCTGATCCTTGCCGAGGTGGACGGAGAGCGACCGCAGGTTGGACGGGTTGCCGCCGTGTCCTGGCGCACAGAAGATGGGCGGACGCCCTCCGTGTGGCTGGATCGGCACGATCGTCGTCCACTCCCTGCGGCTGAATCGCCTGCGCTTCGGCGAGGGAGCGGAGGCGTCGGCATCGGCGTCGGCACCCGCTGCCGTGGCGGAGACAACCGTCGCTTCGGTTTCGTCGATGCCGACCTCTTCCTTGATGACGAGCGCGAGTCCTTCGACCGTCGCAGTCTCGAAGAGGATCGAGAGCGGGAAGTCGACCCTATACTTCTTTTTGATGCGTGCGAACATCCGAACGGCAATGAGCGAATGCCCGCCGAGATCGAAGAAGTCGTCGTGTACGCCGACTTGGTCAACGCCGAGCAGCGCCTGGAACAAGCCGGCCAGCTCCCGCTCGACGTCGTCGCGCGGGGCGAGGAACTCGTTGTCGAGTTCCGGACGCGAGAAGCCGCCCTCGGCGGAGCTCTCGGCTTCGGGAGATTCGCTCGCTCCCGCGATCAGCTGCTCGAGTTCGACCGGGGAGACGAGGACGTTGCTCCGCTCGGAGCCGAGAATGCGCCTCAGTAGTTCCGGCCCGTCCGCGGCGCGGATGCCGTTCTCGATACTCTTCTTGAGGACTCGTTCGGATCGTGTGAGATGTCCCGACTCCGACGCGACGACCGCACGGCGCGACGCCGGGACCTCGGCGAACCCGGAGCCCTCCTGCAGCTTGGTGATCTGGAAGTCCTCGATCTCCACCAGCACGCGCCCCGACTCGTCGCTGATCGTCACATCGAAGTGCGCGCTGCCGCGTGCTGCGTCGCTGCCGGCGTGGCAGCGGACCCAGCTGTCGACGCTGGCACCGAGCGGTGCGTGGAACTCGAGGCGACTGTACGTCAGCGGTACCCAGAGGTCGTGGGATCCGGCGTACCCCGAGATCAGGTCCATCGCAAAGCCGGTTGCGATGTCCGCGACGGCCGCGTGGAAGTCGTGTTCCGGCAGGTCGGCATGGAACCGCTCGTCCAGTTCGAGCCGTGCGAGAGCTTCGCCCTCACCGTCGAACTGCTCACGGATCAGATTCCAGCGCGGCCCGAAGTGCATCACCGACGCCTGGGCTGCTGCATAACCCTCGGCCAGGTAGGGCCGATGATTCGCTGTGCAGCGAGCACGGATTGCCTCGAGATCGATCGTCGAGCCGCTGCTCGCGACCAGCGGCTCGGCGCGACCCTCGACGTGTACGACGTGCTCACTCGAGCGGTCGCTGTCCTTGCTGCTCACGGAGAAGTCGAATCCTCCGTCCGACTCGACGAAGCCGAACGTGAGCTCTTCTGACGCGTCGGCTGGCCCGGTCTGCAGCGGACGGAGGAAGAAGACGTCGCGGAGCTCGATCCCGTTGTCGTAGCCGAGCGCACGCCTCGAGCTGATGGCGAGATCGAGAAAGCCCGTGCCCGGCATCGTCGGGACGTCCGTCGTCGTGCGGTGCTCGGCGAACAGCCAGTGGTCCCGAGGCAGCGATGAACAGGAAAGCTCGACCCCGTGCTCGCTGCGGCGACCTGCGTCGAAGAAGCGGGGGAAGCGACCCGACTCCAGCGAGGTCGCCCCCACGCTCTTGGCATCGATGTCGTTGAGCGCGCGGTGGGAGAGGCCGAGGTTGTTCCAGATTCCCCAGTTGATCGAGACGACCTGCGGACCGCCTCCGGCACGCGCTGCGAAGGCATCGAGGAATGCGTTCGCAGCCGCATAATCGATCTGCCCTGCAGCACCGATGACGGCGCTCGTGGACGAAAAGAGGATGAGGTGCGGAACCGCATGCTGGACCGCGAGCGCGTGGAGATTCTTGGTGCCTTGGACTTTGGCCCCGAACACTTCTTCGGCCTCGATCGGAAGCTTCTGTTGGATCAGGCCGTCATTCATGTGGGCGGCGAGGTTGATGATCCCATCGATCTGGCCGAAGCGCGCCGTGGCCTCCTTGAACGCTGCCTCGAGTTCGAGGCCGTGGCCGACATCGGCTTGGAGCACCAGCAGTTCGCCGCCATGTGCCTCCAATGCAAGCAACTCCTCGAGGCGGCGCACGACGCGCCGGTCGTCGCCTGCACCATCGATGATGGACTCCCACTCGTCGCGCGGCGGGGTCGGGCTGCGCTGCAAGATGACGAGTTTTGCGCGCAGATCGCGTGCGAGATATTCGGTGAAGACGGAGCCGAGGCCACCCAGACCGCCGACGAGCACGAGACAGCATCCGGGGGTGAGGGGTGCTGGTTCTGCCGAGGGCCGGAGCGGCGTTGCGTCGTAGTCGAGCAGGAGTCGCCGGCGCACGCTGTCGTCGGCCA
>JBBKWQ010000312.1:0-6260 GCA_037969115.1 Ilumatobacteraceae bacterium
GTCAATGTACGGTTGGTCTCACGATCGAGGTCCTGAACACTCGCCGAGTGAGCGTCGTTGGTCACGCTGCGTGGCAAGCGTCGGGGAGTGGCCCCATGTACCAAACATGTACCAGCACAGCGGTAAACAGCGGGTAATCACGGGGACTTACGGTCACTAAAAAATTGATCGCTCATAACCCGAAGGTCGCAGGTTCAAATCCTGCCCCCGCCACCAACTGGAAGGCCCGGAAACATGGATTTTCCGGGCCTTCTGCGTTCTCGGGCGGAGCGGCCGTCTACCGGTGACGTCTACCGGCCCGGTAGACGTCACCTCGGCCCTTCGTCGCCGGTATGGCCTGTCATCGCGCTCGGCGCCGACGCGCGGGGTTCTGTGAGCTGCGGTTTCGTGTCGGTGTTGGCTGGTTGGGCGTCTACCGGGTGGATGAGGTTGGCGAAGTCGGCTGCCGCTTTGGCGCTCATGCCGGGGAGCACGTGTTGGTAGGTGGCCATGGTGAACCCGGGGTGTGCGTGGCCGAGGCGCTCGGACACGACCTTGATCGGAACTCCGTTCGCGACGAGCAGCGATGCGTGGGTGTGGCGCAGATCGTGCAGTCGGATTCTCGGCAGAGTGGAGCGGGAAACGATGCGGGTGAACAGTTGGCTGATCGACTCTGCGTGCAGTGGCTCGCCAGCGTTGTTGGTGAAGATGGCATCGTCGCCGCTCGTGCCGTGGCCGTCGCGATGTTGGCGCGTGCGCCATGTTCGTAGGTGGTGTTCGGTGGCGGGGTCGAGGTCGATGCAACGGCGACTGGTGCGGGTCTTGGGTGCGAACTCGGTGGAGCGGCCGGCGACGACTTGGCGGGTGCGGTTGATCGAGAGCCGATGGGTGGAGTCGTTCCAGTCGGCCCATCGCAGGCCGGCGACTTCGCCGCGTCACATCCCGGTGAACGCTGCGAGGTGCAGTGTCAGATGGAGTCGGTGATGTTTGGTGATGTCGAGGAACTCGGCGACCTGTGCAGCATCCCATACCGAGGTGCCGGTGCGTCGCCTGGGGTGAGGACGAGGCGACCGGGCCTTGGCGGCGACGTTGGTGCGGAGCAGCCCGCAGTCGACTGCGTCGTTGAGCGCGGAGCGGATGATGACGTGGACTTCGTGGACGGTCTTTGGTGCGAGCCCGTCGCCGTTGCGACCGCCGTGTTCCAGTAGCGAGGTGTAGAGGTCGTCGATGTGTTGGGTGCGAATCGATCTCAGCGCGTAGTCGCCGAGGGTGGGGGTGATGTAGTGGTGGTCGATGATCCAGCCGTATCGGTAGGCGGTCGTGGCGCGGACTGATCGCGCACGTTTTGGGAGCCATGCGGTCCGGTAGTAGTCGGCCAGAGTGAGGGCGTCGCGGCCGAGCGCGATCCGTGGTCCCGGTGCTTCGGTCAGGGATTCGGCGATCGCTTCTGCGTCGGCGCGCGATGTGCCGGCGAGTTGCCATCGGCGTCGTTCCTTGCCGGTGGTTGGGTCGATGCCGTCGTAGGAGACGACATAGAAGCGGTTGTTGCGGGTGACGATGTAAGCCATCACGCAGCGTCGACCGCGATCGATCGACTTGACGATTTCGGGGCCAACCCGAAGATCAGAGGAGTTGGCGATCGGGATACCCCGCCCGAGCTTCTGGCCCTCAGCTCAGTCGTGGATCGACCACTCTGGCCAGTACCGGTGTTCGGCATCGTCGGGCAGTTCGAGTTGGAGGTCGGCGGGTTCGCGATGTCGATAGAGGCCGGCGATGATTCCGGTGGCGAGCGCCGCAGCGGCTTCCGGAAGGCCGACTGTGGCGCGTCGTTTGACGTCGGTGAGGAACGGTTCGAGTGCCTCTGCGACGAGATCCCAGGCGGCGTCGGTCTCGTGAACGTAACCGCCTCGAACTCGTCCGACCCGGACTCCAAGATCATCGAGGGGGATCGATGCCAGTGCTGTTTGGACTGCGTGCGCAACTTCCTCGATGCTGACCTTGCTGAGCGTCTCGCTTGCGAGACGTTCGGCGTGGTCGCGAAGTTCGGGGTGGGTATCGACGAGCTCGGTGAGAACGACAGCCTGTTCGTCTGCGATGAGGGAGTTGAATCTCGGAGTGAGCGCTCTGGCGCCGAGTCGCTTCGATGGAGAGGGAGTGTGTTGGTGCGAAACGTCGACCGCAAGTGGCTTGGCGTTGGTCCAGCGTCGGTAGGCGTCGATTAGCGAGCGAGTGTCCGACGTGAGTGAGGTGGCCGGGGTGATGTCGACCAGTGCAACACTGTGCCGTTCACCTTCTCGTTCGCAGATCGCGGCGAGGCCGTGTCGCTCGTCGCCATCGAAGTCGATCTCGATCACGTCGACTGCTGTGCCTGCTACGTCGGCTGCGAATGGGAATCTGGCCGTGTCCTCGAAGACCTGTCGAAAGGACCACAACTGCTCGGCCGGACCGTTTGCGTCGGTCACGATCTCCTCGATCAGCGCATCGATCTCATCATCCACCTCGACGAACCTATTCTCCGTGCTCGGGTCGGCGGTGGGTACGCGATTGGGGTGCCCGCCGCGTGGTGTCGAATCCGAGAGCGGCGTACGGGCGGAGTCGTTTGTCGTGCATGCGGGCGAGGACCGCGACGCGGTCGTCGACGTAGTCGTGGAGTTCGACATCGAACTTGCCGGTGTGGGTGCGTAGGAGCCGACCGACGTACTGGACGACGCGTCCCTTGAACGCGATCGGGAACGCAAGGAACAGGGTGTCGAGTTCGGGCCAGTCGAACCCCTCCCCGACGTAGGAACCGGTCGCGACGACGACCATGCCTGACCCGTCGTCGTCGACGATCGCCTGCGTGACCGTCTCGCGAGCTTGTCTGCCGAGGCCGCCGCGCAGGATGTGCGCGTGGGTGCCGAGCTGTGCGAGTTGTTCGACGATGGCGTCGATGTGCGCGGTGCGCTGGGTGAGCACGAGGCATGTGCGCCCGTCAGCGACGGCGGTGTGGATATCGCGGCAGATCTGTCGCGTTCTGGTTTCGTCGTGGGCGAGCTCGCTAAAGATCGCCTGGATGCCGAGATCGTCGTGGGTCTCGAACGTTGTCTGATGCACGACCAGGTGGCGTTGGACGAGTGCGGTATCGCCGATGTCGCTCGCGTGGATCTCGTGACGAGTTGGCCCGCACTGCAATGCGATGATTCCTTCGAGGCCGTCGCGTCGGTAGGGAGTTGCGGTCAGGCCGAGCCACCGACGCGTCGGTGCGTTTCGAACGGTCGACTCGAATGACACGGCGGGAAGGTGGTGGCATTCGTCGACCACGACGAGTCCGTAGTCGGCGAACAGGTCTGCGGGGTGGTCGAGTCGGGCGACGCTCTGGATCATCGCGACGTCGACGAGCCCTGACGGTTGATTGGTGCCGCCGCCGATCGATCCCACCCGGTCCGCGCCGAGTCCAAGGAACTCAGCGAGTCGTTCGCGCCATTGGTCGAGGAGCGGCTTACGGTCGACCAGCACGAGGGTGGGTTGTCGATAGTGGGCGATCAGCGCGCACGCCAGCACGGTCTTGCCGGACCCTGGAGGCGCCACGATGACGCCGAGGTCGTGATTCTTCGTGGCGTCGAATGCGCTTTGCTGGTGGTCGCGCAGGGTCCCGTCGAACCGGAACTCGACATTCTTGAGGTTGGTGCGGTTGTCGGTGACATCGAGGTGGCTGCCCGCCTTCTCGACGACGCGGGTGGCCGGATCGATCAGGCCGCGCGGGATGGAGAGCCAGTCGAGGTCTTCGCGATAGCAACGGATGAACCGCGGTGTGTCCCACGTCGAGAACCGCAGCCGTTCCTTCTCGTGGAACGTTGGATTCGAGATCGACGAGAGATGCTTGAGCCCGGCAACCATCGCAGGTGGGAGTCCGGATCGGCGAACCGACAGCATGCCGCCCATGCGTGCCTCGATCACCGCCGGCGCTGGAGCCCCGTCGGCGCTTGCGAGTTCGGCGAGCGAGATGTGCGGTCCGGTCTCCAACGTTCGCAGCGATCTCACGGTCGCATCGAGGGCTTCGACCGACATGCGCGCGACCGACGAGAGAAACGCCCATTGATCCGGCCATGGCTTCATCGACGACGGGTCGAGGAACACAGTGGTGTCGCGACGAACGCACTCGCCGTGGAGCGGGAGCGCGATCAGGTTGCCGAATGATCCGCGCGGCATGAAGTCCTGCGACGGGAAGAAACGGTCGTAGCTCGCGAGGTCGAGTTCGGCGCGACTCGTCATCGCCCGGCGCAGCAATCCCATCCCATCGCTCGAGCGGTCGATGCAGGCACAGGAGATTCGAAGAAAGTCCACACGTGCGCGCCATCGCCGGAGCGGGACCGTTCGAGCACGGCCGGAACTTGCGTGTCGTGACAGGCATCGAGGAGCGCAAGGGCATCGAGAGCCCAGCCGCTCCCATCGAAGTCGCACGCCAACAGCGCGCACGTGTCGCCGCGCTGCAGCGGATAGACGCCGATCGTCGCTTCGCCGCGGAGATGCGATGCGAACACGTCAACGGTGAGCGGCAGATAGTCCCTCCTCCGACCCTTCTTGTTGGCGGACCAGCCCCCACGTACGCCTGGCGACCACCCCGACTTGCCGCTCGTTGGGTTCTCCCATCGCTGCGCGTACACGTCACTCCGGCTTCCGAACAGCGACGCGAACATCGCCACCTTCTCGGCGGCTGGCGATGTCCGATCGACCGAAGCCGCAGGAACAGCGTTATTGAACAGGGTGGGCTCCCACATCTGCTGATGCCCGTGCGAGCCTCGCGTGTCGAGACCGAGCAATCCGCTCAAGCGATCGAGCTCGGCTCGAAGCACAGTGTTGTCAGCAGCGAGTTCCTCCCGACTCGGTTCGCTGTCGATGCCCACGATCGACATGATCTCACTTCGCCGCACCGACTTGCCCGCCGACATGAGGGTTGACTCATGATGAGTATTAGCTCATACTGTCGTGGTGTGGGAAGTCGAGGTCACCGACCAGTTCATGCAGTGGTGGTCGACACTCTCGAACGGTCAACGCGAGGCCGTCACCGAGCGCGTCGACATCCTTGCCGAGCGCGGCCCGGATCTCGGTCGGCCGATCGTGGATCGTATTCACTCGTCGCGACATCAGTCGATGAAGGAGCTGCGTGCGGCGAAGGGTGGCGCACTGCGTGTGTTGTTCTCGTTCGATCCGCGTCGTCAGGCGATCCTGCTGCTCGGTGGCGACAAGTCCGGCGCGTGGAACGACTGGTACGAATGGGCGGTCCCCGCAGCTGACGACTTGTACGACGAATACCTCCAAGAGATCGAAGAAGAAGGACTGATCTGATGGCACGAACCAAGTTTTCCGAACTCCGCACCGACGTTGTCGCTCGCCCTGGCGCGACCGAGCGGCTTGCCGCGCTGCGGGTCGACACGCTCGAAGAGATTCGTCTCTACGAACTTCGCCACGGCGAAGCGATCAGCCAGGCTGAACTCGCGGGTCGACTCGACGTTACCCAGGGGGCGATCTCCAAGCTCGAACACTCCGACGACGTCCGCGTCTCGACGTTGCGCCAGTATCTCGAAGCGCTCGGTGCGCGTCTTGAACTCGTTGCGGTCTTCGACGACGAGGATCGGCGTGTGCCGGTGCATCTCGGTCGCGATTCGGCTGCATGATGTCGACGACGCCGATCGATCTGGAAGCCGACCTGAACTGCGAGGACGACGAAGGCCGGTGGTGGTCGGTCCTGGATTGGGCGAGAGATCGGAGCAAGATCGTTCCGGGAGCGATCGTCGTGGCCGGTCGCGGGAGCGTTCGACTCGTGGTTCGCATCGACCAAGTCGACGACGATGGTCAGGTCCACTTCGTCGAGGCAACGCCTGCCGAACGAGAACACTCTGCGTGATATCGGCAGGTTGGTCGCCATGTACCAACCATGTACCAGCACCCCGGTGGACAGCGGGGAGTCGAGGGGAACAGCGGGCAGGAGAAAACCTTGGCTGAGCAGGCAAGATGTGCTCTGACCTGGGCGGCACGATCAGGTTGTTTCGCTCATAACCCGAAGGTCGCAGGTTCAAATCCTGCCCCCGCCACCAACGAAATACCAGGTCAGAGGCCCTTTCCGACACATCGCTCGGGCAGGGCCTCTCGCCGTTTGTCGACCCGCTGTAGAACACCAGCCGTTGTACAGCGCCGAAACTCCGCGAGAGTCCTTGCGGTTACCGACGGCCATCGCGGTGCGGCTGGCCAAGTTCACCTGGGGTTTCGCGTTGGCCTGGACGGCCCAGAGCCGCATCTGCTCC
>JBBKWQ010000313.1:0-55321 GCA_037969115.1 Ilumatobacteraceae bacterium
CGGCTGCGGCTCGGGGGCCGCAAGGATCGGTGGCGACAACACGGGGCGTGGTTCCACCGGAGTTTCGGCCGGGCGATCGGGCGACGGGGCCGTGGACGAGGCGAACACCGACCGCCAGACCAGCGGTCGTCGAGTCGGCTCGCCGTTCGACGACCCTCCCGATTCCGATGGCGACGGCGACTGACCCACACCACAGGTCTATCAACAGCGTCGAGGGTTCGCAGCCGAACGTGCCAGCGTTCACCGAATTCTCACCATTGGGCGGGAACGGCTGACGTTCAGTTCATGGCGTTGCTGAACGTCGGCCACAGATGTGACGTGTCGTTGTAGCAACGGACGAACCATCGGTCGCTGTCGACCACGATGTGCGAGATCGAACAGTTCTCCGCTCCCGTGAATGCGAATCCGCTGGCTCCGCTCGCCAGGTTCATGATCTGCCCGATGACGCCACCATGTACCACGGCCACCACCAACTCGCCGGGGTGGGTCTGAGCGATTCGCTCGATGGCACCTCGTACGCGAGCAGCGAAGTCGACTGCCGGTTCGGCTCCCGGAATCAGATCCCACCGTTGATGCGCGATCACCTCGATGGCGATCGGATCACGATCGGCCATGCGCCGACGCATCTCGCCGCCCTCCCAGTCGCCCAGAAACATCTCACGGAGGTCGGGCTCGACCCGTGCGTGCTGGCGGAGCCGGGCGAGCAGCGGGGCTGCAGTCTGATGGGTTCGTTGCAGGGTCGTCACGTACACCGCCGCGATCCGTTCACCGGTCGCCGCCAGTCGCTGTGCCGTCAACTCCGCACTCCTGATGCCCTCGGGTGCGAGCGGGGGGTCGCCGTGCCCGTCGACCAGGGGAAACGACTCGCCGACGATGTGGGGCGCCGATTCGCCGTGGCGCACCAGCACGATCTCGCATGCTCCCGGTGGCGGGGAGAACCTGGTCTGGGGGAACGAACGCTGGGTCGACACGGCCCGAAACTACATCGGAGCGAGCCGCCGTCACCCGTGCTGTGGCAGGGTGAGACGATGTTGCTGAATCCGAGGTACGGATCCGATCCGATCATCACGCTCGACGGTTCACCGGGCGCGATCGCCGAACCGACGATTCGTCAGCGCCGCCGGCTCATGGCCGCACTTGCCGCGTTCACCGACGATCAGTGGGATTCGCCGAGCCGCTGCGACGGCTGGTCGAATCGTGACGTGGTCGTTCATCTGGAGAGCACGAACGGCTTCTGGGCGTACTCGATTTCTTCCGGCCTACAGGGCGGACCCACGCGTCTGCTCGCCGCCTTCGATCCCGTCGCTTCGCCGGCTCAGCTGGTCGCCGACGCGGGGTCGATCAGCAAGGATGAGGTGTTCGACAAGTTCGTGGCGTCGACCGATTCACTCCTCGAGCTGTTGGCATCGCTCGACGGTGACGACTGGACGGCACTTGCCGAGGCGCCGCCCGGTCACATCAGCGTCAGTGCAGTCGCCCACCACGCCCTCTGGGATTCATGGGTGCACGAGCGTGACATCCTGGTTCCGATCGGTATCGCACCGGACGAGGAAGCCGACGAGGTCGCCGCCAGCTTGCGATATGTCTCTGCACTGGCACCGGCGATCGCGGTCAACCGCAGCGCGGCCGATCATGGTGTGCTGGGTGTCGCAGTGACCGACCCCGATCTGTCGTTCTCCGTCGAGATCGGAGAACGGATCGTGGTGCGTGGCGACGGCGTTTCCGGCGACGCCCGACTCACCGGCGACGCCGTCGAACTCCTCGAAGAACTCAGCCTCCGTAAACCGTTCAGCCGCACGATCCCCCCGGCGTGGTCGTGGATGATCGAAGGGCTGGCGCAGCGTTTCGACGCCGAACGCGATTGACACAGCTCCGCCCACAGCAATCCTGCGGATTGCAGCCAGATCTGGTCAGGCTTCGGCGACGAGGCAGTCGGCAAGACGGGTCAGACTCTCGATGTCGTGGACATCGACGTCGAGGAGCGGCAACTCGACCAGGGCGACGTCGCCGGCGAGATCGAAGAGGTCGGTAAGCTGCGCGCGTTCGGCCACCGCCAGCGAAGTCAGCTCTGCATGCCATGCAACGTGGTCGGCGAGCGGCCCGTCGCCGAGTTCGGCGAGCGCTCGTTGTTCGTCGCCCGTGAGCCCGTCGAGCGTGTCGGGCAGCGGGTGCACGAGGTTGGCCACGACACCGCCGAACGGGAACCGCCCGGAGCGCAGCGCTTCGATCAGATGTGCGGCCTCACCGATCGCTTCGGCACGTGGGCTCGACACCTCGACGAACGTGGCGGAGTTGGAACGCAGGAGCGCAGCAACCTCTTTCGCGCGTCGTCGCAGACCGGGTTCGATGTTCGCGAGCGATCGGAAGAACTCGATCACATCCTCCACGATCTGCGGTCCGGCGAGTCGGCGCACGGCCCAGAGGAAGACCGATGACGCCGCGTCGGTGATCTTGGCGAACGTCCGTTGACCGGCCGTGAGGGCTCGATACACCGGATGGTTCATGAAACGAAGGAGCCGATCGGGCGCCTCCAGAAGGTCGATGGCGTGCCGCGAAGGCGGCGTGTCGACGATGACGAGGTCCCACTCGCCGCTGGAGTGCAGTTCGTGCAGCCGCTCGATCGCCATGTATTCCTGCGCACCCGACAGCGAGCCCGAGATCGCCTGATACACCGGGTTCTTCAGGATCGCTTCTGCTTGCTCCTCGCCGCCTGCCTGCTCTCGGACCAGCCGGTCGAAGGTCGACTCGGCGTCGAGCATGACGGCCCACAACTCCCCGGGTGACGCGATTCCGCCGACTTCGACGTGGTGGGGCTCGTCGGCGGCAGCGCCCGCTTCGAGCCCGAGCGCATCGGCCAGGCGGCGCGCCGGGTCGACGGTCATCACCACCACGCGGCGGCCCAACCGCGCTCCCGCCAAACCCAACGCGGCCGCGGACGAGGTCTTTCCCACTCCCCCCGGCCCGCACGTGACCACGAGGTCGGCGGACTCGATCGCCGTGCGGAGCGATTGGGTCACCGGTCGCCCCCGATGAGGGCATCAGCCAGGATCGCCAGGTGAGCCGGTTCGAGGCAAGGTGTGGCGAGGCGCGGCAACGTGATGAGCGGGAGGTCGAGAGCTTCGTCGAGCCGCGCGATCTGTGAGGACTGGCGGTCGAGGCGGGCCCGACCGAACCTGGCCGCCGACTCCAGCGCGCGCTTCGCCTCGGTCGACAGCTTCAACTTGTGCGAACGCGCCGCCATGGCCGGGGTTTTCATCAGTCCGGGACGATCGGGCCAACAACCGTTCACGATGAGCGGTAGGTGGGCGATGCCCATCGTGTCGATCTCGTGCGCCAGGTCGACGACTTCGTTCACCGGCGTCTCCTCGGGGAGCGTCACGAGCATGGTTCGACACCGATCCGGGTCACCGAGCATCTCCTCGACCTCGTCGGCCTGCTCGCGGACGGGTCCGGACTGCACCAGTTCGGACACCGCCGTTGCCGAGCGCAGGAACGGGGCGGCATGGCCGGCGGGCGGGGCATCGACCACGATCAGGTCGGCGTTGCGCTGCTTCTCCATTTCCTTGACCTTTCCCAGGACCAGCAAGTGCTCCAATCCCGGCGTCGCTGCGGCGATCATCGGAAGCGATGCCGCGGAGGCCGCTCGTCGCAGGAACGCCCCGATCCCCTTGATCTCGAGATAGTCACCGAACGCCTGATCGGCCGGAATCGTGCGTCCGCGGACCTGACCGGCTCCGTCGATGCGATGGAGCACGCGATCGGTGCTGTCGAGGTCGCCGCCCCCGAGCAGCCGGCCCATGCCGGGGCGCCCGTCGACGGCGACGAACAACACATCGGCACCTTCGCTCGCAGCCGCGGTCGCAACTGCGGCCGCGACCGTGCTCGAACCGACACCGCCCTTACCCGCCACGATGGCGACGTGCGTGCTCGTCAACCATCCTGGTTCGGCGCTCGACATCGCCCGACACGGTAACGGCTGACATCGGGTCGCGGCAGCGACACCGTTGACGCCGATCAGGTTTCGCCGACGAATGTGACGGCTTCCTCCATGAGCGCTCGCCAACGGTCGGCGTCACGCTCACGAACCAGCAGCCACTCCTTGAAAACGCGACCGGCGGGAGCGAACGACTCGCCCTCGCCGCGAGCAATCATGTCGCTGACTCGAACACGGGAAAGCTTCACGATGAGATCTCCGGTTCGATGATCACAGGTAGAGAAAAAGTCGCCGTTGACGCGGAGGCACGGAAACCCCATCAACGTGCCTTCGTCCACGGCGTCCCTCGCCAAGAAGTCTTCAGCAAGGTCCCAATAGAAGTCCGTGTCTGCTGGCACCTTCGGTTCGCTCTCATCCGGCCGCAAGCGCGGCAACCAGGTCGGCTCCGCCGTCGACTACCGGCTCGCCGTGCCCGAAATAGATCGTGTGATAGTCGAAACCCGCGAGTACGCCCACGGAGGCGTCGGCCATTTCCATGTCGGGTGTGAATCGGCTGTTCGGACCCACCACGCCACCGTTTTCACCGTTCAGCGCATCACCGGCGACGAGCACTCCCGCATCGCGGTCGAGCACCGATATGTGACCGGGAGTGTGGCCCGGTGTGGCGATCACGCTGAGACCGGCGATCTGTTCCCCATCGCCCACTCCCGTGATTCCGAGATCGCGGCCGATGGCGTCGACGTCGTCGATTCCGGCCCACAGCGCAGCCTGCGCGGCGGCCGCGGTCAGGGCCGGCAGGCTGCCGACGTGATCCGCGTGGCGATGCGTCAAGATCACGTCGGACACATCGGACCAGCCCGATCCGAGCTCTTCGAGCGTCTCGGCGATGGCCGTCTCGCTGCCCGCCGGACCGCTGTCGACGATCACCGCCTCACCCGCTCGCACCAACACGTACGCGGAAACGAACCCGAGGTCAACCTGCTCCCATTGCCCCACCGGGGACGCAACGTCGAGCGTGGTCGTGCCCGAAACCGTCCCCGTGGTGCTCGCGGATTCGACGGTGGCGAATTCATCGTCGGTGTCATCGTCAGCAGCCTCGTCACCGGAGTCACCCGACGTACACCCGCCGAGAATCACGGCTGCCGCTGCCATGCCACCCAAGTCGATCAGCAGTGCCCGACGAGATGTCGGCCCGGGCCGGAATCGGTGTCCCGCATGATCGTGCGCGCCCGGATGCATGGTACGACCGTAATCCTGATCACTTCGTGGTGGAAGCGCGTCAGCCGTTGGCCAGAGCTGGCACCCTTGGGAAGATGGGAGATGCCCGGCGATTCGTGATTCAACAACACGACGCCACCCGGCTGCACTGGGACCTGCGACTCGAGCACGATGGCGTGCTCCGTTCGTGGGCGCTCCCGAGGGGCATCCCCTGGAGTCCCGACGAGAACCGGCTCGCGGTGGCGACCGAAGACCACTCGCTCGACTTCCTGGACTACGAAGGGGACGCGGCAGACGTCGGGTACGGCGCGGGCCGCATGACCAACTGGGACCGCGGCACCTACGAGGCGCACAAGATGGAAGCGGACAAGGTCGTGATCACCTTGTCCGGTACCCGCGCCAGCGGTAAGTACGCGCTGTTCTCGATGCGCGGCGGCCGCAACTGGCTGATCCATCGCATGGATCCACCGCACGACGATCGGCGCGTCTCCGTGCCGATCGGGGTTCGACCGATGAGAGGCGTCGACGGCGACCTCCCCGACACGGCCGATTGGGTGTACGAACGTCGCTGGAACGGCATTCGGACGATCGTCACGAACGACACGGGGCGGGTCGTCATCACAGACGATTCAGGCGACGACGTCTCGGTGAAATTCCCAGAGGTCCGACGGATCGCACGCGCACTCGGGCACCTCGAGGTGATCCTCGACGGCGTCGTCGTGCCCATCGATCCGTCCGGAACGACACGCTCCGACCGACGGGGGCTCGACCGGCGGATGCGGATCACCAGCGACAGTGGGGCTCGCAATGCGTCGCGCACCGCTCCGGTGGTGTTCATGGCAACCGACATCATCTGGCTCGAAGGCCGCCCGCTCGCTGCGCAGCCGTGGGAGCTCAGGCGCCGTCAACTCGACGACCTCCGCCTCGACGGGCCCGGATGGAAGACCTCACCGATACTGACGCTCATCGAGGCACTCGAGATGCGAGCGGCGATCATCGCGAAGCGGCGCGATTCGGTTTATCGCATCGGCGCGGTCTCTCCCGACTGGATCTCGTCAGTGCCAACCTGATCGGACGATGCCGAGCCGACCGAGCGGCGGAGCGTGCGAATCCGGCTGCGCAGGTCATCGATGTCGATGTAGCTGCCGAGCATGTGACGTCGCCCGCCGGCTCCGAGATCGAACGCCTCCCGGCCGTGCAGCACCCTGTGATTGTCGAGCACGAGCAACTCGCCCGGGGCGAGCCTGATCGACAGTTGGTATCCGGGGTCGTTCAGCATCGTGGTCCAGCGGTGAATGGCGCCATACGTGCGGGTGAACACGTTCGGGTCCGGGGCGAGCGGACCCTGAAGTCCCGGAGCGTGACGGATCACGCCGTAGCTCCCGTCGCGTCGCAGCCCGAGAATCGGGCCGGACCAACGCAGGTCGTACTGGCCGTCGACGTACGAGTAGGAGACGTTCTCCTCGGTCAGCGTGCACCACACCTCGGGAGCATCGGCCCGGAGCTGTTCGGCGACGCGATAGCCGTCGACGAGCGTGGATGCCCCGCCCGGCGCATCGGAGACGTCGCACAACAGGAACTGCAGTCCCGGTGGAGTTTCGCGGTACGGCAAGTCGGTATGCGCGCTGAGGCCACGAGCGCTGTACACAGCATTCTTGGGCATCACCGTCGCCTCGATCTCCCAATCGGTCCCGTAATTCGAGGCGCGAATCGGTCCGATCGAGCTCGCGAGCGCAGCAAGCGCCTCCCGGCTGCGCGGCACGTTCGTGACGATCGCGAATCCGAGATCGTCGATCGTCTCGAGCCATCGCAGCTCGCCGCGTTCGCTCCCGATGATGTCAACGTGATCGAACATCGGGATGTCGTCGGTCCGTTCCGCCGCCCACACCGTTCGGCCGCGCGTCCGTTCCGACGAAGGCGACTCGACTGCCAGTCGACCGCGCAGGAAGTCGCCCGTGATGTCGCTCTGGTGATCGTCGGGCCAGTCGAGCCGCAGGACCGTTCCGTGCTCGACCAACGAAGCGGACCGGACGACGAGATCGGTCGGAATCGTCATCGCCTCGGCCACTCGGCGCAGCGACCCGGGGATACGGCACTGCGCGCAGCGACACGCGTCACGCAGCCAGATCGGGTGGAATCGACCGATCTCGCCGTCGTCGAACATCAACACGACGGCATCCCGATCGACCACCACTGCTTCGAGCCTCACGGCCGCATCATGCTCGTCGAGTTCAGGCCGAGTCGAGCCGGAGGCACCACAACGATCCGTCCGCGGTGGGTGCGATGACGATGCCGTCGAACACGGCCAAGTTCGCGGTCACGGCAGCCGGCAAGAGGGCCCGACGCTCGACGCCGCCACTCGCCAGATCGATCACCCAGACGCTGCCGTCGGTCGACGCCACCACGCAGGCGCCGGTGCCGGCACGTACCGGGCTCGTCATCGACGACGGACCGCGCTGGCGGTAGGGCGCGAAGGCCGGCGATGCAGCTGCCGGGAGAAGTCGTCGCCAGATCTCGGAACCGTCGTCCGCGTCGAAGCAGGCCACGAAACCGTCTCCCATGTTCGCCACCACGCCGAACTGGGTGACGAGCGGCGCCGCCCAGGTGTACTGACGCTCGATGGCCACCCTGAACAGTTCGTTCCCGGTCGCTGCGGCGACGCAGAAGAGCTCCGGCGCATGGCTCAACCCGTACACGCGATCAGGATCTCCCCACGCCAGCGAGCCCGCCGGACTCGACCCCGTTGCATCTCCGGTTGCCCACACGGTTTCGCCGGTCGCCGCGTCGAGCCGGAAGAGCGACGGCTCGACCGACGGCATCCCCATGATCACGGATGAGCCGAGCACGAGGCCGTCGCCGTAGTTCGGGTACATTTCGGGGTTCCCGAGATCGGCGCGATGCCACAGTCTGCGGCCGTCGGCGAGATCGAAACCGGCGAATGCCGGGCCTGATCCGACCACGATCGCTTCGTCGGTGATCAGCGGCCGAGCGCATACCCAGAGTCCCCGATGGCCCGTCAGCGTCGCCGACCATCGGGTCACCCCAGTACACGAATCCAGCAGTGCGACATGTCCGTCGATCGTGACGGACGCGACGACGTCGCCGCTCACCGTCACCGGCGCGATCAACCCGGCTTCGGAATCAGACGTCCAGGCCTCGGCACCGTCGTCGAGCCGAATCGCCGTGATGCCGCCGACCGATCGGTCCTCGTCGCGCCAGCCGGTGACGACCAGGGGTGCTCCGTCGAGACCGGTTGCCAGGCTCGGACCCCCATGATGAGTCACGCCGGCGAGCTCGGCGCGCCAAAGAACAGTGGTCGCCGAATCGGCGCTGACCGCGGCGTGCTTCGCAGCGAAGGTGGCCGATCTGTTCGCCTCATCGACGCCAAGGGCACAGGTGCGCATGTTCAGCGCATCACCGTCGAACTCGATCACGCGACAGTGCGGAGGTGACCAGTCCCACGAGCCGAACATCGGGTTTCCCGTGTTCACATGGATTTGGGTGCCGACCCGCGCCGATCGAGCCGTGTGCCAGTGGCCGGACAATGATCCGACGATTTCGACGTGTGGCGCCGCGACGGCCAACTGCTCGAAGAACTCGTGTGACATCAGATCGTGCGACAGGACGAGCACGGACGTACCTGGCTCCGCACATTCGAGGTCAGCGGTCAGCCACGAGCGTTGAACGTCGTCGTCGACGCCGTGGATCCACGTGTGCCAATCGATCGCCACGATGCGCAACCCACCCTCGGTGATCGACCACCATCGCGGGCCGAGCTCGTGTTCGTACCGGTCGCCCGACGGTCGACCGCTCAGCCGAGCAGTCGGTCGGTCGCCGGCGTTCTCGAAGAAGTCGCCGTAGTGATCGTGGTTCCCCGGCATCTGGTACACCGGCAACGGGGCCGCGGCGAGGGCTGCCCCGATCTCGACGAAGTCGTCGGTCGTGCCGCGATTGGTGAGATCGCCGGTAGCCACCACGAAGTCACATCCGAGGTCGGAGCGCAGCTCCTCGAACACACCGCTCAGCACCGCCGCCGTGCAGTCACCGCGGTGGAGCCCCATCACGCCATCGGACACGTCGATGTGGAGGTCGGTGATGTGCGCGAATCGGCGACGTTTCGTCGAGCACGGCACCATCTCGAAGTCCACCGCTCGGCCGTCAGCGACATCGCTGCACCGTTGATACCAATTTGCGCAGTCGAGGCCGGCGCCTCGATGCACCCACACGAACGGCTGGTCGGAATCGGGAAGGTCCCACGCCCCTGCCGCGTCGGTGAGCACCACGTCGATGCCGTTGCTCACGCATCGGTCGGCAACGGCATCGCCGTCGGCGAGGACGGTTCCACGCATGACGTCAGTGCGTGACCGCCACCAGCGACGAACCCTGATCGTCGGCGAGATGGCATGCCACTTGATGCCCCGGCGAGATCTCGCGCAACTCGGGTACCTCGGCCGTGCAGCGATCGTGTGCCAGCGGACAGCGGGTGGAGAACACGCAGCCCTTCGGCGGCGACTGCGGACTCGGCAGCTCACCCTCGAGCGGGACGCGTCGGCGGTTGCGCTGCACTTCGGGCTCGGGAATCGGCACCGCCGACAGAAGCGCCTGGGTATACGGGTGCAGCGTGCGAGCGAACAGATCGGCGGTCTCGGCGAGCTCGACGATGTGGCCGAGGTACATCACCGCGACGCGATCGGAGATGTGCTGCACCATCGACAGGTCGTGGGCGACGAACAGATACGCGAGCCCGAGCTGGTCTTGGAGGTCGGCGAAGAGGTTGATCACCTGCGCCTGGATCGACACGTCGAGCGCCGAGATCGGTTCGTCGCACACCACGAGCTCAGGATTGAGCGCGAGCGCCCGGGCGATGTTGATGCGCTGGCGCTGCCCACCCGAGAACTCGTGGGGATAGCGGTTGAGGTGCGCCGCTCGGAGGCCGACGAGGTCGAGGAGGTCGAGCGTGCGGGTGCGAACCTCGCCCTTGGACATCGACGTGTGCACGCGCATCGGCTCACCGATGATGCGGCTCACCGTGTGGCGCGGGTTGAGCGACGCGTACGAGTCCTGGAAGATCATCTGCATCCGTGGGCGGAGGTGCCGGAGCTCCTCTTCGCCGAGCGCCGTGAGGTCGATGTCGCCGAGCCACACCTCGCCGGAGGTCGGCCGGTGGAGCTGCAGGACAGCCCGACCGGTGGTGGACTTACCGCACCCGCTCTCGCCGACGAGACCGAGCGTCTCGCCGGGGAACACCTCGAAACTCACGCCGTCGACGGCCTTGATCGGAGGTCGGCGCTCCGACGAGCCGCCGAAGTACTTCTTCAGATCGACGACGCGCAGGATCGGATCGGCCGTGGGCGTCGTGGTCGCGTCGACGGCCGTCATGTCCTCAGGCACGGCGAGGCGCTCCGACTTCGACGTCGTAGAAACATGCCACGTGACGTCCTTCGGTCACCTCGACCAGGGCGGGGACCTCGGACCAACACCGGTCGAACGCGTGCGAACAGCGCGAGGCGAACGGACAATACGACGGTGCCGACATGACATCGGGCGGGATCCCCGGAATGCTCTCGAGCCGCTCGTTCTTACTGTCGATGCGAGGGAGCGCACCGAGCAGACCGATCGTGTACGGGTGGAGCGGTCGGCGATACAACTCGTCGACCCCGGCCGTCTCGACGAGTGTGCCTGCGTACATCACGGCCACGCGGTCGGCGATCCCGGCCACCACGCCGAGGTCGTGCGTGATCCAGACCAGCGCCGATCCGAGGCTGTCGCGAAGGTCGTGCATCAGGTCGACGATCTGGGCCTGCACCGTGACGTCGAGCGCGGTGGTGGGCTCATCCGCGATCACGAGTTGTGGATCACACGCGATGGCGATGGCGATCATGACGCGCTGGCGCATACCACCCGAGAACTCGTGCGGGTAGGCGTCGATCCGGGCTGCGGCACTGGGAATGCCCACGCGGTCGAGCAGCGCAATGGCGCGGGCCCTTGCCTCACGTTTGGGGAGACCCATGTGCGTCCGAATGATCTCGATGAGCTGCGTGGCGATGCTCACCGTCGGGTTGAGCGAACTCATCGGATCTTGTGCCACGTACCCGATCTCGGCGCCACGAATCTTGCGCAGGTCACGCTTGTGGGCACCGAGCAGCTCGAGTGAGCCCGAACGCGCCTCGAACACGGCCGTGCCACCCGAGATGCGCGCCGACGACGTACCGAGCAAGCCGAGCAGTGCCAGCATCGTGACCGACTTGCCACTGCCGCTCTCGCCCACCACCGCGAGCGTCTCACCCTCGTTGATGGCGAACCCGACCCCGTTCACGGCGTGCACGATGCCCTCGGGCGTGTCGAATCGGACCTCGAGCGAGTCGACGTCGAGCAGCGGCGTGGCGCTCACTGCTTCACTCTTCTCGATCGTGGGTCGAGCGCGTCGCGGAACCAGTCACCGAGCAGGTTGAGCCCGAGCCCGGCGAACACGATCGCGAATCCGGGTGCCAGCGAGATCCACGGATAGATGGTGAGGACCTTGCGACCCGAGTTGATCATGTTGCCCCAGCTCGGTGTACTCGGTGGCACCGACAGCCCGAGGAATCCGAGGCCGGCCTCGTAGAGGATCATGGCCGACATTTCGAAGGTTGCCAGCGTGGCCAACGGACCGACCAGGTTCGGCAACAGGTGCGATCTGAGGATTTGACTGCGCGGAACGCCGACATTGCGCGCCGCTTCGACGAAGGTGCTCTCGCGGATCTTGAGCACCTCACCGCGCGTGACCCGGGCGAAGATCGGAATCGACGTGATACCGAAGATGAGGATCACGTTCAAGAGGCTTTGCCCGACCACCGCCGCGACGAACACCACGAAGAGCAGGTATGGCAGTGACAGCAGCAAGTTCACCATCCCGACGATGACCGCGTCGGTTTTCCCGCCGGCGTATCCGGCGAGCAGGCCGAGCAGCATGCCGAAGCTCGCACCGATGGCCACACCGCCGAGCGCGACCGTGAGCGACACTCGTGTGCCGTAGATGAGCCGGCTCAAGATGTCACGGCCGAGCGTGTCGGTGCCGACCAGATATTCGGTACTACCACCGTCTGACCAGAACGGCGGCGAGTTGGCGGCGCTCAGGTTCTGTGCGAGTGGATCGTGCGGCGAGATCCACGGGGCGAACACGGCGAGAATGACCAAGAGGAGCACCACGGCGGCTCCGAACAGCCCGCCCTTCGACCTCGACAGACGTCGTAGCGAAGCCCACATGCGCGCGCGGATCCGGACATCGCGCTCGATGTCGATCTCGTGCTCGACCGGCTGCTCGCGCCCGCCCTCGGCACCGACCATCACGTCGCTCATTTGGACGCTCCCATGCGAATACGCGGGTCGGCCACCGTGTAGAGGATGTCGGCCAGCAGCGAGATCACGATCACGATCAGTGCACCGAAGAACGCGAGTCCCTGCACCAACTGGAAGTCACGGTTGCTCACCGCCTCGGCGAGCAACCCTCCGGCTCCCGGCCACGAGAACACCGCTTCGATGTAGAGCGAGCCGCCGAGGAGCGCTCCGACCTGCAGGCTGAGCACGCTGATCAACGGGATGAGGGCATTGCGGAGGATGTGTCTCGTGTAGATCACATGCGATTTCAGCCCCTTGCTCCGGGCGATGCGAACGAAGTCCTCGTTCACGATCTCGAGCACCGATGAGCGGGTGAACCGCATCAACTGCGCCATCGGGAACAACCCGAGCGCGAGCGCGGGCAGGACGATCGAACTGTTCGGGACGTCCATGAATCCGATCGACATCGTTTCGCGACCGAACGACGGGAACCATCCCAACTCGACGGCGAACACGACGATGAACACCAGCGACAGCCAGAAGCTCGGAATCGTCTGCCCCAACAAACCGAAACCACGCGAAAACGAGTCCCATTTGGTGCCGGCGCGTACGCCTGCGAGCACGCCCAGCGGGATGCCGATGACCATGGCGAAGAACATCGCAGCGATCGCCAGTTCGACCGTGGCCGGGAAACGATCGAACACGATGTCGCGGACGGGTTGTTTGTAACGCAGAGACGTACCGAAGTCGAGTTGGGCTGCGTCGGTGGCGAAATCGGCGAACTGCACGGTGATCGGGCGATCGAGACCGTACGCCTTGCGGGCCTCTTCGCGTTGTTCCTCGGTCGCCTCGCGAGGCGCGAGGAGGTCGGTCGGGTCGCCAGTGAGGCGGAGCATGCCGAACACCAACGCGAGCACGCCGAGCACCATCAACATCGATTGCCCGACGCGGGCGAGTATGTATCTGGTCATCGACGTTCGACCCCGGTCGGGACCCGGTGGGGCCGGACAGCGTGACTGCCCGACCCCATCTGGATACCGTGACCCCGACTCTGACCGCGACTCTGACCGTTGCTCAGGAGGCCGCCTCGAGATCCCAGAGGTAGAACTCTTCGGCCGCGCGGGGCTTGTAGTTCACCACGCGGTCGCTGATTGCCTCGAACGAGATCGGCTCGTACAGGTAGATGAACGGCGGCTCGTCGAACATGTACTGCTGCAACTCCTCGTAGAGCGCTGCTCGAGCGTCGTTGTCGACCGTGACCAAGATCTGCCCGAGCAGATCGTCGATCTTCGGATCGCTCCATGCCGAGAAACTCGCCTCCTCGCCACCCAACGCTCCGAACAGTCGCTGGTACGAATCGATACCCGTGCTCGACCAGCTGTCGCCGAACAGGGGCGGCAACTGCTTGGCGGCTTCGAGGTCCCAGTAGGCACCCGATTCCTGGATGTCGAGGTTGACGGTCACGCCGATCTCGCCCAACTGGGCGGCAACAGCCTCGCAGACCTGTTCGAAGTTCGTGTAGGCACCCGACGGACACGCCATGTCCATCGAGAAACCGTCGCCGAAGCCTGCCTCGGCCATCAGTTCCTTGGCCTTGTCGACGTCGTACTCGTACGGCGACAGAGAGGTGAGGTAGCCGAGGTCGCCGGAGGTGACCAGACCGGTCGAGCGCTGTCCCTTGCCGGCGAACAACGCACTGATGATGCCTTCGGTGTCGACGGCATAGTTGAACGCCTGGCGCACCAATGGGTCTTCGGTCGGCTCGCCGACGCCCGATGTCATGTTGTTGAACGCGATGTAATACACGCGGTTGTTCGGGTACTCCACCAGGTTCACGCCGTCGACACCTTCGAGCGATGCTGCCTCGTCGGGGCTGAGACGGTTGACGATGTCGACCTCGCCGGTCTGGATGGCGGCAGCACGCGTCGACGATTCGGTGATCGGCCGGAACGTGATGCGGTCGAGCTTGGGATAACCCTCACGCCAGTAGTCGGGGAACTTGTCGAGCACGATCCGGTCGCCCTGCTCCCATTCGGTGAGCATGAACGGACCGGTTCCGACGGGCGCCTGCGAGAACCCGGTGAGACCGACCTCCTCGTAGTAGGCGGGAGGGAAGGGCGTCCACGCGGCGGCCATGAGACCGAGGAACAACGCATCGACATCGGTCGTGGTGACCTCGACGGTGTATTCATCGATGGCAGTCACCGATTCGGCACGCTCGTAGTAGGTGGCGTATTGGTTCTCGGGGTTCGACCCGGCTTCCCAGGTGAACACCACCGAATCGGCGTTGAACGGCTCACCGTTGTGGAAGGTGACGCCTTCGCGCAGCTTGAACGTGTAGGTCTTGCCGTCTTCCGACACTTCCCACGACTCCGCGAGTGCCGGTTCGAACTCCAGGTCGTCGTTGATGTAGATCAGCGTGTCGAAGATCTGCGCAGCAATGTTGGCCGCATTGCGCTCGGCCGAATTCACGAAGTCGAGCGCGTTCGGTTGCGTCGGGGTCGCGATGATCAACTCGCCGCCGCTGCCACCCTCGGTTTCTGCGACGGTGTCTTCGGTTTCGGCGACGGTGTCGTCAGACGCAGCGACGGTGTCGTCCGAGCCGGTGTCTTCGGTAGTGGTGTCTTCCGGCGCCGCCTGTTCGGTGGTGTCGTCGGGCGCCGTGGTGTCGTCTGCACTGTCGTCGGAGCTGCCGCAGGCAGCAATGACGAGCGCGAGTACGGGCACGATCGCGAACCATTTGCCTCGCCGACCGAGTCGACCCTGTCGATGTGTGATCACGTTTCTCTCCCCCAGGAGTTCGGCATGCCCGGTGTGGACATGCAGAGAACATAACCGCTCCGACGAGAGCGGTTTGCGTAGGCCGAATGCCCGCGATCCACATTGCAGCCGGCGACGAAATCCAAGTACTCGAACGCACACGCGCTGAACCGGGACCGGGGAGCCCGTCGGCGAGGCGATAATGCCAAGGTGCGTAGCCAGACCCCGGAGTTGCCGACTCCCGACGAGTGGCTTTCTTGGCGGGTCTCGGTCATCGATGAAATTCACGTAGGCAAACAATCGCACGTCTTCGACGCGGTACTCGATGGGCGAAGCACGGCGATCAAGTTGACCGAACTCTGCCTCGCCGACCGCGCAACTCTCACCTCACGCCTGGAGGCGGTTGAGGCGCTGAGCGCCGCGCACCGCAATGTCGTCGCTCCGATCAGGATCGAGGGCGACCTCGTTCAACGGGTCGGCGACTGGCTCATGACGGCGACCCCATTCGTCGAAGGCGGCCAACTCGATACGAACGTGCCCGCCGGCGCTGAGCTTCTCGGCCGGACTCTCGCCCACCTGCATCACGGACTCGCGGGACTTCGTCAGTACGAGATTCCACCCGTGGCTGCACTCGGCACGTCCGGTGTCGACGTGACGCGATCCGGCTGGCAACTGCTCCACGGTGACTTCAGCGATCGAAACGTGATCACGACACCGAAGGCCCTGCGCATCTTCGACTTCGACGATTGCGGCTATGGGCCCATCGAGTACGACGTCGCAAACTCGCTGTACATGGTGCTGTTCGACTCCGACGTGACCAGACGCCCAAGACGCTACGAAGCGTTTCGGCCCGCCTTCCTCGCTGGTTACTCCGACGGATCGGACCGTGAGGTGACCGATGCGGTCGTCGACGAGATGATCGAGCTACGCATCGATGCGCTCGGCCGATGGCTCGATGACCTGCCGAGCGCTCCCATCGGCATACGGACCTCTTCGCCGGCTTGGCTCGACACGCTTGCTACGTTCGTTCGTTCGCATGGTCAGACCGTCGCCGAGTGACCGAGCGTACGACCGGGCTCGGGCCGCTGCATGGGGAATTCGTTTCGTCCGTTGCGCCGTACAGCTAGTCCCAGCGGAACAACCACAATGCGGGGGCGCCGGCGGCGAGGGCGTAGGCGGCGAGGACTGCGAGATCGGTGGTGTTCCAGCCGAACCCGAACCACGGGTCCTGTACTGCGGTGACGAGGTGGGCCAGTGGCAGCACGCCGCCGACGTTGCGAAGACCTGTGGGCAGGACGGCTCGCGGCGGACCGGTGCCCGAGATCAACCACATCGCGAAGAACAGAAGGAGGCCGATGCCCTGTGCGGAGCGACTACTTCGGACCACGGTCGCGAGCAGCAGCCCAATCGCT
Source organism: Ilumatobacteraceae bacterium (assembly GCA_037969115.1). Taxonomy (GTDB): domain Bacteria; phylum Actinomycetota; class Acidimicrobiia; order Acidimicrobiales; family Ilumatobacteraceae; genus JBBKWQ01. Next base: position 16,642 of record JBBKWQ010000313.1, read on the forward strand.
CCGAACGCCGCCGTCCCGAACAGAAGGGCGACAAAGACCCCGATCACATCCTCTGGCAGAATCGCGTCGGAGGCGAACCGCGCCACGACGGCCATCACCAGCGCGCCAGCGATGAAGGTCGCGAGCGCGAGGGTGAGTTGGGCGCTGACGAGGGTCCACGTCGAGACCGACGACGCACGAAGGCGCCGCAGGATCCCACGCTCGCGGTATCCGGTCAGGTTGATCGGAAGCGTCATCAGGCCGAGGGCAGCGATGATCACGGCCACCGACGCTGCCGCGTAGTAGTTGGCCGGGGTCACGCCCCGCCAGACGAGCATGCCGTTCTCGACGTCCTGCGCGTCGGCTTGGTCGTTACCGAAGACGGCTGCGAGCAGCAGCATCATCATGAGAGGGAACGCGAGCACGAACACGATCGAGAAGGGTTCCCTGCGGAACAGCCGGAATTCGGCAAGCGTCATCGCGAGGTAGCCGCGCATCACGATCAGCCTCGGATCTTCCGCCCGGTGAGGTCCAAGAACGCGTCTTCGACCGTTGGACGGTCGACGCGCAGGTCGAGTGGAACGATTCCGTGCGCGACGAGCTCGGACGCGACGAGCGCCAACACCGGGCCGGTGCCGCGCACCTCGACGGTGTCGCCACGCCGGGTCAGCGACTCGACCACGTCGAGCCGCTCGACCCAGCTCAGGTCGGGCTCTGGCGTGGTGAAGCGCACGACGGACTGCAACCCCAGCCCGTCGATCAGACCCTGCGGCGAATCGAGCGCGATCACCCTCCCGTCATCGACCACGGCGACGCGGTCACAGAGATGCTCTGCCTCGTCCATGAAATGCGTCACGAGCACAACCGTCGTGCCGTCTTGTCGGATCTCCCGGATGAGTTCCCATGTGGCTCGTCGCGCCTGGGGATCGAGCCCTTGGGTGAGCTCGTCGAGGAACACCAGCTCGGGGGAATTCACGAACGCGAGCGCGATGAAAAGTCGCTGGCGCTGACCTCCCGACAAGCTGTCGAAGGCCTGATCCCGCTGCTCCTGCAACCGCCATCGAGTCAGAAGCTGGTCGCTGTCGACTGGGTTGCGGGCGAACGCTGAGAACAAGTCCAGGGACTCGGCGACCCGCATCCGACCGGGCAGCGCCGAGTCTTGGAGCTGTGAGCCGATGCGCTGCCTCAGCTCCGCAGCCTCTGTCATCGGGTCGAGCCCGAGCACACGAATCGTCCCGCCATCTGCGTGGCGTAGGCCCTGGACACACTCCACCGTCGTCGTCTTGCCGGCGCCGTTCGGCCCGAGGATGCCGAAGATCTCGCCCTCCTCGACCTCGAACGAGAGATCCTCGACGGCGACTGTTCGACCGTAGGTCTTGTGCAGGTGATCGACGGTGATCACGGCTGCCATGGACGGCCCCCCAGCACATCATGTTCGTCGGTCACAGGCATCCATATTGACAGACTCCTCTGGCATCACCACCCACGCGCGAACCCGCACTACATGTGTGCGAGTAGCGCCGTGGCCGACTTGATCAGTGCGGCGTTCGTCGCGACGTAACCCGTATCGACGCCGGTCGGGACTTCTCGCACCACGCCGCCGGCTTCGGGCACGATGCACGCGGCGGCGGCCACGTCCCACGGTTTCACCCAGGCGTCGATCATCACGTCGATGCGTCCCGACGCGAGCAGGATGTAGCCGTAACCTCCGTCGGCCCACGTCCGCACGGCGCCACCGCAGCCGAGCAACCTGCCGAGCGCACCAGCCGGCCAGTAGTCGGACAATCCACTCGTCACGAGCGTGGCCTCGGACAGGACCGAGGCCGAGCCGAACCGGGCGGGACGATCGTTCACCGTGCAACCCAGTCCACGGCCCGCCACGGCGATCTCGCCCACGGCCGGCGCCTCGATCACACCGACTGCGGGGCCGTACTCGTCACTGGCCGAGACGAGCGTGCTGAACAACGGAACGCCGTGCACGTACGACATCGTTCCGTCGATCGGATCGATCGTCCATGTGACGCCTGTGGTCGACACCACGGGTTCGAGCTCTTCACCGATGATGCCGTCGCCGGGTCGCTCGGCCTGAATGACAGCGCGGATCGCCCGCTCGGCATCGACATCGGCGCGCGTCACGTGGGAACCGTCGGGCTTGTGGTCGACTTCGAGATCGACCGATCGGAACCATTTCATGGTGACCTCGGTGGCCGCGCCGGCCGCGCGGCGGGCGAGCGAGACCAGCCGGGGATCGATGGGTGCTGCAAGTGGCGTCACCGAGCCGACGATACGGCTCCTACAGTCTCTCGCATGAACGAACCGGCCGACGTCCAGGAGAAGTCGGACGACATCGTCATCGTCGACAGCGAGGCCAAAACGACCTGGCAGTTCGACCGTCGCTTTCTCTCGTCGAACTGGGAGTGCCAGTTCGGTCGTGGATGCAAAGGCATCCTCGATCACCCGTCGCCCGAGCTCGAGCAGGGTTGTTGCAGCTTGGGCGCCGAACTCGACGACGACGAGGCGCGCATGCTGGCTGCCATGGCGTCCTTCGTCGACCCTTCGAGGTTCCAGAACCACGACCACACGATCGAGGGGATCTTCGCTCCCGATTCGAGCGACGAGAACGGCTGGCGCACCCGCGTCGTCGACGGCGCGTGCATCTTCCTGAATCGACCCGGTTTCGAGGGTGGTGGTGGCTGCGCGCTCCATCTGGAGGCGAGTGCCCGCGGCGAATCACCGACGCAGTGGAAGCCAGGCGTGTGTTGGCAGCTCCCACTCCACGTCGACTACGCCGACAACGGGGACGGGTCGGAGACTGCGACGGTTCGTCCGTGGAGCCGGGCCGACTGGGGCGACCGTGGCACGACCATGGCGTGGTGCTGCACCGAGGAACCGGAGGCGTTCACCGGCGACTCCAGAGTGATCGACAGCCTGAGCGGTGAACTCGAAACGATGCTGGGCACCGCTGTGTTCGTCGAGCTCACGCGACGCGTCGGCGACGACTGACGATCGACCGGCGGTACGCCTGGAAGGCCATGTCGTCCCCCGGCAGCGGTTTCGGTTCACGACCGCAACGCGCACCTCGACGCGTGTCGACAGGCACGTCAGCGCCCGTCGAGCACCCCTTCCGTCACGAGGAACTGATGTGCGGCCAGCTTGAGAGCTTCGAATGCCGTGGATTCGATCGACAAGCCGTCGCGGTGGGCTTGGAAGCGAACGTCGCGTTCACCCGACTGGCGGCGTACCGACACGTCGACATCACCGATGACGTCGTCGGCCAGCGCTGTGGACCGAATCGCGTCCGGCCCGCGGGCCATCACCGCCACGAATGCCTCGACTGCCTGGCCGTGGTGGATCTCGGTGGCAACCAGATTGCGAGCCAGCCGGTTGGCCGTACCGGGGTCACATCCGGCGACCCGGGCGCACCGATACGTCAGATCGTGCAGCTCCCTCGGCGCCACGACTACGGTGGCCGCGCCATCGGCCGAATCCGCGCTCACGGTTCGAACACCGTTTCGAACAGTCGCATCCAGTTCCCCCCGAGGACGGCGTCGCGTTCTCCCGGTGAGAACCCGACCTGGTCGAGTCCGGCGGCGATCGAACCGAAGTCGCGTGGACCGTCGAACCATTCGGGCCAGTCGGGAAACGGCGGTACTTCAGAGGGGTCGCCGGGACGGTCCCAGCGGCCACTTCGCATCCATCCGAGTGCGTCGGGCTTCCACCCGAGCACTGCGTCGGAGCCGATGGCAACGTGGTCGACGCCGACCTGATCAGCGAGGCGAGCGAGCATCGAGCAGTAGTCGGCTCGGGTCGTGGCGCTCCCTCCGATGAACATGGGATACAGCGTGCAACCGATCACGCCGCCTCGCCGCGCTACAGCCTCGATCACGGCGTCGGGTTTGTTCCGCAGCGAATCGCAGAACCAGCGGGGGTTGCCGTGCGTGATGGCGATCGGTTTGGCGGATGCATCGACTGCGTCGACACCGGTGACGTCGCCGACGTGTGAGATGTCGATGAGCACCCCGGCCGAGTTCAGCGCATCCACCATGCGGTGGCCCATACGGGTGAGACCGCCGTCAGTGGGTTCCCAACAGCTGGACCCGAGGTGGTTCGCGATGTTGTAGGTCAGCTGCACCACCCGTACGCCGACGTCGGCGAACATCTGGGCCATTTCGGGGTCATCCCCGAGCATCGAGCTGTTCTGGAAGCCGAGGACGACCGCGAGCACGTCGTCGGACGCCGCCGCATGGATCGCGTCGACCGATGTGACGATTCGGACGATGTCGGCGTTCTGCCGGGCCAGATGCCGGAATGCTCCGATTCGTGTCATCGCGTCGGCGAGGTCTTCCCACACGCCGACCGTGGCATGCACCACGTCGACGCCGCCGAGGCGGATCTCGTTGATCACATCGCGTGACCAGTTGTTGATCTGGAGTCCGTCGACGATCATGCCGTTTCCGTTCGCTCAGCGGTCGACGGGCGCTGCGGCAATACCCATGCATCATCCATGTCGGTGCGCATGTCCGAGAGTCGCGGTGCCCCCTGGAAAAGGGTGACTCGAAGCCAGTCCGTCGACTTCGGTTTGAAGTTGTCCATGCCGTACACAGCGAGCTGGAAGCGCTGCAGCTGGAGCGGCAGGAACCCGACAGCACAGACGTTGTCACGCGGTTCGCCGTACGGCACGCCGGTCTGCTGCAACCGTTCGACCGCGAACCGGTGCTCGGGACGTTGCCGCAACACCGTCTGGATGGACGCGTCCGCGGACTCGGTGTCGAGCCAGGCGCGCAGGCGAACCATCCGGTTGGCGACATCGATGGCGACGTCACGACCGTCGGGAGCGAGTCGGTCGCGCCGCATTCGTCGGGGTTCCTCGGTGTTGTCGCTGATCAGCCACCAGCAAGCATCTTCTTCCGGATCGACGCTGTCGAGCCAACCGAAGTGAGTCTCGAGCAACGTTCTCACTTCACCGATGGTCAACGTGGGGTCGAGCGGAGGATGTTCGTCGACCCTGAGCAGCCGGTCGACGACTTCATCCGATTCCTCGTGCAGCTCGATCAGGAGTGAGACGACCAGCTCGGTGGTCTCGACGTCTTGATCCGCCGCCCACCGGTAGAGCTCGTCAAAAGGGAGCGAACGGTGGGTGACAGCGGCGAAGGCCCGACCGATCTGTGCCGCCTTCGGGGCCAACCCACGCGTGCTGGTGAAGGGATGGCAATCGTCGTCGGTCCCCTCGTCGAAGTGGCGATGCGCTCGACGGATCCACCATTCGAGCGCGGCGGCGCGCTCCGCTGTGAGTTCGTACGTCCGTACGTCGGCGAGAGCGAGCTCCCGAACACCTGCCCAGGCGTTGATCACACGTGGGTGATGCAACGCGTAGGGCACGAGTCCCAGGCCGGTGGCATTGCCGAGGCCGAAGTACCGGCGCCACGCCTGATCGAAAAGGGCGGCACGGTCGCCACCTCTCGCTCGTGCACAGTGTTCGACGAGGTCGTAACTCAGCTCGCGAAACAGCCACGCCGCCACGAACTGAGCTCGGAACGGAACGTTCAAGGGATGAGCGTCGGAATATCCCTCGAACGACCGAACCCCACACTTACCGTTTCCGTAGAACGCGGTACTCCGCATGATGTACCCGGCGTCGGCGACCTCGTCAGGTTCGGGTTGCTCACCTCGTGCGAGCGCGTCGACCAGGTATTGGAAGAAGCGCACACTCCGGTTTCCTCGTGTGAGGACGAGAACACGGGAGTCGAGGCGGCCGTCTTCCTGCTTCGGCACTTCGGATCGAAGCAGCTCGAGCAGGTCGTCGGTGAGTTCGCCCTCGGCGAGCGCTGCGGTGATCTCCCAACGATTCGCGACGACGCGGTCGGTGTGCTCGGACTCGTCGATCGTCGTGGTGAACGCGACGAAGTGGAACATGGCGTCGCCGATGTCGAGCCGATAGATCGACTCCCCACGGCCCTGGGCATCGATCTGGAACGACGTTCGTCGAGCGAGCCATCTGTCGGTACTCGCACGCCGGAGCATCATGCGACTGAAGCTGTAGCGCGTCAGTCGCGCTGCGCCGAGTGTGTCGGGTCGCATCACGACCGCGGCGGGGCGCACCGACGATCGCCGCCGTTCGAGCATCGCTTCGAGTTCGTCTTCTCGAGCTGAAACTCCGGTTGCCGCGGTGACCATGCCGGACGCGAGCGACGCTCAGCCGATGACCGGGTCGCCGGCGGCATCAAGCACGTACCAGGCGGCGCCGCTGCCCTGCCCGTTCCTGTCCCCGGCCGAGCTGTCGTTCGCGAAGTAGTAGAGCGGCCAGTCGTTGTAGGTCGCCTGCACCGAACCGTCGGTCCTGGTCGTCGTGCCCAGCAGCGATGCATCGAGACCGTCGCCGACGGCCGACACTTCGTTGACGACCGGCCAGGTCGCCTCGCACTGGTCGTAACACGTGCTCTCACCCTGGAGGTCGGGCTGGAACGAATAGATCGTGAACCCGGAGTCGTCGACGACGATGTCGCCCAGATCGGTGGCGACGAGGGAAAGGCCACCACTCGCGGTCGGCGTCGACGTCACGTCCGGGTCGCTGTCGGATGGTGCTTCCGTGGTGACGGCGCCGGGCGTGACCGTGTCGGTCGACTCGGTGGCGTCGTCGCTGCCGCACGCTGTGGCCGAGACCGTCAGGATGACGGCGAACATGGCATGGCGCTTGATCCTCATGTCGGCTCCTCTCGTGGTTTCGAAGATTCTCGCACAACGACCAGGGAGGGCGGGATCGCGGCCCATCGCGTGATGGCACGCTGTATAACAGGGGCGAGATGACGAGCGACGGAGGCGGCGGCATGCCGCGCGGACCGATGGAGGACGGGCACCAGCCGGGAAATCCGGTCACCACCCAGCCCCCATCCCGTCGCGGGCTCACTTCGCCGGGCGACTGGCCCGTTCCGGACGGGCTCCGGTCCGACGAAACGGGGTGGCTCGCACTCGCCGTGGTCGGTCTCGCCGTCGGATTGCTTGCACCGTTGGCAATCCTCGTCGCTGCGCGCGACGGCGGCGAGGACGACGGCGCCGCACCGGTTCCGACCTCGTTCGATTCAGCTCCCCCGACCGAATTGCCCACCGACACCACGGTCGCGCCCGACACCGTTGCAGCCACCACGACGGTCGCAGCACCGCCCACCACCGTCGCCCCCGACACCACGGTTCCCGCCACCACCGAGACCCCGGAAACCACTGCCGCGGTCGAGGTCGAGCCGTCCACCATCGAAGCCGCGCCAACCACCCAACCGCCGGCGAACACCGCGCCGCCGATACCGGGGCTGATCCGGGTGGGCGGCACCGAACACCCGATTCTTCGAACGTGTCGCACCAGCCCACTCGCAGCGGCCGACCCCGAGCGATCGGTGACCAGCTATCTCTATGACGACGATGGTTATGTGGGAATCGTCGAGAAGTGGCAGGACGGCGACGGTGCGACCGGCGGCAACTTCTCGAGCGGCGGATTTCCGCTCCAGGTCGAATCGTTCGAGGACCGCGGCGCCGACGGGTTCGCGGTCTACCCGCTCCAGCCGGGAGGTGCGTTCGAGGTCGTCGTGGAACCGTCGTCGAGCGAACCGGACGACTGCGCCGCGACGAGCAGCGTCACGACGAACACACCGGGCGCCGAAGATGCCTACACACGGTCGGTCGTCGACGTGTGCTTCGGCGACGCTGCGGGACCGCTGCAGTACGTGGGCTTTTTGTCGGAAGGTGCGCGTTTCACCGCAGAGCCGATCGACGACTCGACCGTCGATCTCACCTATGACGAGCCCGGGATCTTCGAACTCGTCGACGACTCGGCCAGCCAGTCCGAATCCGGCGGCGTCATCGAGTTCCGTGGCACCGCCGAAGGCAGCAACCCGGTCGGGCCGGTGACGAAGGACGTCGTGATCCGAGTTCCGTCGGGTCCGATTCGGGCCTGTACCGACCTCGACTGAGCCGGTCGTCGTCGACGGGTGGACCACGTCGGTGAGTGCCGGTCGCCGGGTCGCCGTTCCGACGTGCTACAAACCCGGTCATGGCGATGACTTTCCACGAGGCGTGCGCGGCCGTGTGCGCTTCCGGAACACCCTTCGAGATCGTCGATGCGAACGTCGACGGAGTGGCCACGAAGGTGTTCGTCGGAACGCCCCCGAACGCACGGACGTTGCTCGACCTCGCGGCCGCCCGCCGTGACGACTTCATCGTGTACGAGGAAGAACGTTGGCCGATGCCCGACGTGCTCGACCTCGTCGGGCAGATCGGGCACGCGCTCGTGCACCACTTCGGCGTCACCCGCGGTGATCGAGTCGCCATCGCCATGCGCAACAACCCCGAGTGGATCGCATCGTTCGCTGCCATCGTGGCCGTCGGCGCCGTCGCCGTTCCGTTGAACGCCTGGTGGCAGACCGACGAGATCGTGTTCGCGCTCGCGGACTCCGGGGCATCGGTGGTCTTCGCCGACGACGAGCGAATTGCTCGGATGAGAGCGGCCGAACCGGGCGCGATCGAGGCCCACGTCGTGGCCGTGCGCAGCGATGCCGGCCTGTCGGCCGGAGAGAGTCGCCTCGACGACGTCTTGCAGCTCGGAGCGCGGCTTCCGGCGGTCGATATCGACACCGACGACAACATGACGATCCTGTACACGTCTGGCACGACGGGACGACCGAAAGGAGCGGTCTCGAGCCATCGAGCCGTGCTGAGTGCTCTGATGAGCTTCGCCGCCAGAGGGGCGGTGGCCGCACTCCAGGAACCTGCCGAGCCCGATCCCGATGCCCCGCCGACGGCGTTCATGCTGTGCGTACCGCTGTTCCATGTGACCGGCCTCATTCCCGTCATGCTCGGCTCGTTCGTGAGCGGTGCGAAACTCGTGATGACGCACCGCTGGGACCCCGCCCGCGCGCTCGAGCTGATCGAGCAGGAGCGGGTGACCAACTTCGTCGGGGTGCCGACCATGAGTTGGGATCTGCTCGAAGCACCGACGTTCAGTTCTCGTGACACGTCGAGCTTGCGGTCGGTCGGTGGAGGCGGAGCGCCGATGCCGCCCGAGCTGGTGCAGCGCATCGACGACAACTTCGCGAACGGGCGCCCCGGGCTCGGGTACGGCATGACCGAGACCAATGCGTACGGGCCCCAGAACGCTGGGCGCGACTTCGTGGCCAATCCCACGTCGACCGGACGTGCGGTCCCGATCATGGATCTGCGGGTCACCGACCCGGAGGGCAACGTGCTCGCCGTGGGTGAGACCGGCGAAATCTGGTTCAAGGGTCCGAACCTCATCAAGGGCTACTGGAATCGTCCCGACGCGACTGCCGAGACGCTTGTCGACGGATGGCTCCGGTCGGGCGACATCGGGCACATCGATTCCGACGGATTCGTCTACGTCAGCGACCGAGCCAAGGACATGATCCTGCGCGGTGGAGAGAACATCTACAGCGCCGAGGTCGAAGCGGCCATCTACGAACATCCCGCGGTCTACGAGGCGGCCGTCTACGGCATTCCTCACGAGCGGCTCGGCGAGGAATTGGCCTGCCACGTCATGGTCAAGCCCGGCGAAGCACTCGAAGTCGCCGAGCTCCAGCAGTTCGTCGGCGAACGACTCGCCTCGTTCAAGGTGCCGACCAGCGTCCGATTCGTGACCGATCAACTGCCACGCAGCGCTTCCGGCAAAATCCTCAAACGCGAGCTTCGCGACGCCGTCGCCGCCGGCGCCTGAGGAGCGAATCATGTCGGTGGGCAACACGCAGCAGGCGGGCGATTTCGCGACGTGGTTACGCATCACCAGCAAGCCGACGCCCGGTAGTCGATCTGCGGGTGAAGTTCCCTGCGGCGAGTGCACGGCGTGCTGTCGAGCGTCGTACTTCATCCACATCCAACCAGACGAGACCCGCGCGCTCGACAGAATCCCGGACCGGTTGTTGTTCGATGCGCCAGGGTTGCCTCACGGCCACGTCGTGATGGGCTACGACGACCATGGGCATTGCCCGATGTTCGTCGACGGAGGGTGTTCGATCTACGACGATCGCCCACAGACCTGCCGCGACTACGACTGCCGGATCTTCGCAGCAACGGGGGTCGAGCTCACCGACGACGAGAAGGCTGAGATCGTCACCCAGACGCAGCGATGGAGGTTCGAGACGAACTCCGACCACGACCGGGCGCGCCAAACCGCGCTGCGCATGTGTGCCGGCTACCTCCGGGACCACGCTCACCACCTGCCCGCCGGGTCCGTTCCCAAGAATCCGACCCATCTGGCCATGCTGGCCATCGACGTGCACGACGCGTTTCTCGCCGTTGACGATTCAGGTGCCACGTACTGTGTCGAACCCGAACTCGATGTGATTGCCGGTGTCCTCGAAGCCTCGATGCAACGCACCCGCTCGTCAGACCTGTGAGCCCTGCGCTCGTTCCAGTCGTGCCCGGATGGTCGCGATGAGCCGGCGCGTCCGGTTGCGCTGACCGCTGCACCGTCGCCCTCCATCAGGTCGGTCAGCGCAACGATCAGCGACGGCTTTCGGATCTGTCTGCTCAGGCGGCAATTACGTGCGCGAGGAAACCACCGATGACCGCGATCGCGAACACGTAGCCCGCCAGGACGACGATCACGCCAGGGCGGGCGAGTCGGCCGAGGATGACGAACTCGGGGAGGTTGGCGCCGGCACCCGAGATCGTGAGGGCGACGATGGCGCCGACACCGACTCCAGCGCCGTGGAGCGAGTTGGCGATCGGCACGAAGAGTTCGGTGTTGAAGTACAACGGCGTTCCGAGTGCGGCCGCGACCGGAACGGACATCACCGGATTCCCTCCCGTCAGTTCAGCCGCCGCCTCGGCCGGTACCAACAACTCGATCGTCACGCCGATGGCGACACCGAGCATCAGCAGCGGCCCGAATGCCCGGAGCATTCCGGACGCTGCAGCTGCGGCAGACGCCACTTCGTCGCGCATTCCCCGCCAGGGCACACTCGACTCCGGCGTCTCGTCGCTCGCTGCTGAACAGCCGACGCCCGAGCGTGCTCCGCCCGCGGGCACCAGCACGCGTGCCGCGTCGGGCAACGGCTTCAGGTGACGCTCGAGCCCCAGGCGTTGTGCCAACAGTGCGAGCGTGAGAGCAGCGGTGAATGCGACGGCCATGTAGGCAACGGCAACGTCGACACCGACGATCACCACGAGTGCTCCGAACAGGATCGGGTCGAGGACCGGAGCCGCGACGATGAACGCCACGTAGCCCGCCGGCGGTACGCCCGCCCGCCGAAAGCCGACCAAGAGCGGGATCGCCGAATAGGTGCAGAACGGGGTCACGAAACCGACGGCGATGCCCTTGATCGCGGCAACCAGCGGCGGGCCGCCCATCCACGTACGGAGCCGCTCCGGCCCGAGACGTCGCTGGAGAAGGTGTACGCCGGCCGCGACGACGACGAAGAGAATGACCAGCTCGACGACGAGGATCCCGGTCGACCTGATCATCGTGCGGGCCCGGTCGGATCAACGCCCATGACCGCCGCCGCCGCCGCCGGGAGGGCACTCATGCACGCCGCGTTCACCCGCACCATGGTCTTCACTCCATCCGGCTCCGTGACGACGAAACCTTCCTGTGCGAGCAGCTGGAGATGGCGAGACACGGTCGACTGGGTCTTTCCGATGACTTCGACGACGTCACCGACGGTCAGCGGCCGGTCGGCGGTGGCGACGGCGTGCAGCACCTGGAGCCGGGTCGGGTCCGCGAGGCACCGGAACCAGCTTGCGTACTCTGCCACCTCGACTCGACTCAACTGTTTCATGCTTCATCGACGATAAACGATGAAGAGGGTGGGACGCAAACGGTATGTCGCGCGACACAGGTCGCGATCGCTGTCACGATCCGGCGGGCTCGGCAACCGCGGCTCTGGATCGACCCCGCGGGAGGCGGGCTGCTTGACTGAGATCATGACCGCGCTGACCGAATCCGTCCGACTCGAACGTGATGGCGACATCGCCCTGCTCGTGATCGACAACCCCCCGGTGAATGCCCTGAGCTGGCACGTTCGGCAGGGACTCCTCGACGGGATGACGAATGCGGTCGCCGCCGGAGCGAGGGCCGTGGTCGTGACGTGCGAGGGTCGCACGTTCATCGCCGGCGCCGACATCAGCGAGTTCGGTGGCGCCCAGCAGGGTCCGAGTCTCGCCGTGACCCAGGCGTCGATGGAGAACGCGCCCATCCCGGTCGTCGCTGCGATCCACGGCACGGCGCTCGGCGGCGGCCTCGAGATCGCGTTGTGCGCCCACTATCGAGTGGCGCTGTCTTCGGCGAAGTTCGGGCTGCCCGAGGTGAACCTCGGCCTTTTGCCCGGTGCCGGCGGCACTCAGCGGCTGCCCCGGCTCACCGGCGTCCCCAAGGCGCTCGAGATGGTCACGTCCGGTCGCCACATCAGTACATCTGAGGCGCTCGAGTGCGGCCTCGTCGACGAGGTGACCGACGGTGACCTGGTCGCGCTCCGTCAGACCGCGGTCGCGTTCGCCCACCGGGCGGTGGCCGAGAACATGCCGTTGGCCCGGGTCCGTGACCGCGACGAGAAGATCGAAACGGTCAAGGGCAACACCGAACTGTTCGCCGAGTTCCGCGCCTCGATCGCCCGAAAGACGCGGGGGTTCATCGCGCCCGAGTACAACATCCGCTGCATCGAAGCCGCCGTCGACCTGCCCTTCGACGAGGGGTTGCAGGTCGAGGGCAAGCTGTTCATGGAACTGATGCGCGGGTCCCAGTCGGCCGCGCAGCGCTACTCCTTCTTCGCGGAACGGGCGGCGAACAAGATCCCCGACATCTCGAAGGACACGCCTCTCATCGACGTGCAGAAGGTCGGCGTCCTCGGCGCAGGCACCATGGGTGGCGGCATCGCGATGAACTTTGCCAACGTCGGCATTCCGGTCACGATCGTCGAACGCAACCAGGACGCACTCGACGAGGGCCTCGGCGTGGTCCGCAAGAACTACGAACGGTCGCGCTCGACCACACCCGAGATGCTCGACGAGCGAATGAAGCTGATCACCGGCTCCATCGACAAGGCCGACTTCGCCGACTGCGACATGGTGATCGAAGCCGTCTTCGAAGACATGGAGTTGAAAAAGTCGATCTTCCGCGAGCTCGACCAGATCTGCAAGCCGGGTGCGCTGCTGGCGTCGAACACGTCGGCGCTCGACATCAACGAGATCGCCGCGGTGACGTCGCGTCCCGAGAGCGTCATCGGCATGCACTTCTTCTCGCCGGCCAACGTGATGAAGCTGCTCGAGAATGTACGCGGCACGAAGTCGAGCGACACCGTCGTAGCGACCACGATGGCGATCGGGAAGAAGATCAAGAAGGTGTCCGTGATGGTCGGCGTTTGCCCGGGTTTCGTCGGCAACCGCATGTTGTTCATGCGCCGAGCCGAGGCCGAAAGAATGATCCTCGAAGGAGCGACGCCGGCCCAGGTCGACGCGGTGCTGTTCGAGTTCGGTTTCCCGATGGGTCCGTTCTCGATGAGTGACCTCGCCGGACTCGACATCGGCTGGAAGGCCGAGGAGTCGTCGTCGTCGACCGTCCGCGAGATCCTGTGCGAGAACGGCCGGCGCGGCCAGAAGAACGGCCGCGGGTACTACATGTACGACGCCGAGACTCGCGCCGCCACGCCCGACCCCGAGGTCGAGCAGTTGATCAAGGACTTCGCAACCGGCCAGGGAATCGAGCAGCGGGACGTCTCCGACCAGGAGGTACTCGAACGCCTGCTGTACCCGATGGTCAACGAGGGTTCCAAGATCCTCGACGAAGGCATTGCCGTTCGCGGCAGCGACATCGATGTCGTGTGGGTCAACGGCTACGGCTGGCCCGTGTACCGCGGTGGCCCGATGTACTGGGCCGACGAAGTGGGCCTCGGCGAAATCGTCGACAAGATCGAGGGGTACGGCGGCACACTCGGCGGTCGACACTGGGAGCTGTCACCGCTGCTCCGGCGGCTGGTCGACGACGGTGGGCTGCTCCACACCTTCGCCAACTGAGTTCACGCGTCAGAACGCCGAACTCGATCGCCCCACGTGCGTGTAGCTCGGCGGCAAGCGCGCTTCCGATGCCTCCAGAGGCTCCCGCCAGCAAGACGGACGAGTTGTGGAGTGGGAACGCGGGGCCGGCACCGGGCTGATCGACGGTGAGTCCGCTCACGGAACGGTCGCCGAAGACTGGGACGCCTGCGGCTCGCTCGGTGATACATGGCGGTCCGAAGAAGGAAGTCGCTCAGCCGGGATCGCAGCCAGTCTGGTCTCTTCGTCCTCTGGTTGCAGCTCCTCGAGAAGGTGACCGCCGACCATCACGGCCCCGTACACGGTCATGAAGAACACGGCGATGCCGACGGCCATCAGTAGCTCGTTCATGAGCCGACCCGCTCGAGCTGTCGGGTCACGCTGCTGTTGCTCACGGGGGCGAGCAGCAAGGTGCCCAGCGAATGGATCGAAGGAACCCAGAGGCCGACGAAGATCCCGGCGGTCGTCTCGTCCTTCACGAAGTAGAGCCAGACCGAGAACAAGAAGGACAGGAAGCCGGCCACGAGGAACGGGAGTTTCAGTCGGAGTGCGACGAGTATGGATTTCACGATGTGCCTTTCGGTAGGTGTCCCTCTGTTTAACATCCTTTAGTCTTATTTATTCCGGTGCATCGGACGACGTTCCGGTGGGCAAGGTGCACACGTGTTCGCCACTGTTGGCCGAGCGTTGCTGCCGACGAGCTACGGTGAGCGTTCGATTCGCGGTCGGGTGTTGCGTCGATGTGGGGGCGCCGGAGCGAGTCGAATCAACGAGGAGGAGCACACCACCATGAACGACATCGTCGTCGGAGTCGACAAGTCAGCGACCGCACGCAGAGCGGCGGAGACTGCGGCGTCACTTGCTGCGGCTTTGGGCGTGAACCTGCACGTCGTGATGTGCACCACCCGTCGCAGGAGCAAAGACATCTCGGTGGGCGGCGATCGCTGGCACGTCGACTCGATTTCCGAGGCCGAGTCGTTTCTCGCCGGTCTGAGCCGCGAACTCGACCACGATCAGATCACGACCTCGGTCGGCGCCGAGAACCCGGCCGCTGCGATGTGCGAGGCGGCATCGAGCCTCGACGCCAAGATGATCGTCGTCGGGAACCGACGAGTCCAGGGCGTCAGCAGAGTGCTCGGCTCCATTGCCTCAGATGTGGCGAAGCAGGCGCCGTGTGACGTGCTGATCGCCAACACCACCGACGCCTGACCGGGCTCACCGACCCGTTCGGAGCGGCCTCACCACTCGGCGCCGGGTCGACGTCGTTGACCGCCGCCACGCAGCTCGAACCGCGCAAGGCGCGTGTCGAGCACGTGGAGGAGATGATCAGCGTGATCGCGCCCGAACACCAATGGCGGCCGGATCTTCAAGACGTTGTTGAATCGTCCGGTGAGGCCGATCAGCACGCCGTCGTGTCGCAGATCGGTTGCGAGTCGAGCGCCATCGGCGTAGGAGATCGGCTCGAGCGTCCCGCCGTCGGCGACGAGATCGAGTCCCCAGAACAGACCGGAACCCTGCACGTTGCCGATCACGGCATAGCGGTCGGCCAGCTCGAGGAGACCTGCTGCGAGGTACCCGCCCGTCGATGCCGAGTTCGCGAGCAGCCCCTCGTCGTCGATGATGTCGAGCACCGCCAATGCTGCGGCCGCCGACACGGGGTTGCCGCCGAAGGTGTTGAAGTACGAGCGCTGCTCGGCGAACGCTGCGGCGATTGCCGGCGTCGTGACGACCGCTGCGACCGGATGACCGGCGCCCATCGGCTTGCCGAGCGTGACGATGTCGGGCACGAGTGCATAGTTCTCGTGCCCCCAGAAGTTCTCACCGAGCCGGCAGTACCCGGCCTGCACCTCGTCGGCGATGACCAATCCGCCGGCTTCGCGAACGTGGGCAGCGCTGAGTGCCACGTAGTCCTCCGGCGCAACGAGGACTCCGTTCGAGTCCCAGCTCGCGTCGAGCAACAAGGCGGCAACGCCATGACCGCGACCGTTGAGGTCGGACACCTCCGACTGAACCAGCTCTGCGTACCTCGCCCCGAGGCTGGGCTCGCCCGACCGGTATGGCCCCCGGTATGTATTCGGTGGCTCGACCACGCCGAGCCAGTCCGGGCGCTCCGACGCCGGATACCCGTCGGTCGACAACGTCGCCACCAGGGCCGAGTTGCCGTGGTACGACCGCTCCGAGACCACGACGCCGTGGGAGCCCGTCACGACACGAGCGATCTCGACGGCGAGATCGTTCGCTTCGGTACCCGTGCACACGAAGAAGCACACGCCGAGTTCGCCACCGAGCAGCGCACCAAGACGTTCGGCCAGGCTCACGACCTTGTCGTGCAGATACCTGGTGTGCGTGTTGAGCAGTCCGGCCTGCGTGCAGATCGCCTCGACGACCCGTGGATGACAGTGCCCGACCGAGGGAACGTTGTTGTAGCAGTCGAGCAGCTGATTCCCGTGAACGTCGACGACCCAGACGCCCTCGCCGCGAACGAGGTGGACCGGGTCGTCGTAGAACAGCTGGTAGGCAGGGGCGAGTGCTTGCGAGCGCCGCCGCAACAACTCCTGATCGGTCATCGCTTCTCCCCGGCCCGCGCGTGTCGGAGGTGATCGTGAAGCTGCTCGGCGATCATCAGCGGATCGAGGTCGCGCCACCGGCTGAGATCGGCGAGCAGCCCTGGTCGTTCCGCTGCAACCGCGGCAGCCAGATGAGGTGTGTGGTTGATCTGGTACTCGGTGAGCAGAGTACTGAGCGCGAGTCGCGACAAGACCAGTTCGGGAAGCAGCGCGATTTCATCGTCGCGCAACGGCACGTACCGGTCGAAACCCTCGGCGAGAACACCGAGCGCCTTGGATGGGTCGGGTTGATCACCGAGGAAGCTGGCACCGGAGATGCCGAGGTCGGCAACGAGCGCTGTGTCGACGAGGTCGCCGAAGTCGATCACTCCGGTCACGTGCTCGCTCTGCGCATGCGGTCGGATCAAGTTGCCGCGATGGCCGTCGTTGTGGATGACCTGTCGACGTGCGCCGCGCAGACGACGAGTCGCTTCCACCAGACGGGGCCGGCACGGCTCGACCACGGCGCGAGACTCCGCGGGCAAGTTCTCCCAGAGCTGCTCGGCGGCGAGCAGGCCACTGTCGAGCGCCCACGGCATGAAGTTCGAAGCAGCGGGATGTGCGAATTCGGCCAGCGCGCGGGCGAGACGACCCTGGAAGGCGCCGACACCTCGCAGACCGGTGAGCGAGAGCGACCCGGCCTCGTCGAACGTGTCGCCGGGGAGGTACGTGAGTACCCGAACCAACATCTCCGCATCGGCCAGTTCGACCCGTGCGACGAGGCCCCCCTCACGAGTGCGGACCAGACGCGGAACCGGCAGCGTGGGGTCGGTCGACTCGATGTGAACCAGAGCACGACATTGGAACTCGATCGTCTCCGGATCCTCGCTCGGACTCGCCACCTTGAGTACGAACTCGGTGGCGTCGGTCGTGGTGACGAGCACGTTCTGATCGCGTTCACCGCGCATCGGTGTGAGCGACCCTCGAATTCCGAAGAATTCACTCACCACGCTGGTGAGGGTCTCGCTCGACAGTGCCGGTGGATCGAAGCGGAAGAAGTCCGGCCGCAGATTCCCCATCATCGACGTTGCCCCAGCTTGCTCCCGATCGTGAAACTCGCGGACCTCCTCAAGCCGACCGAGGGTACGACCGATCTGACGACATGAGCAACAATTCGCACTTTCTCGCCGTGAACTCGGAACTGCTCCGGCGGAGTTTCGACGTCGACGACTTCCTGTCATCCGACGGACTCGAATGGTGTGGCGACACCTTCGAAACGGGATACGTGTTCCGCGAGCAGATCGATACCGTGATCTCACCACTGTTGTCGCCGAAGCTCCGAGCGGTGCTCGATGGCGAGGCGCAGACCGTCGCCGATCCATCCATCGACCTCCTGCGCCAGAACGAGGACGGTGCCGAGATCATCGCATTCTCGCCAACCGAGTTCGCCGAGTTGCGCAGCGCTGTGAAAGTCGCCCTCGCATCGTCGAACTGGGGAACCTACGACGCCTACGAATGGCATGCTTTCGCCGAGAACGAGACCGCAGCCGATCTCTACGTACTGGTCGAGTTCGTGTGATCACGAGCGTGCTGCACCCGAGATTCCGTCGAGGTGACGCGCGCGACACTCAGCCCATCGCCGAGTCGAAGTCGGTCACGGATTCGCCGCCACGAAACCGACCAACACGTTGGCCAGTTCGGAGCCCTTGTCTTCCTGGAGGAAGTGGCTGGCACCCTCGATCGTGGTGTGGGCCTGCCGCTGTGCGCCAGGCACCTTCGCGAGGAAGGGCTTTTCGCCGCCTTTGGTGACCGGGTCGAGGTCGCTGAAGCAGCACAGGAACGGCTTGTCGAATTGTTCGAGCACGTTCCAGGCGGCCTTGTTGGCCGGCGCTTCCGGGTCGTCGGCGTTGGTCGGCACGTGCGACGGCCAGATACGAGCGCCGGCCTTGTACGTGTCGTCGGGGAACGGCGCGTCGTAGGCGGCGATGACGTCGGGCGACAGGGTGGTGGCGCATCCGCCGTCGATGATGTTGCCGATCGGGAAGTGCTCTGCCTCCTGCGAGAACTTCTGCCAGGCCAAGAACGCGTCGCTGGGCTTGCCCTCACCCGTCGGGAGCCCGGTGTTGCCGATGGCTACTCGGGCGAACCGGTCGGGTTGTGCGGTCACGAGCCGGAGCCCGATGAGCCCTCCCCAATCCTGGCCGAAGAATGTGACGCCGTGCAGGTCGAGGTGATCGAACACGAGGCTCGACATCCAGGCCACATGACGGGCGTAGCTGTAGTCGGTCTGTTCGGTCGGCTTGTCGCTGCGACCGAATCCGACCTGATCGGGCACGATCACCCGATGACCGGCGGTCACGAGTGGCGGGATCATGTGCCGGTACAGATAGCTCCAGGACGGCTCGCCGTGCAGCAACAACACGACGGCTCCGTCATCGGGCCCTTCGTCGAGATAGTGCACGCGCATCGTGCCACCGTCGCCGTCGGGGATCGTGGCGTAGTGCGGTTCGAACGGATAGTCGGGAAGATCGACGAAGCGGTCGTCTGGGGTGCGGACGGTGTCCATGGGTCAAGCTCCTGGATGCTGGATTGGCGGAATGTCGATGCGGTGGAGGTCGTCGCCCAGCTCGATGGCGCCGTCGAAATGTGCGGCTGCCAGCTCGCGCCAATCATCTCCGCCCCCGGCTGGGATCGGCGGTACGTAATGCGTGAGCACGAGCGTGCCCACTCCGGCGCGGTTCGCGGTGATGGCGGCTTCCTCAGGAGATGAGTGGTAGTCGAGCGTGTCCTGCATTCGCTGGAGCGGGATGTTGGCCACGACGTCTTTGCGGATTGCAGTGTGGATCAACGCGTCTGCTCCGTCGCACAGCCTGTCGAGTCCGTCACACGGCACCGTGTCGCCGGCCGCGACGACCGAAGCACCCTCGTAGTCGAAGCGGAACCCCACGCTGGGTTCGACCGGCTTGTGATCGGTCGGTGCGCAGCGCACCGAGACCTGGCCGGGAAGGTGGACCGGGCCGTCGCTCACTTCGATCACCTCGATCGCCGGAGGCTCGACGAGGTCATGGTGGTGTGCGATGCGGTACCCGATGTCGGGGCCGAGCGACGCGAGGATGTGGTCGACGACGGCCTTGGTCCCCACCGGCCCGACGATCGTGAGCGGCGTTGGTTGGAATGTCATCACCCAGCGGGTCGTGATGACATCGTTGAGGTCGGTGATGTGGTCGCTGTGGAGATGGGTGAGCAACACCGCCGACAGGTTCGGCGCTCCGAGGCCGAGCGCAGCCAAGCGCATCAACACACCGCGGCCGGCGTCGACGAGGTAATGCTCGGCATCGACGCCCTCCCCGGCGGAGATCAGCGTGGCGGGTCCTGCCCGATCGGGACTGGGCATCGGACTTCCGGTACCCAGCAACGTGATGGTGAGGCTCATTGCCTGCTCATCTCTGCGGCTGCTTCCGCCGCGAGCGCGTCGAGATCCTGCTTCGAGAGCAGTTGGATGACCACCTCGTGGAGTCGCCCGGAGAACGGGAACGGCGCCTCGTACCGGCTCGAGACGGCAGACCCGTGGTCGTAGGCGACGCTGGGACCCACCGACGAGATCATCCGCATGAACAGCGGAAGATCTGCCGACCCGGCCGACCGTCCGTTCACCTCCAACGACATCGACCCCGAACTGCCCTCGCCGTGGCGGAGCTTCGCAACCAGTGTCGACGTGCCCGCGGGGATCTCGACATCGGACTCGAGAATCGTGTGCGCGTCGAATGCGTTGTAGTCGATGACCAACCGATCGTTCTGCACGAAGACCGAGATCCCCGAGTTCTCGGTGCCGGTGGCGTAGAGCACTCCGTCCTGGCCCGCGTCGCGGGTGACCGTGGCGGTGAGGTTGCAGCTGTGCCCACCGATCGGTGCAGCGGCCTGGGCGGGCATCGGCGACATCGGGGGCCGATAGACGTAGCGCCGCTCGGGTGGATGCGGAGAATTCGCGCGGAAACGTGCGCCGAACAACTCGAGCAACCGATCGTCGAGCGGCAACACTCCGTGACGTTCGGCTTCTTTCCACCACAGTTCGGCCAGTTCGGCGAGTTTGTCGGGTTCCTGCTCGGCGAGATCGTTGCATTCCGACCAGTCCTCGGTGAGGTGATAGAGCTCCCACGGCTCGGTCTCGTAGTCCGTCCCCTGCGTGTGTTTGCACACCGCCTTCCACTCACCGGCGACGAGTGCCCGGCTGCCTGCCATCTCGAAGTACTGCAGGGAGTTCGTGGCCGGCGCCGCAGGGTCGGCCAAGACCGACACGAACGAGTGTCCGGTGACTGGAAGCTGGTCGAGCCCGCGATACGTGTCGGGTGGCGTGACGCCGACGAGGTCGTAGATGGTCGGCGCGACGTCGGCAGCATTGACGAACTGATCCCGCTTCGTGCCGGTCTGATCGCTCGCGACGCGCCCCGGGGCATGGACGACCATCGGGACGTGTACGCCACCTTCATGGGTGTTCTGCTTGTACCACTTGAACGGCGAGTTGCCGCACTGCGCCCAGCCCCAGGGATAGTTGGTGTGGCTGTGAGGGCCGCCGATGTCGTCGATCTTGGCGATTGCTTCGTCGGGGGTCTCGAAGATTCCGTTGAAGAACTTCATCTCGTGCATCACGCCGAATGGGCCGCCTTCCTGCGAGGCACCGTTGTCGGCGAGCACGATGAACACGGTGTTGTCGAGTTGGCCCAGGCCGCGCAGTCCATCGACGAGGCGACCGATCTGGTCGTCGGTGTGATCGAGGAAGGCCGCGAACGCCTCCTGCAGACGGCAAGCGAGCCGCTGCTGGTTCTCGGGAAGATCGTCCCACGCGTCGACACCCGGGTTGCGCGGCGCCAGTTGCGTGCCTGCCGGAATGACACCGAGCTCGAGTTGACGTTCGTACCAGCGTTGACGAACGACGTCCCAGCCCTCGTCGTAGCGGCCGCGGTACTTGTCGCGGTAACGGGCGGGCGCTTGGTGTGGCGCGTGGGTGGCCCCGAACGGCACGTATGCGAAGAACGGCCGATCGGGACGCACGCCCTTCGAGTCGGAGACCATCTTCAGGAGCTGATCGATCAGGTCCTCGGAGATGTGGTATCCGTCGTCCGGCTTCGCCGGCGGGTCGATCGGGTGGTTGTCGCAGACGAGATCGGGGTGGAACTGGTCGGTTTCTCCTTCGAGGAACCCGTAGAACCGGTCGAAGCCTCGGGCCAGCGGCCACTGGTCGAACGGGCCTGCCGCTGAACACTGGTCCATCGGCGCCAAATGCCACTTGCCGACGCAGAACGTGGCATAACCCTCGGAACGCAGTACCTCTGCCACGGTCGCTGCGTGGTTGCTGATATGGCCGAGCTGGTGGGGGAACCCGGTCTGGAAGTTCGACAGGATCCGCATACCGACGGCGTGTTGCGAACGTCCTGTGAGCAGGGAGGCTCGTGTGGGAGAACAGAGCGGCGTGACGTGGAAGTTGGTGAACTGCAGTCCGTCGGCGGCGAGCGCGTCGACGTTGGCGGTGTCGATGTCGGACCCGTAACACCCGAACTGGGCGAATCCGGTGTCGTCGAGCAACACGAGCACGACGTTGGGCGCATCGTCGCCGGGGTGCGCCGGCTCACGGAACGACGGTTCGGATTCCGCGATGGTCCGGCCGATGCGG
The DNA here is from genome assembly GCA_037969115.1 of Ilumatobacteraceae bacterium. Taxonomy (GTDB): domain Bacteria; phylum Actinomycetota; class Acidimicrobiia; order Acidimicrobiales; family Ilumatobacteraceae; genus JBBKWQ01. The sequence goes on from JBBKWQ010000313.1 coordinate 38,860, forward strand.
CCCTCGAAGCTTGCTGACTCTGGTGTTGCCGGCATGGCAGCCTCCCTCGACGGTCGAATCTATGTGTTCGTCGAGTGAGACCTGGCATCTGAACCGACGGCGCGGAGTTGTTCGCCGGCGGTTGTTCTCAACTCATCCTGACGGCGTCGAGACACGTCAGCGGAAGACGATTTCCTCGCAGCGGTCGATGCTGCGGTCGATCGATGGGCGGTCGAGGATCAGGATCGATGTCAGCCACATGCCGTTCTGGATGATCAGCACGTCGGCGGCACGCCGCTCGACTTCCCCATCATCGAGGTCGGGACGCGCTTCGCGGATCAGCGTGCCGAGGCCGTCTCGGTAGCGCCGCTGTGCGTCGTGGTTGATCTGGGCGAAGAGTTCGTCGACGGGCGCGAGCGACCACAACTGGAGCCGGAGGCCCAGGTAGTCGGGACGGAGGAATTCATCGTCGGCAACCCGGCGGAGGGCGTGTCGGAGCTGAGCCTGCGCGGCGAGTCCGTCGACAGGCGCGACCAGTTCGGCATCCTGTGCACCGATGTGGCGCAGGGCCGCGCCGATCAACGACCGCTTGTCGTCGAAGTAGTAGTTCATGAGTCCGAGAGCCACCCCGGCCTCTCGTGCGACGGCCCGCATGCTGACGCCGGAGATGCCGTCCCTCGCCAACACGGCGAGGACCCCGTCGAGGATCTGTTGCTCCTTGTCGTTCATCTGCGTCATGTCACGGCGACTCGCCTGATGGGTCGGGCCCTGAGTTCCGTGAATGGAGACGAGACACCGATCGGGCCACCATAGCGGTCGGTTCGGACCGCAATTCCACGTCGAGGGACCCGCTCACGCAGCGATGATCGCCGCGATCACGTCATGCATCGACCGGCCGGTGTCGCCGGCGAGGAAGCGATCGCAATATGGAAGCGCCGCTGACATTCCGCCGGTTCGAGGTTCGAAGCCGGCGGCAGCCGCCCGAGGATTGACCCAGACGACGCGATGGGCGAGCAACGAGAGGCGCTTCATGCTGCGCTCGAGTTGCTCGGGTTCGTCGGAATCCCATCCGTCGCTACAGATCACGACGACTGCACCGCGTACGCACGTGCTCCAGGTGCGATGGCGCAGCAGCGTCCGGAGGCTCGTCGCCACGCGTGTTCCCGAGAACCGGTCGCCCACGGTGTCGCTCATGTGCTCGATCGCCTCCTCGGCCGAACGCAGACGGATCGTCGCGGTGACGCGACTCAGGTCGGTGGCGAACGCGAACACTTCGGCTCGGTGATTGACGGCGAGTGGCCGCGTCAGATGGAGGTACGCGCGGGCGTAGGTCTCCATCGAGCCGCTGACATCGAGAAGAACGACAACCGGTCGCGGTTGATGCCGGGGTCGGGTGTGTACCAGTGTCACGAGGTCGCCGCCCGTTGCCATGGAACGCCGCATGCTGCGGCGCAGCGACAGCGGACCTCGCGAGCGTGCTGCCTGTCGTCGACGGGACTTCCGCAACGGCCACTGCGGAATCGCTGCTTCGAGCAGTACTCCGACGCGTTCGAGCTCGAGGTCGTCGAGTTCGTCGAACCGTCGATCCATGTCGGACGCGATGGCAGACGGCCGGAGTTCCGGAATCGCAGTGTCGTCCTCAGCGGCGTTCTCGTCGGTCACGTCCTCGAACGTCACCGATGGCAGCGTCGCCCACGGCAGCGCGGACGCCGAGCTCGCCTCGCCGTCGAGTCGGGAGCCGACGGGGAGCAGCCGGTCGTCTTCAGCGCTTTGATCGACTCGCTGCTGACCACGCCGGTCGGTCGGCAGGCGACCCATCTCGCTCCCGAAGACGGCGTCGAAGACCGCATCGAAGATGGCCAGTTCGTTGCGTCCGCTCGCGTAGGAGACGCGGGTCAGCCAATAGAGCTCGGCGAGTGTCAGAGCGGTGATCGTCTGGAGCCCGGCGGCGCAACGCTCGATCGCCGGAAACGTCACGTCCAGACCGGCACGGCGGAGCCGATCGGCGAAGGCGGCGGCGAACACGGCGCGGTCGACGCCGGCGAAGAGGGTGCCTGCTTCTGCGACGCCTGGCGTCGTCACTGGCGCCCGCCACCACCGTCGACCGCAGGTGCCGACACCCCGTTCCGGCGCACGACTGCTGCGCGCACCGCTTCGGCATCGTCGGGAGTCTTGGCGATCGAGCCGATGGTGGCCTGCGCCGCGGCATCGTCGAGATCGGAGATCCCGAGCGTATGGAGCGCGTTCACCCAGTCGATCGCCTCGGCCAGGCCGGGGGGTTTGTCGAGATCGAGGGTGCGTGCCGACGACACGAATGCCGTCGCGGCGTCGATCAACGACGTGGACGCACCGGGGATCCGGCGACGCACGATAGCGGCGGCGCGCTCGACCGTCGGGTACTCGATCCAGTGGTAGTAGCACCGCCGCTTCAGCGCGTCGTGGAGCTCGCGGCTCCGGTTCGACGTCAGGATCACGATCGGCGGTCGTGCAGCCGAGAACGTGCCGAGTTCGGGCACCGTGACCGACGACTCGCCGAGGAACTCGAGCAGGAGCGCCTCGAACTCGTCGTCGGACCGGTCGATCTCGTCGATCAGCAAGACCGCGGGAACCTCACCGGAGTGGCGAACTGCCTTGAGCAACGGCCGGTCGAGCAAGTAGTCACTCGTGAAGAGGTCGGTGGCTGCGATCTCGTCGGCGTTCGATTCGGCCAGGCGAATCGCCAGCATCTGGCGTGGATAGTTCCACTCGTACAGCGCCTCCGACGCCGTGATCCCCTCGTAGCACTGCAACCTGATCAGTGGCGTGTGCAGTGCCTGCGCCAACGCCTTGGCCGCGGTGGTCTTACCCACCCCTGGTTCGCCTTCGAGCAACAATGGCTGGCCGAGCTGCATCGCCAGGAACAGCGCCATCGAGAGACCGTCGTCGACCAAGTAGTCGACTTCGTCGAGTGTCGAACGCATCTCGGCGAGCGTTGGAATGGTGCCGTCGGGCATACGGCTACGCGACGCCGAGCTCTTCGGCGTATCGCGTTCGGCATCCGGGGTTGCAGAACCAGTAGTGGACGCCGGCGTGAAGGAGATGCGCGGTGTCGTCGCCGATGGTCACCGTCATCCCGCACACCGGATCGACGGCAGATTCCGGCCGCGCCGATCCCCCGGCGGGTTTCGGCGCTTCGAGACCATCGATGCGTACGGCCCGAACCACGTCGGCGAGAATCGACAGGGCGATCTCCTCGGCGGTGCGAGCACCGATGTCGAGCCCGACCGGGCTCCGTACGACTCGCAGCTCTTCCTCGTTCAGTTCGAGCGAGTCGATCACCGCAGCACCGCGGGTCCTGCTGGCGACCAGACCGACGAAGTTCACACCTGCGTCGAGAGCCGCACGGATCATGTCCTCCTCGGCTCGCCCGTGGCTCGCGATCAATACGGCTGTCGCTCCGCGGACCGCCGATGTGTCGGTCGCGAGGACCATCGAGAATCCGAGCGGAGTGCCGAGCTGCAGGAGCGCGTCGGCGATCGGTGTGGTACCCACGACGACGATCTGCGCTGCCGGCAACTTCGGCTCGAGAAACACCTCGATCGCGCCACCCGAAAGGCAGGGGTTGACCACGGTGATCGCCCCCGGCGCTTCCGGGAAGTCGTGGCTGCCGTCGGGCAGGATACGCAGCAGGGTCGATTCGCCGTGCTCCAACACGTCGAGCGCGGCAGTCCGGACGGATTCCTCGGCGCACTGACCGCCGACGAAACCCTCGATCGTTCCATCCGGCAGCACGATCGCGGCGTCGCCCGGGCGCGCCGACGTCGGGCACTGGGCGCGTACGACGGTGGCCTGCACGAATCGACGACGTTGCGCGACCAGCTCGGTCACCCTGGCGGTGTGTTGCTGCGATGTCGTCATCACTCGGGTTCGTTTCGGTCGTGTCAGATCGGCGGTGTGTGGTTGCCCTGCATCGTCTCCCACACCCTGCTCGGAGTGAGCGGCATGTCGGCGTGGCGGATGCCGAACGGCTTGAGCGCATCGACCACGGCATTGACGATTGCTGGAGGCGACCCCACGGTTGCCGACTCACCGATGCCCTTCGCTCCGATCGGGTGATGGGGCGACGGCGTCACCGTGTGACCGGTCTCCCAGTCGGGCACCTCCATCGCTGTTGGAATCAGGTAGTCCATGAGTGAACCGGCGAGACAGTTGCCCTCCTCGTCGAAGGAGATCATCTCCATCAGTGCCATGCCCACGCCATCGGCGAGTCCGCCGTGCACCTGGCCCTCGATGATCATCGGGTTGATCTGCGTCCCACAGTCGTCGACGGCGATGAACCGGCGAACCTTGACCTGGGCGGTTCCCGGGTCGATGTCGACGACACAGATGTAGGCTCCGAACGGATACGTGAGATTGGACGGGTTGTAGCAGATCTGTGCCTCGAGGCCACCTTCGACGCCCTCGGGCAGATCGCCGGCACCGTGCGCCCGCATGGCGATGTCTTGAATCGTCACGGACTTCTCGGGATCACCCTTCACGCGGAACGTCCCTGCCTCGTATTCGATGTCGGCGACCGACGCTTCGAGCATGCCGGAGGCGATGATCTGGGCCTTGTCGCGGACCTTGCGAGCGACCAGGGCTGCAGCCGCTCCCGACACGGGGGTCGAGCGACTGCCGTACGTACCCAGGCCAAAGGGCGTGTTGTCGGTGTCGCCGTGGACGACGTCGATGTCTTCGGGCGGGATGCCGATCTCCTGGGCGATGATCTGGGCGAACGTCGTCTCGTGCCCCTGGCCCTGCGTCTTGACCGAGAGTCGCACGACGGCCTTGCCGGTCGGGTGGATACGGAGCTCGCAACCGTCGGCCATCCCGAGCCCCAGGATGTCCATGTCCTTGCGCGGTCCGGCCCCGACGGCCTCGGTGAAGAACGAGATGCCGATGCCCATCAGCTCGCCACGTGAGCGCTTGTCGACCTGTTCTCGACGCAGCTCGTCGTACCCGGCCATCGACATCGCCTTGCGCATCGCCGGTTCGTAATCGCCCGAGTCGTAGACCCATCCGGTCTTCGACTCGTACGGGAACTGATCGGGCTGGATGAAGTTCTTCAGTCGCAGTTCGGCCGGGTCCATCTGGAGTTCGTAGGCGAGCACGTCGACCATCCGCTCGACGAGGTACACCGCCTCGGTGATGCGGAACGAGCAGGCGTACGCAACTCCGCCGGGCGCCTTGTTCGTGTAGACCGCGGTCATGTGCGCATACGCCGCTTCGATGTCGTAGCTCCCGGTGAACACTCCGAAGAAGCCCGCCGGATACTTCACCGGTGTCGCAGTCCCGTTGAAGGCACCGTGGTCGGCGAGCACCTCGGTGCGGATCGCGCGGATCTTGCCGTCCCTGGTCGCTGCGATCTCGCCGCGCATCACGTAGTCGCGGGCGAATCCGGTGCTGAGCAGGTTCTCGGTGCGGTCCTCCATCCACTTCACCGGCTTGCCGATCACGAGCGACGCGACGATGGCACAGACGTACCCGGGATAGATCGGCACCTTGTTGCCGAAGCCGCCGCCGATATCGGGAGCGATGACGCGGATCTTGTGCTCGGGCAGCCCGGCGACGAGCGCGTACACCGTTCGGTGTGCGTGGGGTGCCTGGGTCGTGCACCAGAGCGTGAGCTTGCCCGACACGCGCTCGACGTCGGCGACGCAGCCACAGGTCTCCATCGGCGCGGGGTGGACGCGTGGGTACACGATGTCTTCGGTCACGACGACCTCGGCGTCGGCGAACACCGCCGCGGTCGCATCCTTGTCACCCGCCTCCCAGTCGAAACAATGATTGTTCGACTTGCCCTCGAGGTCATCGCGAATCACCGGGGCATCTGGATCGAGCGCCTTGCGGACGTCGACGACCGGGTCGAGCCATTCGTACTCGACGTCGATCAGCTCCAGAGCGTCGCGGGCCGCGTACCGGTCCTCCGCGACCACGAATGCCACTTCCTGGTGTTGGAATCGAACCTTGTCGGTGGCCAGCACCGCCTGGACGTCATTCGACAGCGTCGGCATCCAGGCCAGATTCTGTGCGGCGAGGTCGGCTCCCGTGATGACGGCCTTCACCTTCGGGTGTGCTTCGGCAGCCGTCTTGTCGATGCTGATGATGCGAGCGTGGGCCATCGGCGAGCGGAGGATCGCGAGATGGAGCATCCCGGGTAGCTGGATGTCGTCGCAGTACTGGCCGAGACCCCGTACGAACCGGGGGTCTTCCTTGCGCAGCATCCGTCCGAAGCCGTTCGGCTTCTGATCGTTCAGGTTGTTGTCGGGTGTCGGCACGGCATTGGTATCGATGGAATCGTCGGTGACCGTCATGATGCGCTCCCGGTCGCGCTCGATGCGAGGGACTGCTCTTTCGCTGCTGCCCACTGGATCGACCGAACGATCGTGGCATAACCGGTGCAACGACAGATCTGGCCGCTGATCGCCTCACGGATCTCGGCTTCGGTGGGATCGGGATTGCGGTCGAGCAGCGCCCTGGCGGTCATCATCATGCCCGGCGTGCAGAACCCACACTGCAACCCGTGGCACTGGATGAAGCCCTCTTGGACGGGATCGAGGACGCCATCGACCTCCATGCCTTCGACGGTTCGAACCTCGTGCCCACCTGCCATCGCGGCGAGGGTCGTGCAACTCTTCACCGGCTCGTTGTCGACCCACACCACGCAGGTGCCACAGTTGCTGGTGTCGCAGCCCCAGTGCGTCCCGGTCATGCCGAGGTTGTCGCGCAGGTGGTGGACGAGCAGTGTGCGTGCTTCGATGTCACGCGTCACGTCGTCGCCGTTGATGTTCATCGTTACTTCCATGTTGTGCTCCTTCGGCCGGTTGGTCAGTCTTGGCCGGTCGCGCGGGCGACGGCCTTGCGGAGCGAACGGATGGTGAGCTCCTTGGCGAGATGGGTCTTGTAGGCGGCGGTGCCTCGGGTGTCGGTCGCCGGCGACGCGTTGTCGGCGGCGATCTGGCCCACCTGTGCGTAAAGCTCCTCGGAGGGTGTCTGCCCGCGGAGCGCGGCAGAAATGGGTTCGACGTTCGTGAGATTCGGACCGACGGCGCACAGCCCGACGCGCCCGTCTGCGATGACATCGCCGTCCATCGTGACCGCTGCGCCGGCCGACGCCACGGCCCAGTCGCCCGCTCGCCGTTCGACCTTGTGGTAGGCGCTCGAAGAATTCGGTTTGATCGGGATGCGGACCTCGGTGAGCATCTCGGCGTCGCCGACGGCCGTTTCGTACGGGCCCCGGTGGAAGTCGTGCATCGACACCACCCGTTCGCCGGACTTGCTGCGGATGACACACGATGCGCCGACGGCGTCGCACACAGCGGACAGGTCTTCCGACGGGTCGGCTTGGCACAAGGAGCCGCCGAGCGTGCCACGATTGCGGACCACCGGGTCGGCGATGACCTTCTCGGCATCTCGGAAGATCGGGAGCACTGCGGCCAGTTCGTCGCTCTCGAGTAGCTGGCGATGCCTGGTGAGGGCACCGATGCGAACCTCTGACCCCTCGATGCGGATGTACTCGAGTTCAGCGCTCAAGTCGTTGATGTCGATCAGATACTCCGGCGTGGCAAGCCGAAGTTTCATCATCGGCAGCAAACTGTGGCCGCCTGCCACGACACGCGCTTCGCTGCCCAATCGCTCCATGAGCGCGATCGCGTGGTCGACGCTGGTCGCGCGTTCGTACTCGAACGGTGCCGGTACCTGCATAGATGGTCCCCTTCTCGTCTTCCCCCACCGACACTGTGGCCACGGTCCGCACCCGCCGTCAAACGCGACTACAGGAAACGGTTAAGTTGCAACATCATCATCCGGACTCGAGACCGAACCGATCGGCCGTGACGCCCACGCAACTGCGCACGTTCGCCGCGGTCGCGCGGCACGGCAGTTCACGCGCAGCGGCAGCCGAGCTCGGCGTGTCGGAAGCGGCGGTATCGGGCCATGTCTCGGCACTCCGCAAGGAACTCGGCGACGAGCTCTTCCGTCGCGCGCACCGCGGGATCAGTTTCACGCCGGGCGGCCTGCGTCTCGCGTCCCGGTCCGTCGAGATGCTCGGGTTACAGGAACAGACCCGACACGAGGTGCGCGCTGCTGCCGATGGGCAGCGGATCCTCCGAATCGCAGTGTCATCGCTGTTCGGCGAGATCGCAGCACCTGGCTTGATCGAACTGTTCTCGACACGGGCGGACGACCTCGAGGTCGAGATGAGTGTGTCGCCGCCCGACGATTTCGCACGGCTGCTCGTCGCGCGGGCCGTAGACGTCGCGATCGGACCGACGACGCGCGCCCGATCGGACAGCATTCGCGTGAAGGACTTCATGCGTTATCAGCTGATCACCGTCGTCGGAGCGAAACACACCTTGGCAACGCGCAAGGCCAGTTCCGCGATGATGACCGAACAGATATGGCTTCTCGGTCCGTCGGCCGCCGACCCGACGAGCGGAGCATCGCAACTCCTGCGGCATCACGGCGTGCCGGAGACCAACCAACGGATCTTCCAGAACCATGCAGCCGCGCTGGAGGAAGCACGTTCCGGCAAAGGTATCGCGCTGTGCGCGGCGCATGCCGCGGCCGCGCAGCTCGGCGACGGACGCCTGGTCCGGGTCCAATCGGCCGCGTCCATGGTCGACGGAATGTGGGCAACGTTCGCGTTGCGTCACGACGCGGCGAATCCGCGCGCGAACGAACTGATCCGTTTCGTCGAGACGCCTCGGGCGATCCAGGCCATGTTGACCGGCAGCGGCACGAACGTCGCCCGTTTCCGACCTCGAGTGCATGTGACGCTCTGGAGTTGAACAGGGCCGCAATGCCGCGACGACCATCACGCGGCGAGGCCGAAGCGATGGGGGAAGTGCTGTCACCGACGGTGCGGTGCTGCAGCGCGCAACATCGCGGTGATCAGTGCGTCGCGTTCGGCCGACAGTTCCTCGGTCGTGGTTCGAGCGGTGGTCTTCGTCAGCTGTTCCACGAGCTGTGATGCCACGGCGTCGGTGAGGTGGATCGTCCCGAGGTCGTCCCACCAACGGTTGAAGCTGTCGGCGTAGCGCTCGCAGAACGACGTCAGCCCGCCCTCGCCGGCGCCGAGGTGGAAGAGCATCGTCGGGCCCATGGCTGCCCATCGGAGGCCCGGCCCGGCCCACACCGCGGTGTCGACGTCGTCGACCGACGCACACCTTCCATCACCAGGTGAATGGCCTCCCGCCACAGCGCCGCCTGGAGTCGATTGGCCACATGGCCGGGCACCTCACGCTGCACTTCGATGGTGACCTTGCCCACCGACTCGTAGAACCTTCGGGCGTCGTCGACCAAGCCCGGTGCCGTGAACTCGTTTCCCAACACCTCGACCAGAGGAATGAGGTGCGGTGGGTTGAAGGGGTGGCCCAGCACGAATCGGTCGGGTCGCCGCCAACCGCCCTGCATCTCGGTCAGGGTGAGGCCGGACGCCGACGATGCGACGATCGCCCCATGGTCGAGCGCGGGTTCGATCTCGGCGAACAGCGCATGTTTGATGTCGATGCGCTCGGGAACGCTCTCCTGAACGAACTGGGCTCCGTCGACGGCGGCGCGGGCGTCGTCGTGGAACGTGACCGCGTCAAAGTCGCCGTGAGCCGTGAGGCCGAGTTCGGTCAACGTCGGCCAGGCCATCTCGATGTAGCGGCGCACCTGATGCTCCGCACCTGGTGCCGGGTCGTACACGGCGGTCGTCTTGCCCGCGGCAAGGAACAGCGCCGTCCAACTCGCGCCGATCACGCCACCACCCAACGCCGCAACGTGCGTCACCGCGATCTTTCCGGCGAGCGCCCCGGTCACGCCGGCTCCGCCCGAGCCTGATCGTGCCGGTATGCGTCGAGCACGAGGCCGTGGAAGTGATGCAACGCGTGTTCGGACAGTCCGGAACCGGCGGGGTCGTGAACGATGCGGCCCTGTGTGAAGGCCGGCGTCCGCATACCACGCTGCACGCTCTCGACGAGACCGATGTCCTCGACCTGAAGCACCTCGTCGAGATACCGGATCGATTCGAGTTCTACGTCGTTCGGTTCGGCCGACTCGAGAAAGAAGTCGTAGGTCTCGATCGTGCGTTCCGCACTCACCGGGACCACGTGCAACACGATCAGGTTGCCACGACCCGGGTAGCGCATCAGGCACGTGTTCGGCCAGAGCCACCACACCGCGTGATCGGTGACCGTTGCGTCAGACACGTCGTAGGCGGTGTTCGCCTGCTTGCCGGCTTCGGCCATGTGACTCGAGTACATGTCGTGCGTCGTGACGGTGTAGGTGTCCATGTCGACGAGCGAGACGAAGTCCTTGTGGGCGATGTGACAGTGGTAACACTCGAGGAAGTTGTCGATGACGTTCTTCCAGTTCGACGCGATGTCGTACGTGAGCCGATGGGCGAACGTCAGGCGTTCGACGTCGGGGGCCCAGCGCTCGATCTCACGACCGAGCCCGGCGGCCTGCTCGGCGAGTGGCGCTGCGCCCGCGTCGAGATTGACGAACACGAAGCCGCCGAACTCGGTGACCTGAACCTGGTCGAGGCAGATGTCGGCAACGTCGAAGCCGACCAGGTCCTTCGTCCGGCGAGCTCCGACGAGCTGCCCGCCGAGGTCGTACGACCAGGCGTGGTACGGGCACGTGATGCTCTTCGTCTTCCCGCAACCGCTCAGCAGGTGATGGGCCCGATGTTTGCAGACGTTGTAGAAGGCGCGCAGCTCATCGTTTCGATCGCGCACCGCGACGATGGGCATTCCGGCCACGGTGTCGGCCACGTAACTCCCGGGAGCGCGGAGTTGCTCCACGTGGCACAACCACTGCCACGATCGGCCGATCACCGCGCCTTGTTCGACGTCGAACCAGGTCGGGTCGGTGTACGCGTCGGCGTGGAGCGACATGGATGCTGCCGGGTCGTCTCGGTACCCGACGGCGATGTCGAGTTCGGGTCTGGTCATTGCCCCACCACCCGAGGAAAACGACTGCGCGGCCCGGCGTCGGCCCAGTCCTGATGGTTGCGCACGTACTGATTTGCGACGTCGTTCGTCGGCAGGTGGTCCCACGACACGAGCGAGCCCATCTGCGTGGCGGCGTGCAACACCTGGCGGGTGTGCTGCGAGACGATCACGCGCTCTCGGATGGCGTCGCTGTCCCAACGAGCGCTCACCTCCGCGGCGAACGCCGCCGCCCGATCGGCATGCTCCGGATGCGACACCAGATTGACTCGTTCGAGCGGGTCGGTTCCCACGTCGTAGAGCTGTGCTGGATCGGTGTCGCAATGGATGTACTTGTAGTCGCCGCGGCGGATCATGAAGATCGGATGCGACGTCATCTCGGCCATGTATTCGCCCGTGGTCTCGTCGCATTCGTCGGTCCCGCCTGTCGCCGACGACCACAGGCTCCTCCCGTCGATCGCCGTTGCCAGCTCCGGCCACGGCGAGCCATCGGTGGCGATGTCGAGCAAGGTCGGGAGCAAGTCGAGATGTGAACACACGTTGGGCACCGTGGTGTTCGCCACCTCGGGCCCGGCGATCACCAACGGGACGCGTGCCGAACGTTCGTGGAACGACATCTTGAACCACGCGCCACGATCGCCGAGCATGTCGCCGTGGTCGCTGGTGACCACGACGATGGTGTTGTCGAGTTGGTTGGTTTCGGCGAGCGTCGACGTGAGCCGCCCGATCCAGTCGTCGAAGTAACTGGTGTTCGCGTAGTAGCCGTGGCGTGCCGCCCGTGTCTGCTCGTCGGTGAATCCGACCGTGTCGGCTTGAATACCCGCCCGGATTCGACGCGTGTGCGGATCGATCGAGTCGAGATCGACCGGGTCGGGCAGGTCGATGTCGGCGTGGTCGTAGAGGTCCCACCACGCCGACCGGGCAACGTACGGATCGTGGGGGTGGATGAACGACGCCACCAGGAAGAACGGCCGATCGTCGTCGTCACGGGCGAGATCGAGGAGCTTGCGGCGGGCTGCGAATCCGACCTCCTCGTCGTAATCGATCTGATACGTCGTGACCGCCTGCCCGGCCTCCTGGAGCACGTCCATGTTGTGGTACCACTTGTCGATCCGTTCATCGGCTCGGTCCCAGTTCGGAGTCCATGCGAAGTCGGCCGGGTAGATGTCGGTCGTGAGGCGTTCGTCGAATCCGTGCAGTTGGTCGGGGCCGACGAAGTGCATCTTGCCCGTGAGCACCGTGCGGTACCCGGCAAGTCTGAGGTAGTGCGCGATCGTCGGAGTGGAGGCGGCGAGTTCGCTCGCGTTGTCCCACGCGCCGATCGAAGAAACCGATCGACCCGCGAGCATGGTGAACCGAGCCGGTGCGCAGAGCGGGGAATGGCAGTACGCGGCGTCGAACCGAGCGCCGCGACGGGCCAGTGCATCGAGGTGCGGGGTCTGCACGAGCGGGTGGCCGTAGGTCCCCGTGAAGTGAGGCGCGAGCTGGTCGGCCATGACGAGCACGATGTTGGGTCCGGGCATCGCCCCATCGTAGGCAGATTTGAACGGTCGTTCAAGACTGTTTCACCCTCACACTCGACGCGTCCGAGGGCCCAACGGCCCTGTTCTCGATCGATCGAGTTTCGTAGCGTCCGTGTCCGAGGAGGCACCGGGTGGATTTCGAGATCTCGGACAAGATGACGACCATCCTCGAGATGGTGGGCGAGTTCGTCGAACGCGAGCTCGTCCCGATCGAGGCAGAGATGTTGCACGGCGATCCCCAGCGCGTCGCCACGCTGGTGGCGGCGGCTCAGGACAAGGTCCGTCAGATGGAATTGTGGGCACCGAACCATCCAGTCGAGCTCGGCGGACTGGGACTCACGATGGTCGAGCACGGCCTGTTCAGCGAAGCACTGGGTCGCTCGCCGCTCGGCCACGTCGCGTTCGGGTCGCAGGCGCCCGACGCCGGCAACATCGAGATCCTCCACAAGTACGCCACCGAGGAACAACGCGAGCGATTTCTGAGGCCCCTCGTCGAGGGGACGATTCGAAGCTGCTTCTCGATGACGGAGCCCGAGACCGCTGGATCGAACCCGGTGCTGCTGGCCACCACCGCGGTCAAGGACGGCAATGACTACGTCATCAACGGTCAGAAGTGGTTCACCTCGTCGGCTGACGGCGCCGCGTTCGCCATCGTGATGGCTGTCACCGACCCGGACGCTTCGCCGTACGCGCGGGCGAGCATGATCATCGTGCCCACCGACACACCGGGGTTCAACCTGGTCCGCAACGTCAGCGTCATGGGCCACTCGGGATCCGGCCACGCCAGCCACGCCGAGGTGATCTATCAGTCGTGCCGCGTGCCGCAGTCAAACCTGCTCGGGCCGGAGGGCAGTGGATTCGTCATCGCCCAGGATCGCCTCGGGCCGGGGCGCATTCATCACTGCATGCGATGGCTCGGCATCGCCGCGCGTTCGTTCGACTTGATGTGCGCCCGGGCGAACGAGCGGGTCATCTCACCCGACGGCGACACCCTCGCCGATCGCCAGGTCATTCAGCACTGGGCGGCCGAACTCGACGCCGAGATTCGCGGTGCCCGGCTTCAGACGCTTCACGCCGCATGGGTCATCGATCGGTACGGCGCGAAGGCCGCTCGTGACGAGATCTCCGCGATCAAGTTTTCGGTGGCAAACACGATGTTGCGTGCCGTCGACACGGCCATCCAGGTCCACGGCGCGCTCGGCGTCACCGACGACACGATCCTCGCGTACTGGTACCGCCACGAACGGGCTGCCCGCATCTACGACGGAGCCGACGAGGTCCACAAGACGTCGCTCGGCCGGCGGGTCCTGCGACGCTACGCGCGCTGAGGCCGACCTGACGGCGAGGGCTCGAACGCGCTCGACGCGAACCGAATCCACTCACCCATCGCCCACGAGGACCGTGGCCGTCGGCACCGGCGGCACCATCTCGGTCCCGACGAAGTAGCCCACGATGTCGACCAGCACGTGCGCGGTCGGACCGACGGAGCCGTAGGCGTCGTAGGTGAGCTCGATGTCACCTTCGTCGGCGCCGGCGGTCGGTAGCCGAACGGTCACGGCGTTGGCCACGATCTCGGTCGCCCGTGCGTTGATGCTCGACGTTGACGGAGAACCGGCCGAATCGGCGGCTCGCACCGACAAGAAGCCATCGGCCGTGGGACCGACAAGGGTCACGTTCAGCGCGACCGCCGTTGCCCCTGGTGGAACGACCTGCGGAATGATGTTGAGACCGTCGAACAACGTGCCGACGACGTTGACGTCGACGGACACACCCGAGGAGAGCGGTTCGAGAACGCCGAGTCCGGGCAGCTGTCTGGAATCGACCACGCGCACGGCGTCGACGGGCACGAACGATGAGGCCGGCGAAGACGCCGCGTTCGCGAAGAACAATCCTCCGCCGCCCAACGACACAGCGACCGCTGCGCCGATCGCAGCCCAACGAGTCCGCCAGGCCCGAGTCCTCTTTTCGTCGTTGTTCGTGACCACCATGACCGACCCCCGTTTCCGACCAGCGCTGGTGCCCCGGCCGAACTCCGAACATATACCGCCGGTATCGGATTGGAAAGAGCCGGCGGCAACAGCAGCGGCCGCGGTCGTCCCGGGAAACCTCGCGTCGGTAGTGTCGCCCCATGGTGGAACCCGACTTCTTCCGTTTCGACACGCTGAGCCTGCATGCCGGCCAACGACCCGACCCGACCACCGGTGCTCGGGCCGTACCGATCTACTTCACGACGTCGTACTCGTTCCCCGACACCGACGAGGCGGCGGCCCTCTTCAACCTCGAAGCGCCCGGCCACATCTACAGTCGCATCTCGAATCCGACCGTTGCCGTGCTCGAAGAACGCATTGCCGCGCTCGAAGGCGGCGTCGGTGCCGTCTGCACCGCAAGTGGCACGGCCGCGTTGCACCTGGCCGTTGCTTCGCTGCTGAGCGCAGGGGACCACATCGTCGCGTCGAAGAACCTTTATGGCGGCTCCTACAACATGATGAGGCTCACCCTTCCCCGGTTCGGGATCACGACGACGTTCGTCGACCCTCGTGATCCGGCCGCATTCGAGTCCGCGATCGAACCGAATACGAAGCTGTTCTACGGCGAAACGTTGGGCAACCCCGGCATCGAGGTGATGGACATCGAGGCGGTCGCGAACATCGCGCACGCCAATCATCTGCCGTTGATGGTCGACTCGACGTTCTCGACGCCGTATCTGTTCCGCCCCATCGAGTACGGCGCCGACATCGTGAAGCACTCTGTCACCAAGGTCCTCGGTGGTCACGGCACTGCCCTCGGCGGCGTTCTCGTCGACGGCGGCCGGTTCGATTGGTCCGCGACCGACAAGTTTCCCACGATGACCGAGCCGTACGCCGGCTATCACGGCGTCGTCTTCGCCGAGGAGTTCGGCCCATCGGCACTCGGCATGCGCGCCCGCGCCGAAGGCCTGCGTGACTTCGGCGCATGCATGAGCCCGCACAACGCGTTTGCCCTGTTGCAAGGGATCGAAACGCTTCCGTTGCGGATGGCACGCCACGTCGAGAACACCGATCGCGTGCTCGAGATGCTGCAATCGAACGACGCTGTGTCGTGGGTGAAACATCCACGCGTGCCCTCTCACCCCGACTACGCCCTGGCGCAGCGTCTCTACCCCAAGGGTGCCGGTGCGATCTTGAGCTTCGGGGTCAAGGGCGGGCGCGATGCGGGTCGCAAGTTCATCGAAGCGGTGCAGCTCGCTTCTCATCTCGCCAATGTGGGCGACGCCAAGACGCTGGTCATTCACCCCGGTTCGACGACGCACGGGCAGATGACTCCGGAGGAACTCGTCGCCGCCGGAATCAGCGAAGACCTCGTGCGACTGTCAGTGGGGCTCGAGGACGCCGACGACATCATCGATGATCTCGGGCGCGCCCTGAAGGCCAGTCAGCGATGATCGTCGTGGTCGACGGCCGCCAGGCGCACGCGTCGACGGGTGGGGTCCGCCCGACCGGCGACGATCCGGTAGTCGTGCTGATTCACGGGGCCGGGATGGACTCGACCGTCTGGCAGCTCCAGACCCGGTATCTCGCCCACCGCGGCTTCCGCGCCGTCGCAATCGACCTGCCGGGGCACGGTTGCAGCGAAGGCGACGCGCTCACATCTGTCGAGGCAATGGCCGATTGGGTCGCGCGATTCATCGGCGCAGCCGGCCTCGGTGCCGTTCACGTGGTCGGCCACTCGATGGGCACCTTCATCGCCCTGGAGCTGGCCAGCAGGTATGGCGATATCACACGTTCTGTCACGTTGTGCGGCACGGCCACTGCGATGCCGGTTCACCCCGATCTGCTCACCGCTGCCGACAACGACCTGCCGGCGGCAGCGGCGCTGATGGCGGCGTGGAGTCACGCCCGGCCCGCCCACGTCGGTGTGAACCCGACACCCGGACTGTGGATGCTCGGCGGCGCCCGCGCGCTCGTCGAGAACAGCCGACCCGGTGTGCTCGCCAGCGACTTCCGGGCGTGCATGGCCTACGAAGGC
>JBBKWQ010000314.1:0-6532 GCA_037969115.1 Ilumatobacteraceae bacterium
TGGAGTAGCTGGTCGCGCCTGCGAGCTCGTCAGGAATGGAGTAGCCGGGACCTCCGGAACCGGTGCCGGTGGGGTCGCCGCATTGCGTCATGAAGTCGGCGATGATTCGGTGACAGACAGTGTCGTCGAAGTAGTGGTTGTTCGCGAGGTACACGAAGTTGTTCACCGTGGTCGGAGCAACCGCCGCGTCGAGCTCGATCGTGTAGTCGCCCTCGCTGGTGCCGACGACCGCCGTGTAAGTCGCCTCGGGGTCGATGCACAACGGCGGCGCCGACTCGAATGACTGGATCGGCTCACCCGTGCCATCCGGGCAGTCCGACGGGTCGGCGGGTGGGTCGGGGAGCAGAACGACGACTTCCGGAATGGTCTCGGCAGGAACGCTGTCGTCGGTCGAGGTGTCGTCGGGGACCGTGGCGTCGGCGCTGAAGGTTTCGATGGTGTCGCCGGTGGTCGACAACGTGTCGTCGTCGCCACTGAACGCGCCACCGACCCAGGCGATCGCGATCACCGCGGCCACCGCCGCCACGGCGATCACACCGACCTTGAGCGCCCGGGTCTTGATCGACTCGTTGCGTTCTTGGCGGATCTCCTCGAGCTGCTTGCGCGCTCGGTTGGCCTTCTGACGTTCTCGTTTCTCTGTGCCCACGAGGATGAGATGCTAGCGACCACTTCGACCGGACGGTGTGCGGGCTCGCGGAAGGGCAGTGGGTCGACGATCCGGCACTCAAGAAATCGACCCGTCCGGCCGATACACCAGCTGGCCGCCACCCCGTCGGCCGCAACTGGCGACAACGGAGTGATTCCGGACCATGGAAAGCGCGCGAACCAATCGAGTTGCGGGTCATCCCCATCGACTCGTCGCGCTTCGTCTCATCGGCGCGCTGCTCCTGGCGATCGGCACGGGTGGTTGGAGTGTGTGGTTCGCCTGGCGTGTGGCCCAGTTCCCTGGCCATCCCCTCGCGATGCTGCTGCTCGTGCTCGAGGTCCTCGGCGTCGTCGGCGGTTGCCTGATCGCGTTCGCACTGCTGTGCCGCTCCTCGAGCGTTGTCTCGAACGCTGACGTCGACGATCAGCTGGTTCGTTCGAACCCGCTGACGTTCCCCTCGGCCCTCGCCGACCTGTTGGGTCAACCGACGGTCAGCGACGGCGTCAGCGTTCGAAACAGTGCTCGGATCCTGCTCGACCGACGAACCTCAGCCGTCGAACGAGCGCTCCTCGCTGCTCGTCTCGACGGTATCCGCCGTCTCGTGATCGTGTTGGCGGTGGCCGCTTCATTACTCATCGGCTCCGCGCCGTTCGGGCGACTCTCGCCCCTGCCGCTCGTAGCCGCCGGGGTCGGACTCATCGCCACCGGACTCGGCATCACGGTGCTGTCGAACGGGCGGTTGGGGATTGGCTCGCGACTCCGCTGGTCGTTCGGTGCGATGGGCATGCCGTTGAGCGTCAATGCCGATCGCGGCGCGGACGAGCAGTCGGAACCGGTGTCGCGTTCATGGATCGGCGTCATGGCCACGATCGTCGTGTTGAACCTGGCGGTGGCGTTGCGTGGCCTCAGCGATCGATGGACTCACGGTCTGCCGGCGATGGACCAAGCGGAGCGCGGTATTGCCATGGCTGCGGCGCTCATGTGCGTGTTCGCCGCCATGATCACTCTCGGGCGCTTGCCTGCACCGTCTGCGCTCGACCGCAATGTGGTCGCTCGGCGCATCGAGGAGGGCACAGCTCGTCAGTCGGCCCTGGTCGCGACAGCGTTGCTCGGCGCCGTCGGCTTCGTCGCCGGGGTGATGCCGGGTGCAGCGTCAGCAAGTGATCAGCCGCCCAACGGTCGCGGCGTCCAGCGAGCGGGTATCGAAGCGGTCGTCGGTGTCCCCCTCCCGGGCGTCATGGACTCTGGTCCGGCTCTCGAGTATCCGATCGAGGTGACATCACATGCTTCGAACTACGACTGAATGTCGGTCAACGACGGTCGCGTTGCGCAGACGTTCGAGCGAATCCGTGCGAATCATCCCAGTAGGGGGTGGCGTCGACAGTACGCTGGGCAAGATGGCAGTCGTCCGCCTCTTCGCAGCAGCCCGACAAGCGGCCGGTACTGGTCGTGATGAGCTGCCCGGGCACACGGTCGATGCTGTGCTGCGCGCAGCCCAGGAGCGGTACGGGCCCGAGTTCGTCGACGTGCTTCCCACCTGCCGAATTTGGGTGAACGGGGAGTCCGCCGACCAACATGACGAGGTTGGGTCGAGCGATGAGGTGGCGGTGCTGCCGCCAGTGTCAGGAGGGTCATGGTGACCACGGAAGATCCCAAGGAATTGACGTTGCACGAGCTTCGGGAGTTGCGTTCACAACTCCAGGGCGAGGACGACGTCGTGTCGTACGTCCGACGCGTCGCGCAAGCTCGCGTCGATCTCGTTCGCGCCGAGCAACACCGACGTGAGCGCGGCGAGCAAGGTGACGGCGATCTGCCGAGCGAGCTTCGCGTCGTGTTGTCGCAACACCTGACCGGTGGCCCGCCGCGGCCGCCGCGCCCAGACACCAACATCAGCGAGAACGAGCTCTCCGACCAACTCGATGCCGTGTGTGCCGAGTTCGGATTCAGCCGAATCGAGAACCTCACACCGATCGAGCTCTCCGATCTGGAGAACGCGCTCACGAAGTACGAGCGTCGGGTGTCCGACGATCGTCGCGCCCGATTCGAGCGACTCGATTCGCTCAGCGCAGAGTTGGTTCGTCGATACCGCGAGGGCGAGGCGTCCGTCGACGGCTTGTTCGACGAAATCTGATCCGCGTCGTGGCCAAGCGTCCCGCCAAGCCGGCCGACCAGGGCAGCGCGGACGACGCTGACGAAGACGGCAGTCACGGCGCCGACCCGGCTGAAGCGAAGCCGGCCGGCATCGAGGACTGGCTCGATCTCGGCAAGTTCATCCGCGACCAGCGCGAAGTCGCGCGTTTGTCGATGCGGCGCCTGGCCGAGCTCGCCGATGTGTCGAATCCATATCTGTCGCAGATCGAGCGTGGGCTTCGTCGGCCTTCGGCGGAAATTCTGCAACAACTGGCGAACGCGCTGCGGATCAGCGTCGAGACCCTGTACGTGAGGGCCGGAATCTTGTCGGCCGACGAGCTGAGATCGGCAACGGTCTCCGAAGCCATCGCACAGGACGGCGACCTCACCGACGACCAGAAGCAGGCATTGCTGAACGTCTACCGCAGTTTCGTCGGCAACAACGACTGATTCGCACCGCCGTCTTTCGATGGCGGGAATGTTGAGTGACTCGGTAGCGTTTGTTTCTGTTGTGCAACGAGTGGCCGTGATCTCGCTCCATACGTCGCCGCTCCTGCAACCGGGATCTGGCGACAGTGGCGGTATGAACGTGTACGTGCGCGAACTCGTTTCGTCGCTCGCCCAGGCCGGGGTGGAGTGCACCACGTACACGCGTGCCGATCGGGAGGGGCTTCCCACCGAGGTGCTCGTGGAGCCGGGACATCGCGTGGTGTACATCGAGGCAGGCCCGCACAATCTTCCGAAAGAAGCGCTACCCGACATCATCGACGAGTTCACCGACCGCGTGCTCGAACACCTCGAAGCCAACGGCGGAGCCGACGCGGTGCATGCCAACTACTGGTTGAGCGGCGTGGTGGCACACCGCCTCAAACACGAACTCGACATCCCGTTCGTGTCGACGTTCCACACCCTGGCCCGAGTCAAGGCCGAGGGTGGCGATCCCGAACCCGCGTGGCGCGACCGAGCCGAGGCCGAGATCATCAACTGTGCAGACGCGATCTGCGTGAGCTGCACCGAGGAAGAGCGCCAGTTCCGTCGCCTCTACGGCGACCCGAAGGGCCGCATCGAGATCGTGGCGCCGGGCGTCGAGCACGCCTTCTTCGCTCCGGGCGAACGGTCTGGGGCTCGGGATGCACTCGGGCTCCCGCACGATCGCCCGGTGCTGTTGTTCGTGGGCCGCATCCAGCCGTTGAAGGGCCCCGACGTTGCCATACGCGCCTTGCACGCACTCGGTCGGGCCGATGCACTGCTGCTCGTCGTCGGCGGCGCGAGCGGCGCCGACGGCGATGTCGAAACCGAGCGCGCGCATCAACTCGTCGACGAATTGGGGCTCGACGAACAAGTTCGGTTCGTCGCACCGCAGCCTCACCACATCCTGTCGACCTACTACCGGGCCGCCGACGTCGTGGTCGTGCCGAGCCGAAGCGAGAGCTTCGGTCTCGTGGCACTCGAGGCTGCTGCCTGCGGCATCCCCGTCGTCGCGAGCGCCGTGGGTGGTCTGCTCACGCTCGTCGACGATGGCGAAACGGGATTCCTCGTGCCCGACCGTGCACCCGAGGTGTTCGCAAAGGCGATCGCCATGATCCTCGACGACCCGATCCTTTCGGAATCGATGAGCATCGCCGCTGCAATTCGCGCGCGTCGCTACACGTGGAGTTTCGCTGCGGCACGACTCCGCCGCCTCTACGGCGATCTCACCGCGCGGCAGCTCGTCGCCTGCTCGTGATCGCACGATGAGCGACCTGCACGCTGCCGACGAACTGGCGGCGATCGTGGAGGTCATCGAGCAGTGGATCCGCGAATCGCTGGTCGATCACCCGCTCGTGACGGGCATCGACCGCGGCACGAGCGACGAGACGGTTCACGGAGAGCCGCGGTGGTACATCCGGATGCTCGGCGAGGCAAAAGACGTCACCGCGGTCTGGTTCACGCTCGGCCAGCGAACGCTGCGCTACGAGACATACGTGATGCCGGCACCGGAAGAGCAGGAGCGGACGCTGTTCGAGCACGTCTTGCGGCGCAACGACAAACTCGTCGGCGCGCACTTCTCGATCGGAGCCGAGAACGCGCTGTACCTGCGTGGTGAGATCGTCAACGCGGCCGTCGATGCCGACGAGCTCGACCGCATCCTGGGCACGCTCTACTCCACCGTCGAGCACACCTTCCGTGGCCTGCTCGAGATCGGTTTCGCCAGTCGCTTCGGCGGCTGATACCCCACCTTTTCCCCTCGATCGTTCGCCTGCCCCACCGTATGAGGTCCGGGCGTCGTTGCTTGGGGAAGTCGGCTCCAGAACGCCGCCCGGACGCCTGCCTGCGAGTAACGGTCGTCCTCGCAGTCGGATCGCCGCAGAACTCTTCGGTGCTGACGAATCGACTTCGTGAGCGTTCCGAACCCGTTAGCGTCGCCGGAATGAGTGTTGAGTTCGCGGTCATCGGCGGTGGCAACATGGGCGCGGCGTTGCTCGGCGGCGCCCTGGCAGCCGGGGTGCTCGACCCGACGCAGGTGGCCATCGTCGAACCGGTCGCCGCCCGTCGCGAGCACCTCAGCGAGCTTTTCGCCGGGGTGTCGGTCGTCGACACGGTTCCGCGGTGTGCGAGCGCATTGCTCGCAGTCAAGCCTCAGTACATCTCGCAGGTCGCGATCGAAGCCGTCGCGGCCGGTGCGACTCGGCTCCTGTCGATCGCCGCGGGCGTCACTTCCGAGACCATCGCAGAGGCAGCCGGCCCGGGAGTCGCGATCGTGAGAGCGATGCCGAACACGCCGGCGCTCGTCGGTGAAGGCGTGTCGGCCATCACCGGTGCGGCCGACACGGATGCGGCCGATCTCGACTGGGCCGAGTCGATCCTGTCTGGTGTCGGACTCGTCGTCCGCGTGGCCGAAGCGCAGTTCGACGCGGTCACCGGCCTCACAGGATCTGGGCCGGCATACGTGTTTCTCGTCGCCGAAGCGTTGATGGATGCCGGCGTCGCAGCCGGGCTGTCGCGTGACGTGGTCGAACCGATGGTCACCCAGCTGCTGGTCGGTTCGTCGCGCCTGCTCGCCGACCGTGGCAACCCTGCCGGATTGCGAGCCATGGTCACGTCGCCTGGGGGAACCACCGCTGCGGGGGTGAGCGTGCTCGAGAATCGCGCTGTGCGTGGCGCCATGATCGAAGCGGTGCGTGCTGCTGCGATCAGAAGCCGCGAACTCGGCAACGCGTAGCGCGTGGCGCATGTTTCAGAGATTCGGGGTCCGGACATACGTTGCACTGGCGCCGATCGTTTTCGTGACGATGCTGTGACCAAATTCTTTTTCACTCTTTCCTTGTGGCGCGTTGTGACCTACAGTGGCCGTTGTTGAGACGCTCCGGTGCGAAATCATCGGATGCGCCGACTTGGGCTGGTGCCATCGGGGGGTTGGCACCGGCCCTTGTCGCGTCTGGGCCGTGATCGCTGCCGCGGTGCCTCGCCGCTAGCGTCAGCGGTGCATGCCAACTCGCTACGACACCGTCTCGTTCCTCACCGACTACGGCACGACCGACGAGTTCGCCGGTGTCGTCAGGGCCGTCATTCGTGACATCGCGCCGCATGTCGTCGTGATCGATCTCACTCACGACGTGGCGCCGTTCGACGTACGCGCCGGTTCGCTGGCGCTTGCCCGGTGCATCGGGTACGTGCCGACCGGCGTGGTTCTGGCGGTCGTCGATCCGGGTGTTGCCACCAGCCGCAAGGCAGTGGCGATCGAGGTGGCCGACGGCGCCGGTGTCGTCATCGGCC
>JBBKWQ010000315.1:0-3568 GCA_037969115.1 Ilumatobacteraceae bacterium
GACCATGGCAGCGTCGATGTCGCCGACTCGGAGTGCACGCACCGCAACATCGAGGGCGTCGAGCCCGCTGTGCTCCTCCGCGCTCACCGTGAAGCTCGGCCCGGCGACGTCGTACTGGCTGTTCAACCGGTTGGCGACCAGGTTGGGCATCGTACCCAGAACTCCTGGTGCGCCGAGTACCGGCCCAATCGCATCGCGCGCTTCCGTCACCCATTCCGGTCCGTCGCCACGTTTCCTTGCAAGCGAAGCGATTCTCCACCGGATTCCGAAGCGTGCCGCTTGCGGGTCGGTTCCCATGCCGACGTACACACCCGTGCGATCTCGGGGCAGGGCACCGGATTCGTCGAGCGCCTCGTCGGCAACCTGCAGTATTACGAGTTGCTGACCGAGCGCTGCTTTCAGATCGTTCGGCGGAAACTTCTGTGCAGCGAGACGCAGTTCGATGTCCGGCATGCGGCCAAGGCCGTCTGCGTCGAGACATGACGTCGCACCGACAACGGCGTCGGTGAACGCCTCGCGACCGACCGCTGAGGCCGCCGCAACGCCGAGACCGACAATGGCGACCGGGCTCGCGTGTCGTTGCGGCGAAGCGCACTGCGCGAGTAGCGCCGTCGCGGACTCGGGTTCTTCGATG
Organism: Ilumatobacteraceae bacterium; assembly: GCA_037969115.1. GTDB lineage: Bacteria > Actinomycetota > Acidimicrobiia > Acidimicrobiales > Ilumatobacteraceae > JBBKWQ01. The sequence goes on from JBBKWQ010000315.1 coordinate 635, forward strand.
ATCAGGTGCGCGTTGTTGCCGCCGAAACCGAACGCCGAGAGACCGGCGCGCAACACGCCATCGGGCGCATCGTCGCGGCGCCACGGCTCGGCCTGGTCGAGCAGCCGAAACGGTGATCCCGCAAGCGCATCGAGCGGCTGTTCGACATGCAGGGTCGGAGGCCTGACCTCGTGGCGCATCGCCTCGATCACCTTGATCATGCCGGCGACTCCCGCCGCAGTGATCAGATGACCGGTGTTGGACTTCAGTGACCCAATCGGCAGGTCAGCGCAACCGCTGTACACCTGCGCGCTCGACTCGAGTTCGGTGGCGTCGCCGATCGTCGTGCCGGTTGCGTGACATTCGAGGAGAGTGATGTCGGTCGGTTCGAGTCCGGCGACGTCGAACGCCTGACGCATCGCGCGCACCTGGCCGTCGCGAGATGGCACGAGCATGCCGCGACCGCGACCATCATTCGACAGGCCCACGCCGCGGATGATGCCGTGGATGGTGTCCCCGTCGCTGACGGCGTCGTCGAGGCGCCGCAGCACGACGAACCCACACCCTTCGGCCGGCACGAGACCATCGGCATCAGCGTGGAACGGGCGAGACCGTCCGCTGCGACTGAGCGCATTCAATGCTGTGAAACCCTCGTGGATGAAAAGGTCGTCTGCGCAGTTGACCGCTCCGGCCAACATCAGGTCGGCGTCGCCGTCGTGCAGTCGATCGCAGGCCAGCTTGATCGCGTACAGGCTGCTCGCACATGCCGCGTCCAGAGCGAACGCACCGACGCCCAACCCGAGTGCACGTTCGAGCATCAGCGCAGGGAGGCCCGAGGTGAAGCGGTTGCGCGCTCCAGCGAGGTCGATGTCCGATTCGGCATCGTCGACGCCGAGTCCACCGAGTGTGACGGCCTGCACAAACGCCGCCATGCCCGCCGAGGGAAACGACAAGTTTCCGAAGACGGCGCCGAACCGCGTGGCGTCGGCGCCGTCGTGGCCAGCATCACGGAGCGCCTCGCGTGCCGTGTGGAACGTCCACTGGAACACCGGATCGAGCGCGACGATCTCATCGGTGGGGATCGCGAAACCGCTCGGGTCGAACACCGAATCGAAGTCATGCACGTACCCACCACGGTCCGACCACGTCCGGTCGTCACTCCCCTCCGCACCGTCGCACAGCACATCCGCCGGCGCCATCTTCCAACGGTCGGACGGCACCTGGGTGATCAGGTCATCGCCCGCCACCACTCGCTCCCAGAGGGCGCCCGGTGACAGTGCACCGGGCAACACGCACGCGCGACCGACGACCGCGACCGGCGGGAACGAAGTCACGGATCGGCCGAGTTCATGCGCTGACCGACTGCAGCGGCTCGGTGCTGCCGGGGCCAGCGAGGACGCCGCCACCGAGCACCACCTCGACCTGATCGACTTGCGGGCTCGCGAGTTCATCGACCAGCATCCGAGCACCGACGTCGAGATCGATCAGTTCCACACCCATCGACTCGAAGTGTCGTTTCAGCGCTGGTGTGACCATGCCGCCCGCCCACGGACCCCAGCCGAGCGACTTGACGACGCACTGGCCGCCGCGCCTCGCCCGCTCGCGGATCGCGACCTTGTTGAGGACCTCGTTAGCCATCGCATAGTCGACCTGCCCAACGTTGCCGGTACGGGCAGCAACCGACGAGAACAGACACAACACCTTCAGGGCGTCGTCGCCGGTGGCCGACAGGAGGTTCCGCAGGCCGACCACTTTCGTGTCGAAGACGCGGTCGAACTGCGCGGACTCCTTGTCGACGATCAGCTTGTCGGCCAACACCCCGGCGCCGTGAACGACAGCGGTGATCGGCCCGATCTCGGTGCGGACCGTCGCGAGCGCGTGCTCGACCTTGTCGAGATCGATGATGTCGACGGCGCGGTAGTGAGCGCTGCCGCCAGCGAGACCGATCGCCGCGATCGTTGCACGGATCTCGCGGTTGGCGAGCACCTTGCCGGTCACGCTGTCGAGCTCCGCAGGCGTCATGCTGTCTCCTGCCGCCGTCGCGGCATCGAGCACGATTCGCTTCAGCGATGCGTCGTCGGCCGCTGAGCGGTACTGCTCTGGCTCGTCGTCGAGGTGCGACCTGCCGAGCAGCACGAAGGTTGCCGACGACGCTCGCGCCAACTCGATCATCGTCGCGGCGGTGACGCCGCGACCTCCGCCCGACACGACGATCACGTCTGACGGTCCGAGCGGGAGCGAACCTTGCTCGACCTCGACGGAGACAGCGCTCAATGTGACCCGAGTTCCGTCCGCGGCCAGGCCGACTTCCGGACAGGGGCCGCCGTGAAGCAGTTCGTCGGCGATCGCGCGGGCGATGGCATCGGAGCTCCGATCAACGCGTTCGATGCCGATCGACCTCACGGTTGTCGCGGGCCATTCGATGGCAGCAGTGCGAGCGAGGGCGGTCAGCCCGCTCGACCACACGCGGCCGGTGTCGCTGTCGAGCAACGCCTCGTACTGATCGTCGACGACGACGAAGAGCCCATCGTCGATTCCAGCGCGAGCGAAATCCTGGGCGGCTTCGAATGCGTCCCGATTCCACGAGAGCGCCGCGTCGACATCGCGGGTCGTGCGAAGGTTGCCGAGGTAGATCACGCCGATGTGCCCGTGTGATTCACCCACGACCGCGAGTGCTGCGTCGACGCCGTGCTCGACCAAGCGCGCCACGAGCGCTTCGGCGATCCCGAATCCGTCGTCGGTGACCTCGATCCTGCCGTTGAACAGGCCGGGCGCGGCGCTGCCCTCCGCTTCCGACGGGGCGCTCCGAACGACAAACCGGCCGAACGCTCCGGAAGCCACGTTGCCCGCGTCCCGGTTCTCGGCGGCTTCCGCCGACGTCCCACCGATCTGGTCGCTCAGATAGTCGACGATCTCACCGAGTGTCGCGAGGCTCGCCATCACAGCGAGATCGAC
>JBBKWQ010000316.1:0-5134 GCA_037969115.1 Ilumatobacteraceae bacterium
TGCGCGCGAGCCTCGACGAGGTGGACGTCGCCATGCTGACCACAGGCTTGGCCTACCAGTAGCCGCCCGCAGGTTGGTAGCCGAGCAAGTATCCGAATGCGGTCCGTCGGGTGTCTCCAGACGCCTACTCGATGACCCGCTCGGGGTGTCCCGGAACGCCGGATTGTCGGCGGGAAGCCGGCCACGGTGCCTACCGGGGCTGGCTGGTCGACCGCCACGAGCACCGAAGCGGGCGGTGCGTCTCGCGACCGGAACTCAGGGACCGGTGGAGGCCAAGTGGCTACTGTGAAGCGAATGGTCAACCGGCTGACGGCACTACTGGTCCTGGCAGCGACACTGACCGCATGCGGAGGTGGCGACGACTTGACCGGTTGCGAGTCAGCCATGAAGGCCGCACACGACGTTGATGACATGCGGGACACGGTGACGGACATCGACCCTGCGATTGCAGCGTGCAGCACTCTCGCGGAGTTCGCTGCTGCGTCGGAGCGATTCCCTGATGCTCTCGACGGAGCCGATCCAGCTACCTACGTGTCGAATCGCTGTGCAGATACGGCGACCGGAGCACTCTGCGACGAGGTGGCGAACGGGTAGCCCGTAAGGTGACTGCCCCAGAACGCCGGATCTGCGCCAGACATTATGAGCGCGAACAGCGTGCGATTGCCTCCTCACCGTCAATGTACGTCTCGGCACCGTTGCAGCCCACGGCCATAGTGCCCTTTGCGGTGACCCCGCGACGTCGATCGGGCGTTCCGTTGCCGTTTGGGCCGAGCGAACCGCGTGGACGCAGAGTCGGGTCCGGTGATCCAGGCGTTGGCGGACGCCCATGCGTCTGATCGTGCAAGCGCCCGATGATGTTCGCCCGAATCGAGAACCGAAACGCCGAGGTTCGACAGGTCGTGCCAGCTGATGTCGATGCGGCCTTCATTCCAGTCGAGTCGGCCTCGATAGGGTCGAAGGAACCCGACACCGCCGACTTCGGCGCCGAGACATCAACGGAGAGCACTGCGATGACCGCGTCAGATCCAGCCATCTCCCGCCCAAGCGTGGCCTACTTCTGCATGGAGTACGGCTTGCACACCGACCTCAAGTTGTACGCCGGCGGCCTCGGCATCCTCGCCGGCGACTACCTGAAGGGCGCTCACGACCACGAACGACCGATCATCGGCCTCGGCATCAAGTGGAAGCAGGGCTACACGGACCAACGCATCGGCGACGACGGGCGGCCGTACGACAGCTACCCGGTGCGCCACTACGACTTCGTCGACACCGGCGTCACCGTGCCGGTCACCGTCCGCGACCACGAGGTCCACGTGAAGGTCTGGCTGACAGAGGCCTACGGCAACGCTCCGATCTACCTGCTCGACACCGACATCGAGGCGAATGCGGCGCCGGACCGGTGGATCTGCGGACAGCTCTACGGCTGGTTCGCCGAAGAACGGCTGGCGCAGGAGATCGTGTTAGGCGTCGGCGGCGTACGCGCACTGCGTGCGCTCGGCATCGACGTGGACGTGTACCACTTCAACGAGGGCCACGCCGTGCTCGCCGCGCTCGAACTCATCGAGGAGCGCAGGTCACAGGGCGTCGACTTCGACGACGCATGGCAGGCCACGCGAGACGAGGTCGTCTTCACGACCCACACCCCGGTCATCCAGGGCAACGAGAGCCACGAGCTGCGAACGATGGAGTACATGGGCGCGACGCTGGGCCTCACGCTCGAGCAGATGGAGCGGATCGGCGGCAACCCGTTCAACATGACCGTCGCGGCCCTGCGACTCTCGCGGCGGGCCAATGCGGTCGCTGAACTCCACGCCGAGACCGCGAACGACATGTGGGAGCACGTGGACGGTCGCTGCGAGATCGTCCCGATCACGAATTGCATCCACACCCCCACCTGGGTCGACGGCCGGATCACCGCCGCGTTCGCGACCGGTCAGTCCCTCCGGCCCGTCCACGACGAGATCAAGTCCGAGCTGATCGAGTTCATCGAGGAGCGGACCGGCACCCGGCTCCGCCAGGACAAGATCATCATCGGCTTCAGCCGCCGAGCGGCACCGTACAAGCGCAGCGACCTCTTGTTCAGCGACATCGAACGCATCGGGCCGTACTTCGAGCGCGGTGACGTGCAGATCGTGTTCAGCGGAAAGGCCCACCCGCTCGACGACACGGGCAAGGACATCGTGGCCCAGCTCGTCGAGATGTCCCGACGGTTCCCGAACGCCGTCGTGTTCCTCCAGGACTACGACATGGAGATCGGCAAGATGCTCACGCGGGGCACCGACGTCTGGCTCAACAATCCACGACGCCCCCAAGAAGCAAGCGGCACGAGCGGAATGAAGGCCGCCATGAACGGTGTACTGAACTGCTCGGTCCTGGACGGCTGGTGGCCCGAGGCCTGCCAGGACGGCGTGAACGGCTGGCAGATCGGCGACGGTTTCGAATCCGACGACATGGACGAACTCGACGAACACGACGCCGCGGCGCTCTACGCCGTCCTCCTCGACAAGGTGCTGCCCACGTTCTCCGACGATCCGGAGCGGTGGGAGTCGATGATGCGTGCGAGCATCGAGTCGACGTCGGAACGCTTCGCCGTCAAACGGATGCTCGACGACTACGAACGGCTGCTGTACCGCACCGAGTGAGCCGCAACGCACTCGCTCGCGGGCCGCGGTGCGGAGCATGCCCAAGGTCTCGACCAGGCGCCGACACCCACAGCTACACCCGCATGATCGCCGCGCTCGACGGCCTGTCCGCGTAGATTTGTCGTATCGCGCTGCTCGTACAGTTTGGCAACACGCGGCACGTGGCGGTTGTGCTCGCGAGCCACGGTGTCACAAGGTGGTCGCTGCCAGAGCGATCGATGCGCGGTAGTCGGCCTCGTCGCCGGCCGACCCGACGAATGCCGACACGTTCTCAGAACCGAGCCTGACCACACGCGTATCGATCGGCAAGGTGTCGGGAATCGCCTGTTCGTCGTGGATGCCAAGAGAGGCCGAAGTGAAGGTCCAGCGCGCCGCCGCGTCTTGGGCTGACACAGGCGGAATCACGAATCTCACCTTGTCGAGATGGCCGTGCTGAGTGACGTGTGACAGTTCCCATGCCAAACCTGGGGTCGCTCCGACCGTGACGACGATCAAGGCCGCCGCAGCCATCCGCTCTTCGATTCTTTCTCGCCACTCGTCGCCGAAGTGTTCGCGTGCTGCGCCCAGCGTCGCGCGTGAGATTCCGGGTCGGCCGATCGCAATGACCGGACCGATGTTGGCGAGCTCCCACGCGACGGATTCCTCGAACGGCTCACGCCCTCGGAGCGTGAAGAACTCGACGAAAGGCCGCCGGGCCGACAGCACAGCAGGGACCGTGAGGCGGTCGTCCTCGAACGATCGCAGGTAGAGCACTGGTGCCTGCTCGCTGTCGGCCTGACGCCACCCCACGCGGGTCAGCGCGCGTGAAAGTCGGAACACGAGCGTGCCCACCACCAGCGCGACGACACCGGCGGCAAGCAGGACCCACGAAAGCAGTGCTGGGTCGATGCCGAGCTGGTCGGCGCGTTGGAGGTGCGACAGCGACGGGGCCAGCACGATCTCGCGCAATCCGAGGATCAGCGTCGCACCTCCGACGACCACGATGACAACAGCACAGCTCGACGCGACCGCGGCCGAGACAGAGGAGTGATATCGACGCCGCAACCGATCTGTGTGGACCAGCGCCCACTCCAGGCGCCGACCGACGAGTGTGACGGCGAATCCGACGACGATCCCGCCAGCTCCGACGACCCACCTCCAGGCACCGACATCGGCCGCGATCACCACCAGCACGAGCGTGATCGAGGTCACCTGCAACGTGGCGACCCAGCGGCCCAACCGACGCAGCCGGGCCGAGACGGGATCGACGTCGACCAGTCGTACAACACTTGCGGCGGTCTGTATCGACCGCTCGCGAGGACTGGGGCGGCGGCCTCGGAACAACCGAACGGCGATGGTCGCGATCCCGAGGAAACCAATCATGCCGGTCGCCGTGACGAGACTCTCGGCCGTGCTCGGGAACACCAACGCGGACGTACCGCCCGCTGGCAGCCGATCGGACTGAGCGATCGCGTAGTCCAAAGCGAGTGCTCCGGCGACGGGCTGCGAACTGGCCGAGGCAGTCGAGTCCACCACGATGTCGCCTCGGCGGAATCGGATGAGTACCTGGCCGGGCGTTTCACGAAAGGCCCAAGCGGTTGCATCAGGGATGCGTTCGAGCCCGGCCACGTCGATGGGCGTCGCCAACTCCGGCGAGAACCGGACACCGATTGATGCCGCAGCGAACGTTGCATAGGGGTACTCGGCGAGGCTGATGACAACGATCGACTGCGCGGCGTTGAACAGTCGGCTGCGCTCCACCGTGTTCCGTTCGAGAAATGCGAGCACGGGAGTGTTCGGCTCCTCGCAGCCGAACGTGTCGAGGTCGATCGGGAGTGCGGTCAAGGTTGGATCTTCCAGGGACGTGGAGAGAACGAGGTCGTCGAGGCGGCTGTGCTGTCTCTTGGACGGCGTAGCGAGTGGCAGCTCGTCGGCGACTTGTTGCTCGACGATCGTGCGAAGTTCGGTGTCGAGCTGTTCGGCCGATTCGCTGAACGAGAACATGGTGATCGAGAACGTGTGGTGACTGCCGCTGAACGTGGCCATGCGTGTGAGTGGCTGGCCGCCGCCGAAGTACTCGACGCCGGCCTCCTCGGCCAGGTACGTCAACCCGATCGCCCACGCACCCGTCAGGGCCTGGGTTCGACTGTCAACGCCGATGAAGGCGCACAAGTCGTTGGGGTAGGAGGTGATCTCCAGCACACCGTCGTCACGTTGCCACGCACGAGTCGTCGTTCCCGGGAGACCCAGCTGAGGTACGTCGGTGCTGGGCATCTCCGACCACCCCGGTCCGGGGTCGTCGATCACGGCGCCATCTGACCCTTCCTGAGCGTGAGCGGGAGCACCGGGCGCGACGATGAGCACGATTGCGAACATGGCGAGTGTGCCCCGTCCCCGCTGCCTTCGAATCCAGCTTCGGGCGGTGGTTGCGTCGGCAGCGATTCGAGGCGATCGGTGCCACTCCTGCGTGGCCCCAAGCTGGGTTCTGAACGCGTTGCACGACATCGCAGCTC
>JBBKWQ010000317.1:0-3550 GCA_037969115.1 Ilumatobacteraceae bacterium
GGCGTCGTTGGTGGTGGGTGGATCGTGCCCCCGATCTGAACATCCTGTCGGCTCATCGCGTTCGGCGCCCGATTTTCTCCGTCGTTCTCATCGGCTGCAGCACATCACACGGCTCGTCACACGCTTGCGTCGTACCGTCGGGGCTCATCCAGTGATGGTCGCTGGGTGATTGCCGAATGGAAGGAAGTCGATATGCCGATGATCAATGTGAAACTGATTGAGGGCGTCTTTGACGCTGCACAGAAGCAGGAGATGATCGAGAAGTTGACCGACACGATGGTCGGCATCGAGGGCGAGAACATGCGCTCGGTCACGTGGGTGATCATCGAGGAGGCCAAGAGCGGCGACTGGGGTATCGGTGGTCAAGCGTTGACCACCGAGGCGGTCAAGTCCCTGGCGGCGGGTGTTCCGGCCTGATTGCGACGAGACGGCGCGTCGTCGCTGGCTGCCAGCCCGTTAGGGCGCGCGGCCTCGACGTGGGGTGCGACACTATGGCTCAAGGAGGCGCGCAGCCGATGGTCCTCATCGCCGAACCCGAACCCTTGGACGTCGTGATCCGATTGATCGGCCCGCCCAGCATCGAGCGGAACGGACAAGCGGGCCGCGGTCCGCGGGGCCGTAAGGCGTGGGCGTTGCTCGCGTACGTCTTTCTCGCCGAGCGCGAGGTGTCTCGTCAACAGCTGGCCGAGCTGCTGTTCGCTGACGCCGACGATCCGTTCGGCGCACTTCGATGGTCCCTGTCGGAGTTGCGGCGTGCCCTGGGGGCGTCTGATGCGTTGCGAGGGAACCCGATCTCGTCGGTCATCGCGGGCGCGGCATTCGATCTCGATGTCTTGTCGTCATCGGTCGTTGATCGCTCTGGGCTGCTTCAGATGAGTGGAGAGTTCTTGGAGGGAGTGCATGTCGATGGTTGCGCAGCGTTCGAGTCCTGGCTGATCGTCGAGCGGTGCCGAGTGGCGGCCGCGATCGAGGCCCGGCTACGCGAAGCGGCTCTCGACCTGTTGGCCGACGGCCGGGCACCGGAAGCGGTTGAGTTCGCGTCCCGGCTGGTCGCCCGCAATCGTTTCGACGAAGGCTCCCACGAATTGCTCGTGCGCTGTCTCGCAGCGTCGGGCGGCCAGGCGGCGGCGCTCCAGCAGATTGCGGTGGCAGAGGACGTGCTGCGACGCGAGCTTGGCGTGACGCCCTCGCCGGCGCTTCGCGCTGCGGCGCGTCCGCAGGTCGTTCGTGATGCTGTTTCCGTCGGTGGAAGCGCCGAGGTACTGGGCCTGTTGGAAGCCGGACGGGCGGCACTGCTGGCCGGGGCGGCGGATGCCGGTGTCGATTGTCTTCAGCGTGCGGTCGACACGTCATCCGAGGACGTCGACGCCGCTCTCCGTGGGCGGGCGCTCGTTGCACTCGGCAGCGCGTTGGTGCACAGTGTCCGAGGGCGCGATGGGGAGGGCTCCGCGGTATTGCACGATGCGGTGCGCGTCGCAGCGATGAGTCAGGAGCGAAGGTCCCTGGCCACGGCGTGTCGCGAACTCGGGTTCGTCGAAGTTCAGGCGGGACGGCTGTCCACGGCAAGCGACTGGTTGGTGCGCGCCGCGCAGCACGCGGACGATGACGTCTCGATGGCCGCGATCCTCGGTGTCCACGGCATGAGCGCCTCCGACAGTGGCGACTATCCCCGAGCGATCGACATGCTCCAGCGCTCGATCGTCGCTGCGGTCCGTTGTGGAGACCGTCGTCAGCAGGCATGGTCGCTGTCAATCCTCGGACGGGCCCACCTGTTACGCGACGAGCGCTCACAGGCGGCCGTGGCACTCGATGCCTCGATCGAGTTGGTCCACGAGGAGCGATGGCTCGCCTTTCTCCCGTGGCCGCAAGCGTTGCGTGCCGAGCTCGACCTGAGGGAGGGCGGTCTTCGCAGTGACGTCGGGGGCATCGAGCAGGCGTGGACACTCGCATGTCAGCTGGGTGATCCTTGCTGGGAAGCAATGACAGCGCGGATGCTCGGTATGGTCAGCGCCCGCAACGGTGATCGCTCGAGAGCAGCGACGTGGCTCGAGGAAGCATTGCGTCGATGCGGATCAGTGACCGACCAGTACCAGTGGGTGCGCGCGGCCGTACTCGATTCGATGATCCACCTCGCCAGCGATATCGGCGACCATGACCGCGCGGCAGAACTCCTCGAAACATTCACCACGCTCGCGGCACGCTGCGAGATGAGCGAAATGCTCGTGTACGGCCACCTCCATCGCGCACGACTCGGCGATACCGATGCCGTGGAGGCAGGACGCCTGCTTGCGCATGACATCGACAATCCGGCGCTGCACCGAGCGCTCAACGAAGTCCAGATCGGCATCTCACGGTGACGTGCTACCTGCGCCCGACCTGGCGGACCGGAGATGATCGTGCCGATCGGTGAATCGATGTTGGACGTAGTCGGGCACACCCCGGTCGTGAGATTGGCCAAGGTCGTTCCGCAGGGCGCGGCTGATGTCTTCGTGAAGCTCGAGTGGTTCAACCCCACCGGCTCGTACAAGGACCGGATGGCTCTTGCGATGATCACCGCGGCTGAACGTCGCGGCGACCTGACGCCGGGCATGACGGTGGTCGAGTACACCGGCGGGAGCACGGGCTCGTCGCTCGCATACGTGTGTGCGGCGAAGGGCTATCGCTTCCGGGTCGTGTCGTCGGATGCGTTCGCCGCAGAGAAGCTCAAGACGATGCAAGCCTTCGGAGCCGATCTCACGATCGTCGAGAGCGACGGTGGCAAAGTGACCCCCGATCTGACCCCTCGCATGATCGCGCAGGCGGCCGTGTTCGCGGCCGAGCCGGGGACCTACTGGACCGATCAGCTGAACAACGCCGACTCGCTGGCGGGCTACCGAGAGATCGGCCGCGAGCTCCTCGAGCAGGTGGATCGTCCGATCGACGTGTTCTGCGCGATGGTCGGCACTGCAGGCCTCGCGATGGGTGTGTCCGGGGCACTGGCCGCAGCGGGTGCCGATACTCGGATTGTCATCATCGAGCCCGCGAGCACCGCAGTCATCTCCGGCGGTGAGCCAGGCACACACAGCGTCGAGGGGACCGGCATCGGATTCGTGCCGCCGCTCCTCGATGCCGACCGCTACGACGAGGTCCGCGCGATCGACGAAGCCGACGGACGGGCGATGGCGCGCCGACTCGCCGCCGAGGAGGGCCTTCTCGCCGGAACATCCACGGGCCTGAACGTCGCTGCGGCGATCGACCTCGCAGTCGAACTCGGCGTGGGCAAGATCGTGGCCACCGTCGCATGCGACACCGGCCTGAAGTATCTCGCTGGTGATCTCTACGCCACGACCTGAACACGGCTTCGTAGAAGTCCACGCCAGACTCGAACGTTGATCCGCCACGGTGAACGACCGCGGTTCCAGCAAACCGGTAGCCACGCCGGATGAGCGGCATCCACGACGTTGATCTCCACAGCCGGGTTCCGGTCCAGATTCGCCGACGTGTTCGGGGAGGCGATATCGGCGAACACCAAGTGTTCGTCATCCCAGACCGCGAGCGTTCCCTTCGGCGA
>JBBKWQ010000318.1:0-10212 GCA_037969115.1 Ilumatobacteraceae bacterium
GCAGAATTCGGTACACCTCCGTGGACGTCGGCGAACGTCCACGGAGCCACCAGCGGAACGGGAGGGATTGCGCACGCTTGTCGCTGATGCATGGCCCTGTTCAGGGCGATCGTGTCGTCGTTCGAACCGTGTCGCGGGAGTAACTGCGGGAGTAACGGACGCGGCTTCTGAGCCGGCGGGCCGAACTCTCGACATCTTGAGCGCTCGAACGTCAACCATGGCCCGTCGACCACGTCCCCGGCGGACTCAACCGGTTCTTGACCGGATGGGGTGCCTACTTCCGTCACGGGAACTCGGCCGCCCAGTTCGCGGCGATCGACTTCTTCGTGAACGAACGCATCACGACGATGAACTCGTTGTGGACCCAGCCCGCCAGCACCGGTTACCGCACCAGCTCCCGACCCGCCCGACCTCCCTCGATCGATCTCTTCAGTTCATGGTGAGCCTTCGATGAAGAGGTCCGATCGGCGGCGTGTTGCTTCGATGATCTCAGTGTTGCGCTCGTCGGATTCGCGAACGAACGTTGCGGCCGCCTCCGGCGTTCTACCAAACTGCACATGGCGGGCGATCAGGCGTGCGATCCTTACCTCAGGGTCGGTGTCAACGTACCCGACGGCATCAAGGCAATCCCGGAGCGTCGACCACGGATCACGATCGAGAAGGAGATAGTTCCCTTCGACGATGATGATGGTGTCACTCGAGCGCAGCCGGATGCGGTCTGGGCGTGGGTCATCAACTATTCGGTCAAAGTCAGGTATGAGGACGTCGTCTGTTGCGGCTCGAAGTCTTCGAACTACGCCCGCGAACTCGTCAGCTGCGAAAGTCTCCGGAGCGCCCTTCACCCCCCGCAGTCCACGCTCTTCAAGGGTTCGGTTCGGGAGGTGGAACCCGTCCATCGGTGCAATTGGCGCTCCGAGCTCGTGCGCGAGAGTCGAGGCGATCGTCGACTTGCCGCTTCCCGGCGGTCCGGCCAAGCCAAACAGATACCGAGTGCGCCCCGCTGCATCTCGGCGTATCCATTCGACCAGGGAAGCTACTGTCAGGTGGAGCGGCGGCACGCTGTGCTCGGAGAAGGTCACGCTCTGCTCCGAGAAGACGGCATGTCCCATTCTCGGGGTTCGCAGGAGGTTGGAGAAGGGGGTTGGGAGAAGTACCCGGTTACGGGACCAGAGAGCGTGCACGGACACGCCCCCGCTGGGACGACGAACGCGTCTCCCCGGCGAATGTTGATCGAGCCCGAATTGTGAACCAGCTGACCCTCACCATCGACGACGAGCAGCACGCCGAATCCGTCCGGCAGCTTGACCTGGACTGAGGAGTGGACTGCCCAGGCCCGAAAGTAGAGGTCGGCTTCCGGGGGCATGACCGAGACGACAGTGTCTTCAAGTTGTCCTTGGGGGGGAGTCGCTCGCGTAACCAGTCGTTCCAAGTCGGCGTCGGTCAACGCATCGGGGCGGATGGCACCAATTGCTACGTCGAAACCCAGACCAAGGTGGCCATCTATCGCTCCATCTATGTCGAAATCGCGCCATTCGAGCAACAACGAGAGATCGGTCGGCTCCTGAAGCTCCAGAACGAGAAGATCTTGACCAATTGCATGAGGCGTACCGGCAGGGACGAGGACAGCGTCGCCGGAGCGAACGGTGATCGGTCGGAGCAGATCTAGCATGGCCTCCGAATCCTGTTCTGCGACGAGGTCGGCCCACTCTTGATGAGCGACCGCTCTGTGGGTGCCGACGAATACCTCGCCGCCCGAAATCTCAGATTCGAGGATGACCCAGGCCTCCGTCTTTCCATACGGACAATCGAGATGTTCGCGTGCGAAGCTACGAGTCGGATGAACGTGAACTGGCAACCGCTGTGCCGGGTCGAGCAGCTTCACCAACACACTCGGCGAGGACCCGTGACGGGCCACGTGCTCGGCTCCCAGCCAGTCGATCGGATTCGCCTCGATTTCCGCCCGCAACGTGCTCTCACCGAAAGGCGTGAGCCCAGTTGTCGATTCTCCAAATCGAGTGACGACCGAGCCCAACCATTCCTCAGGTCGGTGTGAGCCGAACGGCGAGTTGCGAAGTCCGGAAATGCGGCTGCCGCCCTTGTAGAAATGTTCGAAGGTGTTGGGCGGAAGTGAAAACGGATTCATTGGCAGGTGACGTGCCCTCTCGGATCAGCGGACGTGCGAGGTCATGGTAGTGGCGCTCGTTCCTGGCCGCTGAACGACGACAACTCGCCCCCGACCCGAGCCCCGCTCGAGGCGTGGGCGACGGCTTGGCGATGGAGAGGGGATACTCGAGCCACCTCGGACTCAGCCGGCAGCGCTTGACTGTGCCCACAGATTGACTCCGCCGTCGACCGCGAACTGGTCGATGGCGGTCAGCTCGTCGTCGGAAAAGTCGATGTGTTCGAGAGCGCCGAGGCAATCGGCGATCTGCTCCCAGCGACTGGCGCCGATCAACGCTGCGGTGATCACGTTGTCTCGGAGCACCCACGAGATCGACATCTGGGCGAGCGACTGCCCTCGTGCTTCGGCGATCGCTCGCAGTCCGCGTACCCGTGCGAGGTTCGCATCGTTGACGATTTGGGGATCGAAGGAGCCGGCCTCGGCGGCACGCGAGTCGGAGGGAATTCCGTCGACGTACTTGTTGGTGAGCAGACCCTGGGCCAATGGGGAGAACGCAATGCAGCCGATACCTTCGTCGCGGAGCACGTCGGTCAGTCCGCCTTCGATCCAACGATTCAGCAACGAGTACGACGGTTGATGGATGAGGCACGGCGTGTTCAGTTCCCGAAGAATCTCGACGGCCTCACGCGTCCTCTCCGGACCGTACGAGGAGATGCCGGCATACAGCGCCCTGCCCGAACGCACAGCATGGTCGAGCGCACCCATCGTCTCTTCGAGCGGGGTATCGGGGTCGAAGCGGTGCGAGTAGAAAATGTCGACGTACTCGAGTCCCATCCGCTGGAGTGACTGATCGAGGCTCGCCAGGAGGCTCTTGCGGCTTCCCCACTCGCCATAGGGGCCATCCCACATGAGATAGCCGGCCTTGGTCGAGATCACGAGCTCGTCGCGATATGGCTTCAGATCGCCGGCGAGTAACACACCGAAATTCGTTTCCGCCGATCCCGGCGGCGGTCCGTAGTTGTTGGCGAGGTCGAAATGTGTGATTCCCGCATCAAACGACTTGAGGATCATCCGGCGAGCCTCTTCGGTCAGCGCTTGCTCGCCGAAGTTCTGCCAGAGTCCGAGCGAGATTCGTGGGAGCTTCAACCCGCGGGTACCGCACCGGGCATAGGTCATGGTGTCGTAACGGTCTTTTTCGGGTGAGTACATGGTGAGCAGTTCTACCAGTCGCTCGTGGTCATCGGAGCCGCCGTGCGTCTACGATCGCCGTCCGTGGAAGCACCTGAGAAATCCGTGGAACGAAAGCTCGCGAACATGCGATCGGGTCGGTACACCCCAGAGGACTTCATCGTCGCCGACGCCAAGGACGGCGACATGGCGTTCGGCCTGCTCGCTCCGGGGCCGAAAGTCGACGGAGCCCTGAAGGTGAAAGCGGACTATCTCGATGCGATCACTGCGATGACCCGATCGGGTCTCGTGGACGTGATGTTGCTGTCGGCTTCCTCGGCCGAAACCCTGAACCGCAAGGGCGTGTTCAAGGGATCCGCGGTAACGCCTGCGGTCAGGATGAACGACGCGACCGACATCTGGATGGCACGAGGTTCCAACTACCGTGAGTCGCGGTCACGTCCGTTCTCGACAGCGGACATCGGCTCGGTGTCGGCGTTCTGTGGCCTCGGCTTGTATTCCATGACGTTTTCTAACCACCTCGAAGCCGACCGGGCCAGTCTCGAGGCCTACCGGGACTTTCGCCAAGCGGTTCGCCCATTCGAGTTCCAACACTTTCTCGAAGTCTTCAATCCCGCCTTCGATATCGGAATCCCGGAAGCCGAACTGGGCGACTACATCAACGACATGATCATCAAGGCCGTCGCAGGAGTCACGGCGAGGGACGCGCCACAGTTTCTGAAGATCCAGTTCAACGGCCAACGAGCCATGTCCGAGCTTTCGTCGTACGATCCTGAGAATCTCATTGTCGGAATTCTCGGCGGAGCGAAAGGCACGACCCGGGATACCTTCGAGCTTGCGCATCAGGCGGAGCAATCGGGGGCAAGGGTTGCGCTGTTCGGTCGCAAGATAAATTTGTCCGAAGCGCCGTTGGAACTCGTGAGGTTGTTGCGCGAGACGATCGAGCAGAGGGCCTCACCCGAACTGGCCGTGCGGCTGTATCACGAGCATCTCGCAGAGCTGGGTATCAGTCCTCATCGAAGCCTGTCCGAGGATCTCGAGATCACTGATCCCGTGCTGATGTCGTGACGACGACCAAACGGCGCGGCTTCGTCTGTGGCGGTTCGTGGGCGGTTGATCGCATCAAGTTGGTCGACCACTGGCCGGACCAGGAGACGCTCGCTCGTATCACGGAGACGGATCAGCAAGGGGGTGGTTCTGCCCACAACTTCGGAGTCGACATACGTAAGCTTGACGCAACCATGCCGGTCGAAGCGATCGGTCTACTGGGCAACGATGCCGACGGTGACTTCTTGTTCGAGAAGGCCCGCGAGATGGGCATCGGCACCGGGCAGTTGCACCGAACCGACGAGGCGGCCACGTCCTACACCGACGTCATGTCGGTGAAGGGAACTGGGAAACGGACCTTCTTCCACGACGTCGGCACGAACGACCTGTTGACGCCCGATCACTTCGACTTCTGGTCGACCACATGCCACGTCCTCCACCTGGGCTTGTTGGGGCTCCACAAACACCTCGATAACCCGTGGCGCGACGACCCAAATGGTTGGGTGACGATACTCAGGACCGCAAAGTCAGCCGGACTTGAGACCAATGTCGAACTGGTGTCGATCGAAGGCACACGAATTCGGCAAATCTGCCTACCCTGTCTGCCGTATCTCGACACCTTGATCGTCAACGACCATGAAATCGGAGGCCTCTCGGGGATTCCGACAATCAGAGACGGCCGAACCGATCGGTCGCTGTGTCGTGAGGCAGCTCTGGCGGTTCTCGACGAGGGGAATATGCGATTGGTGGCGGTTCATTATCCCGAGGGTGCCGTCTGCGTGACCCGCGAGGGGCAAGTCATCGAGTGCCCATCAGTGTCGGTGCCGCCCGAGGCCATCGGCAGCACAGTCGGCGCAGGCGACGCTTTCGCAGCGGGAATGTTATGGGCCCTGCACACGGGCTGGCCGGTTGAGCACGCTCTACAGCTCGCTCATGCAGTTGCAGCGAGCAGTCTTCGGTCACAGACGACGGTCGGATCGGTCGAAGATGTCGACACGTGTCTCGAGCTGGCGGGGTCCGGGTTCGTTCGACCGCAATGAGATCGCCAGACCCCCGACGGTGAGGACGAGATCACCAGGCATCCTCGCCTCGCGATCGAATGATCACACCGGGGTACTGCGATCGCTGCCGACATCGGGAACGAGTGAGAGCGATCCTTGACAACTGGACAATCGGACGAGGGGGCTGTACGTTCGCGGCAGTCCGACATCTATAGGGGGAGCAACGATGTTCACGGGAAATTCACCCGGTCGTATCCGGGTACTCATCGTCGGCGTCGCGCTGGCATTGGTTGTTGCGGCGTGCGGCTCTGACAACGAGGGGACCGACACCAGTGGCACTGAGGCGACCGCCACCAGTGACACCGACGCGACCGCCACCAGTGACACCGACGCGCCCGCCCCCAGTGACACCGAGGCGAGCGGCGACGGAGTCGCCGTTTCGCTCATTACGAAGGACAGCACCAACCCGTTCTTCGTAGCCATGCAGGAAGGCGCGAAGGCCAAGGCTGACGAGTTGGGCGTTGACATCACAATCGGCTCAGGCCGGGCCGAAGGTGATGACCAGGGTCAGATCGATCTCATCGAAAACGCCATCGCCGCGGGTCAGGACGGAATCCTCATCACGCCGATGTCGGTCAACGTCAATCAGGCGATTCAGAAGGCCCGCGACGCTGGTCTCTATGTGATCGCGCTCGACACGCCGACCGATCCGCCGGACGTCGTCGACATCACTTTCGCAACCGACAACTGCCTGGCTGGCGAAGCCATCGGCGAGTGGGCTGCCGGCAAGCTGAACGGCGAGAAGGCTGTGATCGCCCGACTGATCATCTTCGACGACCGTACCGTTTCGGTGGACTACTGCCGTGACAACGGCTTCCTCAGAGGCATGGGAATCGACATCGGCGAGCTGACCGTCATCGGCGACGAGGCCGAGACGGGATCCTACACGACTGGCGCTGGCGGCGAATATGAGATCGCCTGTATCGAGGCAACGGGCGCCAACGAAGAGGGCGGACGCACTGGCATGGAGACCTGCCTGTCGAAGAACTCCGACATCAACGTCGTGTACACAATCAACGAGCCAACGGCGTTCGGTGCGGCAGCAGCTTTGGAGGCGGCCGGCAAGACCATCGGGGAGGACGTGATCATCGTCTCGGTCGATGGTGGGCTGGCCGGCGTCCAAGCGGTCCAGGGGGGCAGCATCCAGGCGACATCGCAGCAGTACCCGCTGCGCATGGCGAGTCTGGGAGTCGAAGCGATTAAGGCGATCGCCGATGGCGATGCCCCGCCGTCGAACACGTCAGCCGATGGGACGTTCTTCGACACAGGTGTCGCTCTCTGCACCGATGACCCGATGGACACCGTGCAAGCTGCGCCGCAGGAGACCGCGCAGTACTGCATCGACAACGCCTGGGGTTAACCACCCGATCCACGATCTGAGGGGCAGCAGCCTGAGAGGCTGCTGCCCCGATTGTCACGAGGAAGACCGAGGTGACGATGACAACAGCCACTCAAGACTTGTCGGATGAGTTCGCTGAGCGATCGGGATTTGTGCCGAAGATTCAGTCGACGCTGCACGGATATCCGTACCTGAGTCCGCTCTTCGTTCTCGTCATCGCGATGATTATTTTCACGATGTTGAACGATCGGTTCATCCTCGCGACGAATCTCTCCTTGATGACACAGCAGACCGTCATTGTCGGAACTCTTGCGATCGCTCAGACCCTCATCATTCTGACTGCCGGCATCGACTTGAGCATCGGCGCCATCATGGTGTTTGGACAAATGATGATGGCCAACCTCGCCGTGACCGCGGGTGCGTCGAATGTAGCCGGTTGGGATCTTCCCGGACCGGTCGCGATCGTAGCTGGCATTATTCTCGCGATGATCGCCGGGGCCGCCAACGGATTCGTGATCGTCAAGTTCGGACTCCCACCGTTCATCGTCACTCTCGGCACACTCAGCATCTTCACGGCGCTCAGCCTCATCTTCTTCAAGGCCCGAACCATCCAGGGCCCTGAGCTGCCGGAATCCTTGAAGGTCATGGGTACTGCGTTCAAGATCGGACCGTTCCAAATCATGACAGGCGTGCTGGTGATGCTCGCCGTCTACGCGATCTTCGCCTACATCTTGAAGAGCACGGCCTGGGGCACACACGTCTATGCTGTGGGCGACGACCGTGAAGCGGCTGACCTCTCGGGTATCAACACCAGTCGTGTGCTCTTCAGCGTCTACGTCGTCGCCGGGCTGATCATCGGAGTCGCAGGCTGGATCACGATTGGTCGCGTCGGTTCGGCCAGCCCCAACGTTGCTCCCGACATCAACCTTGATTCCATTACCGCTGTTGTCATCGGCGGAACTTCGTTGTTCGGCGGACGCGGCACGATGATCGGCACCCTGCTCGGTGCGCTGATCGTCACCGTGGTCCAGAATGGACTGGCCCTCGCCGGCCTCGACCAGGCGTATCGAGTCCTCGCGATCGGCATTCTGGTCATCGCCGCAGTCGCCCTCGACCAATGGATCCGGAAGGTGAAGGCATGACGGTGGTCGAGCCACTTCTCAGCGGACGTGGCCTCGTCAAACGCTTCGGAAAGGTCGTCGGCCTCAACGGGTCCGACATCGACTTGTTTCCAGGCGAGGTGCTCGCAGTCATCGGCGACAACGGGGCGGGCAAATCGACGCTCATCAAGTGCTTCTCCGGCGCCTATGCGCCCGATTCGGGCACCATGCACGTGGCCGGCAAGGAGGCGCACTTCCGAAGCACTCACGACGCCCGCGCCGCCGGAATCGAAACTGTTTTCCAGACGCTGGCAGTCTCGCCGGCTCTCGACATTGCAAGCAACCTCTACCTCGGTCGTGAACTTCGGAAAGACGGGATCCTCGGCAACGTGTTTCGGATGTTGGATACGAAGCGAATGCGCACCGAGGCCACCCAACACTTGCAGGACCTCGGCATCGGGACCGTGCAGAACATCAGCCAGGCCGTCGAGACACTTTCGGGCGGCCAACGCCAGGCCGTCGCTGTGGCACGCGCAGCCGCGTTCGGAAGCAAGGTGATCATCCTGGACGAGCCGACCGCTGCCCTCGGCGTCCGCGAATCCGCTCGTGTCCTTCAGCTGATCCACGATCTCCGTACCCGCGGCATGCCGGTCATTCTGATCTCGCACAACATGCCCCAGGTGTTCGAGGTAGCTGATCGCATTCACGTGCAACGCCTCGGCCGTCGGGCTGCCGTCGTGACCCCGGACACACACGATATGAACGACGCCGTTGCGATCATGACCGGCGCACTGAAAGTCGACGAGGCTGACCAGGCCCTCGGACCTGTGCGGGTACCTGCATCGGCATGACCCGACTCAGGCGCGTATGACGCATGCCTCATGGGAGCGGACCACCAGCGCCCGGCGACGTGGCGCCCTCGGATGTTGCCTGCGCCGGTATCCCGATCCGAATCGCCGTGTCAGAAAATCTGCTCCACCTGTGCCACGCAGCCGGTCTGCAGCGCCTCCAACGCGGCCATTGCTGCCGCCAGTGATCGCACTCCATCGAGACCGGTGACGCGCGGCTCGTTGCCGTTGTGGATCGCCCCATCGAAGGCTCGGATCGTGGAGAGATAAAGATCGACGCGGAGGGGGATGGCAACCGGTGATGTCAAGCTGCCGTGATGGATCGTTACCTCGCCGACGGGGTCACCAGTCATCGACATCACACTGCTGATCGCGCCCTCGTCGCCGAGGATGTCCAGACTCGTCGGCAGATCGTAGTTGTCGTAGGCATCGTGCGTTTGGACGATCACGTCGTTGCTCCATTCGACGACCGTCATCACCGAATCCGGTGCCGCCGGAACATCGGGCCCCGTGCGGGCTGCTGCCCTCACCGTCTGCGCCTGCCCCCCGATGATCGCGGCGATCGCGGCCACATCGTGACTAAAGACGTCGAGAACGACGCCGCCACCGACTGGATCGTCGATCCTCCAGCCGCGTAGGTGATCGGGCAGTCCGACCGCATGGCTCACATGAATCGCACGAATGCTTCCGATCTCACCCGAGGCAACGATCTCCTTCATCGCCATGTGCACAGGGCTGGACGGGAGATGGTGATTCGTCGCAAGCACGACCCCCGCTGCTCGGCATGCGTCCACCATCGCCCTGGCATCGTCTACGGAAAGTGCGAGAGGTTTCTCGGCCAAGACGTGTTTACCTGCGCGCGCCGCAGCGATGACCTGGGCGTGATGCTTGGCGTTGTGCGAGCTCACGTACACCGCGTCGACATCTCTGCGCGCCACAGCGTCCTCGACTGAGGTTGTCCACTCGTCGATTCCGTGTCGCTCGGCATACTCGGTGGCCCAATCGGCGCTACCGGACTGGACCACCTTGAGGTGTCCACCGTGCGCACGGATCGCAGGGATCATCCGTGTCGCCGCGATGTCGCTGGCACCGATGAGCGCCCATCTGGTCACGAGTGTGGACTGATCAGAAGCGCTCATCCATCGATGATTCCACAAAGCTGTGGGTGCGGGGGCCGTCGCTCGCGCGCTCGGTCTGAGGATTTGTTTCACCCCCACCGCCTGACCGCGCAACGCACCGGCGAATCATTGTCCGGCCTCGGCGAGAACGCTCGGTAGCGGCTCGGGTTGGCCGCCACGAGCGACCGCTCCTGATCGGCACGTCAAGCGCGCCACGTCCGCCAGATCAGTCATCCAGCACCCGTCTGTCATGGGCTGATCGCTGCAGCACCGCTCGGGTACGCTTGCGGCATGGCTCGCACACTCGATCTTGCGCCGTGGGCCGGCCGCTGGGTGGCGGTCGACGCCGAGAGCCACGTACGGTCTGACGCCGCAGCGTTGGCCGAGCT
>JBBKWQ010000319.1:0-2850 GCA_037969115.1 Ilumatobacteraceae bacterium
CAAGGCCAAGCGTGGTCTCTTCCGGCGAGCGACCCGCACCTTGGACTTCGAGGTCGAGGCCGAGCAGCAGGGTCATGAGCCGAGTGCCGCGTCGCTGGCGCTCGTGCAACCGTCGACGCTGTCGCTCGCAGCGGTTGGCAAAGCCCTTGCCGTCGTCGCCGTCCTCGGCGCTGCGATCCTCGCGTGGTTCGGTGTGATCCGACCCGAGATCCGTGATGCAGCTGCAGATCGCGTCGACGAACGCCTCGCCAGGTTCGATGCCGCCGTCGACGAGATCGCAGCCGAGAGCAACGTCGATTCGCCGGTCACGACCCTCGCCGAAGGCGCCGACGGAACCAACGAACGACCGAATGCCGACGACGGCGAGCCGGATTTCTTCCGGCTCAGCGTGTCACCGGCGGCGCTCGCAACGGAGGACGATTCGTTCACCGTGCCACCTGGAACGCTGTACGACCTCACCGAAGTGCGGATCGAGAACTCGAACAACGACACCGGCCGAGCCTCGCTGCTGATCAACGGAGTGGAGGCGTACGTGTGGTCGCTGTCGAACATCCGCGGTCAACTCTTCGAACCGAGCCTGACGCCGATCCGCCTCCAGCCGGACGACAACCTCACGTTCCAGGTCCGTTGCGACACCGTCGGTGACCCCGCAACGGGAACGTGCTTCAATGCGGTCAACCTGCAGGGTTTACGTATCGAGGTCGACGAGATCTGATTCCAAAGGCCCGGCGTCGTTCCCGGTGTCACGGATACGGCGACCCCAGGGCAGGACCACGACGCCGACGGCGATCGCGATCGCTGCGACCCACCCACCGAGGGCCGTACTTTCGACGGCGTGATCAGCACCGACGATCACGAGGACTCCTCCTCCGGTCGCAGCCACGCCGAGCACGGCAGAGACAGGGTCAAATCGGTGAGGTCTCATGTCATCCCTCCTGCGGGGCGATGGTCGTTGCCGGGACGGCGGTGGTGGTCGGAACGGGCTCGGCAGTGGTGACCGGCACGCTCGACCCGTCGGGCACCGTTTCGAGCGGCTGGCTCCCTGGCCCGGTACGGAGGGCGTCGAGGTCGAGGACTTGGCCGAACGGCGTGACGAGGACGCTGCCGACGAGTTGCCACGTCCCCATCTCGGTCGACCACTCCACCCTCGATTCGTCCTCGGTGTACCAGTCGCCGATCACCGGCTGGTTGTCGGGTCCGATGACGCCCTGTCCGTTCAAGAGGACCACCGTTCCGTCCGGGAGCATTTGGACGCCTTCGCCGATGATCTGATCGCCGGACGAGGAGTCGACCGTGACAGCGGTCGGATCCAGTTCTTCGACGAACTGCTCCCGGTCGTAGACGTAGACCATGATCTCGCCGTGCAGGGTCCGAGCGTCGATGACCACGTCGGCTGCGCCGTCGGGGCCGATCAGGTGCGTCCCGTTGCCGACCGACCGTCCGTTGATGCCGATGCCGCCGCCGTCGGCTCGGCCGATCAATTGGATGGTGACGTCGCTGCTGGACGAGATGTTCACGTCACCGAACGCGGTGCGAGCCTCGATTCGCGCCGTTTGGCGTGGTGCGGACTGAACGTCGATGCTCGTTGCGCCGAACACGCTGTGCAGTGTCGCATCGACGGGACCGCCATCGTCCTGAGAGACGAAGCGATAGCGATCGCCGCCCCCCACGTCGCCGAGCGTCAGACCGAGGCCGGCCGACTCGCCCGCGAGGAAGCCGACGACAGCGAACGCGGCGGCTGGAACGATCAACCAGCGGGCGTGTCCACGGAGGGCCCCGACCAAAAGGCCCAGACCGCACACCACCGCTGCGGCACCGAGCCATTGCTCCGGGTGGAGGCGGCCACCGTTCAATTCGTCGATCAGTGCGCCGGACGCAGCCACGATGACGGCGGCGCCGAAGACCAGCCGCCCGAGGATGGACGGCGGCCGCGGGGTGCGCGTCCGCCGGAACGAACGGGTCGCGTCTCTCGGAGTGATCTCGACGTCCGATGGTTGGTGCGGCCCGGCGGCGGTGTCGGCCCGCACCACGCTGGCTGCCGGTTGCGAATCGGCCGGGACTGCGACGCCTCGATTCCAGAGCGCCAGGGTGAGACCGATCAACAGGATCACGACGGCACCGGTTCCAGTGGCGAGGCCGAGATCGGCGTTCGCGATCAGGAGCGGTACGAGGACGAGCAGGACCGCACCGCCCGCCACTCGAGCCCAGCCACGATCTGCTCCCACCACGAGGGTGAGCCACAGGCCTGCATACGCGACGGCCCCGAGGCCGCCTATGAGCAGCAGAACGACGAATGCGAGGCGAACCCACAGCACGTCCAGTCCGAGACGGCGCGCCAGGTCTGCAGCGACGCCGCCGACGATGCCGTCGTCGGGGCGTTGGAACCACGTTTTGAATTCAGCCCATGTGCTCCCACGAGCGGCCGGCTCGTCGAAGGTCGCGTCGGGTTGGGGTGGTTCACCGGGAACGAGGAGGTCACCGTCCGGGTCGGGAAGCGTCGTGTTCATGCAGACGAACGGTACGCAACGGTGCTCCCCGTGCACATCGGGGATGACCCTCGATTCGACCCTGAACCTCGGCACGTGAATCAATCAGGGGCGTCCCTGATGCGCTGCGCCGACACCTTGTGCGACGATGTGGCCGTGAATCTCCTGCAGCGGCTCGCGCGCACGCCGCGCAGCACCGATCGGGTGCTCACCGGTGCTGCCGCGGGGCTTGCCAGGCGCTGGCGGATCGACCCGACTGCACTTCGAGCTGCGATCGCTGTGCTCGGCCTCGTCGGCGGACTCGGGATCGTCCTGTACGCCGCCGTGTTCCTGCTGTCCGAGCCCGCCAGATCCGATCATGAGC
>JBBKWQ010000320.1:0-30281 GCA_037969115.1 Ilumatobacteraceae bacterium
ATGAACACCTTGTTGCGCGCGCCGTGGAGTGGGCCGGGCGGGATCTGGGGAAAGTGCACGTAGTAGTAGCTGAGCGCGGCGTCGCTGCGCGCGCGTGACAGATACGTGCCGTTGACGAACAGGTCGTAGTCGCCGCTCGCCGCCTCGGCCTGACGGTCGTCGGTGACCTGGCGGAAGTCGCATCGCGAGAGATCGACTCCGAGCCGCTCACTCGTTCGGGCGACGTCCGGCCGTTCCGGACCGAGCAGCGTCACATCGTGACCGGCGTCGGCAAACACGGAGGCGATCGTGCCGTCGACCTGTTCGCCGCCGCCGAGCGTGGACCAGTACAGGTCGTACACCGCAACGCGCAGCCGACGATCTCCGTCGGTGCCTCCGGCGCTCACTTGATCATCTCCCAGTCGAGGATCGACATCCTCGTACGAGCCAGCTGCTGGGCTCGCCGGCGCCGAACCATCGGTATGCAGAGCATCGCCACCGATTTCAGAACCCTCCACTGATGGACCGATTCGGCGCGCGTGGGCATCCGGAACGTGAGCGGACGCAGCAACAGGTCGCGGACCGATCTGCTCACCAACCGTCGTCCCGCCCCGAGCACGGCTCGGATCGACATCGGCAGCGGTGCGTTCTTGAGCAGCACCAGCATGCGATTGCGTTCGGTGTAGAACCGAAACGTCGGCGAGCCGACCTTCGACGACTGGGCATGCCGATGCCGCACGATCGACTCGGGGACGTAGCGGTAGTCCCAGCCGGCGAGGCGGCCGCGCCACGACAAATCGGTGTCCTCGTAGTAGAGAAAGAAGTCCTCGTCGAACAGACCGACTTCGTCGAGGTATTCACGCCGGAGCAGCACGGCTCCACCGCACCACGCGAAGACGTCGGCCGGCTGGCCGTACTGACCGCTGTCGCGTTCGAGAAAGCCGCGGTCGCCTCCGAACCCATTTGGATAGAGGGCCGACCCGACGTTGTTGATCACGTCGAACACCGCCGGATCGAGCACGAGGTCGACCCAGGTCGGCTCCGGACCCACGGCAACCTCGGCTTCGTGCGTGCCGGACGTCAGTCGAGCGGCTCGGGCCTCGGGCGACGACACGCGGAGCGACACCATGTGATGGGCTGCCTGATCGTCGGCGGCGAGACGCAGCGCCGCCCGCGACTTCGACCACAGCGCGATCTCCTCGCCGTGTTCGACAGCGGCAGCTTCAGGAACGTGAAATCCCTCGTCACACGCGAGCAGATCGTCGCTACGGACACCGTCGACGCGAACGCCGCTGATACGGATCCCCAACTCGCGATCGTCGCCGCCGATCGGACCAGCATCGACGACGTCGATCGCTACGTTCTGAAAGCGACCGGCGAACAACATCTTCGGCGACGCGGCACCCAGCCGTCCATCAGCGACGAGGGTGTCGACGAGCGGCTGCAACCACCCGGGATCGACCGTCGCATCGTTGTTCACCAGCGCAACCAGGTCGAACGCACCATCAGCTGAGAAGCCGAGATTGCACCCTCCCGCGAATCCGGTGTTGGCAAGAGGCTCGATCACGCGCACCATCGGAAGTTCGTCGCGGACGCGTTCGACCACGTCGTCGAGCGAGCCGTTGTCGACGAGCACGACATCGAGCAGGTCGCGCGGATAGTCACTGGCCAACACCGATACCAAGCAGTCGATCGTCATCTGCCCTCCGTCGTAGTTGATCACGACAACTCGAACCGATGGAGAGCCAGACATGCGGAGCCGTAGCGTAACAAGCACCCTCAGATGACACACTGACACTCGCCGTGACTGACTACTACGACACCAGATTCACCCCGCAACCCCATCGCCGCGCCGTGTGGGGCCATGTGGTCGACTATCTCCAACCGTGGATCGCCGCCGACGGGACGCTGATCGATCTCGCCGCGGGCTATGCCGACTTCGCCAACGAGGCCGCTGCGGAACGACGCGTGGCGATCGACATCCACGATGGCATTCTCGGCCACGTCGATCCGGGCGTGGAACCCGTGGTGGGCGACGCGACGGATCTGTCTGCATTCGACGATGGCACGGTCGCGACGATCTTCGCCAGCAACTTCGTCGAGCACTTGGAGCACGAGCAGATCGATCAACTGCTCGCCGAGGTGGTACGTGTGCTCCGCCACGGTGGCAGGATCATCCTGGTACAGCCCAACTTCCGGTACGCCGCCCGGGGGTACTTCGACGACTACACCCACCGCACGATCTGGACCCACCATTCGCTCGGCGATCGCCTCGCCGCGGCCGGACTGGTGCTCGACCGTGTCGAACCGCGGTTCCTGCCCCTCACCATGAAGTCGCGGCTGTCGTTCGGACATCGACTGGTGCCCCTCTACCTCCGCCTTCCGTACCGGCCGCTCGCCGGCCAGATGTTGGTGATCGCCCACCGCGCCTAGCGCGGTCGAACGGCGATTCGCACCGTGCCCGACGACAGGTCGGGTACATCGTCGAGCCACCGGCTCAACGCGTCGGCGACGTCGTCGAACGACCACGCCGATGCGCGTTCTCGGGCATCGGCGGCTGCAGTCCGCCACTCGATCGGGTCGCCGATGAGGGCATCGATCTCGGCTGCGACGCTTCCGGGTTCGGCGTCGACGAGCCGCAGTCCGCTCGAACCGGGTGCATGACTCGCCATGTTGGTGATCACCGGCACGCCCGCCGCGAGCAGGTCGGTGATCGCTGCCGACTGTTCGCCACGCTCGACTGCTCTGAGCTGCACTGCGACGGCCGCGCGTCCCAGTGCAGCGTGATAGCGGTCGCCGTCGAGTGCACCGTCGACCACGACGCGATCGGCCACATCGAAGCGGAGACAGGCTTCGGCGATCGCCGTCTCCATACCGTCGACCACTGGTCCGATGAACCTCAGCGTGGGGACGACGCCTGAACCTTCTCGAACAAGCGACAATGCTTCGATCGTCACGTCCGGCAGCTTCTCGGGCGCGAGCCATCCGACCACGACGATCTCAGGTGAGTCCTCGATATGGCGCCCATCATCACCGGAGCGGGTCGGAGCGATCTGTCGATGGGCGAGCGGAAGCACGAGCATCGGAGGATGATCGCCGAGAACGTCGGCAACCCGTTGTGCCGCGAGCGGGCTGCTCACGATGATCGAACGTGCCCCGACGATGGTCGATTGCACCATGGTGACGCCGGCTCGATCGAGTGCCGGGGCGTCGAACAGATCGAGTTCGCCAGTCTCGACGGTGCGACGCTCGGAACTCGACAGATGGCGACCGAGGTCCGACTCGTTCCACGACGACGATGCGAGCCCGGAACGGCCCGCGCGATGCGCGAGACCGACGTGAACGCCCACCAGAGATGCTTCGTGCAGCCACATGTGCGCATCGGCGCCCGCCAACCTGTGCACTGTCGCGACGTGGTGGGGCGAGCTGCCGAGCGTGGCGATCACGTCGTCGAAGTGCCAGAGCTGTTCGAACCGGCCGAGTCCGCGTACCGGCGACATCGCATCACCGCGGACTGGGTCGGTCGAGCCGGAGTTGTCGACGAGCGATTGCCAGGACACCTCGGGACACCGACGCCGCCACGCCGTCCGAACATCGACGTTGTACGAGCCGATCCCCGATGAGGAGCCCTCGAACGGCCCCGCGACGGCGACCCGCCGAGCGGGCGGGCGGATGCGGCGACGCCACCTCGGTGAGAACGACCCGAGTGCGTGCATCGTGGCGGTTGCGGAGTTCCGCCACGTCCATTTGGAGACCGCAGATCGACCGGCGACCAGCAGGAGTGATCGATGGTCGTCGTCGGTGAGAGCCTTGGCCATCGCCGCTGCGATCGCAGTCGGATCGACAGGATCGAAAAACGCTGCTGGTTCGTCGAGCACCTCCGGCAACGAGGACAGATTCGACGAGATCACAGGGACGCCGCACGCCGCCGCCTCGAGAATGGGGAGTCCGAAACCCTCTTCGAACGACGGCATCACGGCCAGCTCTGCCTGCTGCAGCAGTCCGACCATCTCCTCATCGGTGACCGCTCCGGTGAGCACCAGCTCGGAGTGCAGAAGCACACCTGCCTCGGCAGCGACCGCTTCCCACTGCGTTCTCGTGCTCGTGTCGAGCGCAGCGACGACCACCAACTGGTGACTCGACCGCAGGGACGCAGGCATTCGCGCCCAGGCCCGGATGAGGCCGTCGGTGTTCTTGCGTGGATCACCGCCCGTGACCGAGACCACGTACGGCCGCTGAGTCGCTCCGGGACGATTCGCCGCACGCCGGTCGGGTTCCGGGCGGAACCGCGGCTCCACCCCGGCACCGATGGTGACGATGCGGTCCCGAGGAAACCGCAGTTGCTTCGCAGCCGTCGACGCGGAGAACTCCGAAATGGCCAACATTGCGTCACAGGTGCGTGCGAGTGGCGCCCGGAGCTGCGCCTGCCGATACCCGTTCGGGTCGGACTGATATCGCTCGGGGAAACGGTACGGGATCACGTCGTACATGAGGGCCGCGACCGGCATGCCCGATTCCGTGATCATCGACGGGATCGGATCCATGGGGATCGGGTGCAGCATCAGCTGAGTGGCGAGATACCAACTCGACGGCGTGACGAGTTCGGCGACCGTTCGTGGTGCCCAGCGTCTGATGTCGAGATCGGGCACGACCTCCCGGAGCACATCTACCTCGGTCGCCGAAGTCGACAGCGCTATGACCGGCGCACCGATCTCGGCAAGGCCGTGGAGCAACCCGGTGACGTACCGGCCGATACCGCGTTGACGTGCCGTCGGATGATCGATCGGCCGCATGTCGACGATGACCGACAGGTCGCCCCAGTCCGTCTGATCCGAGAGCTGATCCGAGGGCGTGTCAGACATCGTGCTCAGGCATCGTGCTCAGACATCACGGTCGGCGATGATCGCCAACTGGCGCTCGATCACCTGCGACGCAGCGACGGCGGTGTCAGCATCGAGTCGGAGTCGCTCGAGGTAGCCGAGCAGCAGCGGCAGTTCCGACTCTCCTCCGAGACGGAGCTCGTGATTGAGTTCGCCGACAAGGTCCTTGACGCTCATCAGTTCGGTGAGCAGCCGCTGATTCTCGACGACATTGTGATTGATTCGGTGGACGAGATCCTTGAGTTCGGCAACCTCGGCTGCCAACTCCAAGGTGTCGGTACCACGGAATCGACGAGCGAGACGCGAGAACGATGCCACGACCGGAACTGTAGCGACGTCGCGCTCAGGCCGGCCGCGCACGCATACGCAGGCACAACCAGATCATCTGCGTGCCGAGTTTGATCGTCTCGGCGCGGTCGCCGGTGACCGAGCTGGTACCGACCCTCGGTCGGTACTTCACGGGAACCTGCACGAACGGCAACCGCATTCGTGCGACGTGCAACATCATCTCGAAGCCGAACGACGACCCCTCCCCTTCGAACAGCGGCGACATCTTGTCGACGGCGGACCTCCGCAGTACGCGAAACGTGCAGCCGACGTCGGACAGGTACACCGTGTTGAACAGCACCTCGGTGAGCTTGGCGACGGCCCAGTTGCCCCATCGGAGGAACCATCCCATGTTCGCCCCGCTCAGGATGAACGTCTGTACCGTCCTCGAACCGAACGCCACGTCGACGTCGGAGAGAAATGGCAGCAGCTTCAAGATGTCGGCAGGGTCGAAGGTGCCGTCGGGCTCACAGACACACACGAGGTCGGCGTCGGCGGTTTCCACGAACCCTCGGCGGATTGCAGCGCCGTAGCCCTGCGTCGGCTCGAAGACCTCCCGAGCCGACGTGTCGGAGACGGCGGGAGACGTGTCTGGGTGAGCATTGTTGTTGATCACCACGATGTCGTCGACCACACCGAGCGCCTCGAACCCGCGGATGCACTCGGCGATGCTGCCCGCCTCGTTGTATGTGGGGAGCACCACGGCTACCGACTGTTCATGCCACACGTGGGGGTCATCCTTCCGAGGTGGTGGGCGAGATCGGAACGTACAGCACCGTGCTGCCGATCACGTCACGACGATACGACTCGACCGGCAGACGGAGCACGGCGGGATCGTCGTCGGACGTCTGGAACACGAACGCCACGTCGATGTCAGGTGCCTGTTCGATCTCGGCTGCGAAATCGGGAAACCGCACGATCTGCGGCGCCGACGGCGACCCGACGATGTCGCCATCGCTCAGGAAGTCGACGGTGTGCACCCGCCAATAACTCCCACTGACGAACTCGACATCGGCATCGCGCAACACGGCGACGACCTGGCGGATCTCGTCGTTCGGCGATCGATCGGCCTCTTCTCTGAGCACGTCGACCTGAGGAGCGACGAGTACGCCGACCCAGACGACGAGCACGACGAGCCAACGGATGGGCGCCGTTCGAGGAGAGACGTTCGACGACGCGGCCTGTGCGACCGCCATGGCGATCAACGGCAACACGATCATGCCGTAACGACCGTCGATCACGAACGTGAGCGACGGGAACAGCGCCATCAACGGCAGAACGGCGACCAACGTCGCGGGCAGCAGCACCCGGCTGATCCGCCGATCGTTCCGCATACCCAGCACCACACCAACGACCGCAAGGCCCACGACAGCAAGGAGGAACGTCGCGCCGAGCGCTCGGCCGTGCACCCATTCCATCGTGCTCGCACGAAGGCCGATTGCCCGCGGCACGAGGTCGGAGACCATGATCCACACCCGGTCGAGGTACGGCTCGCTCGCAGCCGGGGCGTCGTCGAGTGATGGCCAACCCGTCCGGGCGTTCCACACGAGGAACGGCGAACACCCCACCAGCCCACCCGCCACGATCACGAGCAGATGCCCGACGTGCCGCCGCCGAACGAGTACCACCGCAACGACGAGCAGCACCGGAACCAGGACGGCGAGGAACATCGGGTGCATCCAGAATCCGAGACCCGACAGCAAGCCGACGGCGAGACCGTGGCGCGCTCCGGGCCGAACGTCGTCGATCAACCGAGCCGACGACCAGAACACCACTGCGATGACGAACATCCCTGACGCGTAACTCGCGTATGCGAACAGCGACACCGTGAGGAGCGGCCCTGGTGTGATCCACACCAGCGCTGCAGCAAGGATCGCCGAACGATCTCCCAGACGATCTCGCACCGCAAGACCGACCGTGATAGCGGTGAGTGCCCAGAACAGCACCGGCAGGGTGCGCAACGTCCAGATACTCTCGCCGAACAACGACGTGACGGGCGCATACAGGTACGACTCGGTGGCCAGCGTGTACGCCGCTCCACCCAAAGTGACCGACAGATCGCCGGCGGCGATACGGGTCGCCTCGATGCCGGTGTACGCCTCGTCGGCGTTGAACGCTCCGGATCTCGACGTTGCGGCGACCAGACGCAGGACACCGCCGGCGATCATCACACTCGCGGCGACCAGCAGCGCCAAGGTGCGGCTCTGCCACCAGACACCGCGTGCCGGATCGGACACTGAGGTGGCCAGCGACCGACGGGCTTCGACCTCGTCGGCGCCGATGTCGCTGAGCACCTCGACGCCTGATCGCCGAGCCGCGTCCAACGGGGCGCTGCCCAGCATCGCCGGCAGGTTCTCGCCGATCACGGTGTACCGATTCCGGGCATGGACCCGCGCGGCCGCACTGATCGACATCAGGTCGTTCGCCATGTCGTCGCCGTGCAGCATGAACAGATGCCGCTGCGCGCACGCCCGATCCCTCGCCCGCAGCGCGTCGATTCGGGTCGAGGGGCGTCGCGCCATGTCGGGCAGGTTGCAGTCCCACCGTTCTCGGAACGCATCCCTGCTCCGCTCCGCGAGCGAGGACCGTGCCCCCTCCCCGACCGGATCGCCGAGTCCGTGGAAGTGCACGACCGGACTGTCGACCACGAGCCGGGTCACCTTGCCATCGACCGCTGCGGCCATCGCGTAGTCGGCGTCCTCGAAATAGGCCGGCCAGTACCGATCGTCGAAACCTCCGCGCGCCAGATGGTCGCTGCGCCGAACGACCCAGCACGCGGCCGATGCGTAGTCGACGTCACGACTGAAGAGCTGCCCCACGTCACCGGTGAACACCTCCGGTCCGCCGATGGCGGCAGTGCAGCCGTCTTCGTAGATGAGCTGACCGGCCTCCTGAATCGTTCCGTCCGGGTTCAGCAACACCGGTGCTGCGACTGCCACAGCCGGGTCGGCATGGGCGGCGATCAGCGGCTCCGACCATCCTGCCGACACGACGCAGTCGGGGTTCAAGAACGCGAGGAAGTCTCCACGTGCTGCGTCCGCCGCGAGATTGTTGGCGCCGCCGAAGCCCAGATTTCGCACAGGGCGGATCAGCCGGACGTTGGCGTAGTCGGCGACCGAACCGAGGTCGGCAGCCCCGGGAGCCGGCTCGACCGTCGGGTTGTCGACCAGGACGATCTCGAAGCTCCCGGTCGTGTGATGTCTGACGGCTTCGAGGCATTCGTACACGATGGGACCGGTGCCGTGGGTGACGATGATGACCGAGAGTGTGATCGGCACATCTCCGGTGATTCGACTCGACCGTGGCGTTGGTTCCGACATGCCCGCGCCTGCGCTCAGTCGATACGGGACGGCGACGCAGAGATGTTCCACGACACCGGCATGTGCATGACGCCGGCGTCGTTGGTCTGGAATTGTCGAACC
The DNA here is from genome assembly GCA_037969115.1 of Ilumatobacteraceae bacterium. GTDB lineage: Bacteria > Actinomycetota > Acidimicrobiia > Acidimicrobiales > Ilumatobacteraceae > JBBKWQ01. The sequence goes on from JBBKWQ010000320.1 coordinate 8,609, forward strand.
TCGAACCGGACCCGACGTTCCCAATGGTCGTACACGTGCGTCTCGCTGTGATCGGTCAGCGAGACCGACAAATCGTAGACGCCGTTGAGAAGTGGCAGCTCCGCGATCGACAGCTCGACAAACCCTTCCCCGTCCATCATCCCGATGGTCTTGTGGGCCAAGCGGGTGCTGGTGCCCCAGATGAGCTGACCGTGCATGTTGTCGACGCGGAATCCGGCCACCACGTCCTGCAAGGGCCGATGTGACCGGTAACTGATCCGCAGGCGGGTCGGTCGCAACGTCGTGATCAACGTGGTCGGCGCGTCGTCGTCGTCGATGAAGCCGGCCGCTGTGATCTCGGCCTCACGCGACCCCCATCGCTCGCCGAGTTCGTCGTCGTGTCGTTCCGCGTCGTGGCTCTCGCCTCGATAGCGGGTGATGACCTCGTTCGCCGGCCCGATTTCGAGCAGCTTGCCGTGATCGAGCCAGGCCACGTTCTCGCACAACTGCTCGACCTGACCGAGACCATGGCTGACGAACACGATCGTGCGGCCGTCCTTGCGGAAGTCCTCGATCTTCTCCATGCACTTGCGCTGAAAACTCTCGTCACCGACCGACAGCACTTCGTCGATCAGCAAGACCTCGGGGTCGACATGCGCAGCGACGGCGAAGCCGAGGCGCACGACCATGCCCGACGAGTAGTTCTTCACCGGCGTGTCGATGAACTCCTCGAGACCGGCGAACTCGACGATGCCGTCGAACTGATTGTCGATCTCACGCTTGGTCAACCCCAGGATCGCACCGTTCAGGAACACGTTCTCGCGGCCGGTGAGCTCCGAATGGAAGCCGGCGCCGAGCTCCAACAGCGCCGACAGGCGACCCTGTGTCGTGACGCCGCCGCGTTCGGGCCGCAGAATGCCGGCCATGCACTTGAGCAAGGTGCTCTTGCCCGACCCGTTGTGACCGACCACACCGAAGGTCGACCCGGCAGGGACGTCGAAGTCGACGCCGTTCAACGCCCAGAACTCGCGATACGTGCTCCGACGGCCTCGGAGAACGGCGGCTTTGAGGTGCTGATTACGCTCCTGATACAGGCGAAAGCTTTTCCACAGGTCGTGAACGACGACGGCATGGTTCGACATGAGTGTCCAAGTCTGCCTGATGGATCGCCAATTCGCTGGCTTTGCGATCGGTGAGGTTCGCCCTGAATCGGCGGTCACGGCGAATCGTTCGACCCGCAGATAGCCTGCCGGAGCCCTTTATGAAAGCTGTCAACCGCGTCTACGGCGCGCGTGAACTTCTCTGGAACCTCACGCTGCGCGAGCTCCGCACCAAGTACCGCCGATCGATTCTCGGCTGGACGTGGTCGATGCTCAACCCGCTCGCCAACCTGGCGATCTACGGGTTCGTCTTCGGCGTCATCTTCGACCCGGAGGTTCCCATCGGCGCACCGAGCGGGTTGAACAGCTTTGCGTTCTTCCTCCTGTGCGGTCTGGTTCCCTGGAACTTTTTCGCGTTGATGACCGGATTGGGGATCGATTCGGTGAACGCCAATGCCGGGCTCGTTCGCCGCGTGGCGTTTCCCCGCGAGGTGCTCGTGTTCTCGAACATCCTGCACGCTGCGTTCCAGTTCGCGATCGAGCTGTCACTGCTCTGCGTCGTCCTGCTCATCGCAGGAAGCCCGATCCTGCCGTGGCTGCCGTTCACCATTCTGACGGGGTTCTTGCTCATGATGTTCGGGGCAGGAATCGCGCTCGCCCTGAGCGCGCTCGCGGTGTACTTCCGCGACATGACCTATCTCTGGACCATCGCCATCCAGGTGTGGTTCTTCGCCACACCCATCGTCTATGCCCCGAGCTACCTCGATGGACAGGTCCCCAGCTGGGTCCAGTTCATCCTCGAGAAGGTCAATCCCATGTCGGGCTACGTCCGCGTGTTCCGGCGGCTGCTCTACGACGGCACCGGTCCGGGCGCCATCACCTGGCTCGGCCTCGTGGCCACGTCGGTCGTGTCGCTCGCGCTGGGCTGGATCATCTTCTTGAAGCTCGAACCGCGCTTCGCCGAAGAAGTCTGAGCGATAGCGATCCGGCGTCATGCACCCACACGTCATCGATTCGACGTGATGGACCCGGTGTCATGCGTCCGGCGTCGACTGTTCCCGGAAGACCTCGAGCCATCGTGTCTTCCACCGCGGTAACTCGCCCATGTCCCAGTTCGAGATCGACCGGTCGGCGTGTTCGCGGTAGTAACGATCCTCGTCGGTGAGGCGTTCGGGGTCGCCGTACCACGGCGCATGGCGCGCGATGTACGGCGCCGCAGTACGCAGCGCTCTCGATTCGTCGTGGCGTCGATCGAGCGGCCGGTAGAGCGCGAACGTGGTGTCGATGTCGGCTTTGAACACCGCCGTCTCGACCTCTTCCTGCCAGAACCGCGCTTCCCAATCACGCACCGACTGAGCCAGCGGATAGTGGGCGGGTAGATCGTCGACCCGCAGGCCGAATCCCACCTTGTCGTAGTGCGGGTGGCGATCGAGCAGCCGACGGAAATGATCGAGCGCATCGAGCGGACAGTCGTCGTCGGGGATCACGTCGGGGTCGCTGACGGCGAAGAACCGGCGATGTGCGTGTCGCTGCACGCTGCCCGACAACCACGGCGAGCGATGCCCGAGATTGTGCTCGAGATGAACGACGTGATGGGGTGTCTCGGCCAGGTACTGACGGAGAGGCTCGAATGTGGACGCGTTGTCGATCAGCCAGATCTCCTGCTGGCCGGCGCGCTCGACCCAGTCGACGAGTTGGCGCAGCAGCGTCACCCGGTCGCGCACCGGTATGAAGACCGGGTACTGATCGGTCATGCCGAGACTCGAGCCCTCACTCGCCGATACACCGCACGGATCGGGCGAGTGAAGCGCATCAGTTTCGTGTTGTGCAATGCGAGGTTCTCCTCCTCGAGTTCGTCGACTCGGCGTTGGAGTTCGTCGATGCGACGCTCACCCGCGACCTCGCGGTTCACGACTTCCTCCATCAGGTTCATCAGGTCGAGCGATTTCATCCTGAGGCGTTCGTTGTCGTGGTCGAGCTGCTCGATGAGTTCGATCAGCTCGACCGGGTTCGGTGCATCGGCAGGTGTGGGGATCTTTCCGACGTCACTCACGAGACATCACGACCCATCACGACGGATCTCGAATTTCCCGATTGGACCTGACGTGCCGGGCGAACCGACTGGCCGAGCACGACGCACAACAGAATCCATGGCAACAGATTGGCACCCACGTAGGTCTCGCCGGTATTCACAGCGATCACGTAGACCACGAGCGTGAACGACCAGACCACGAGCGGCTCGGGCCGCTGCCACGCCACCACACCCGAACGCCAGGCCGCGAGCGCCATGATTGCCAGAAGCAACAGCAGACCGACGATGCCGGCGCCGAGCAGCACCTCGAGGAAGCCTGAGTGTGATTCCCGCTCGCCTCGACCGCGGGAAGCGAGCTCTTCGGCGATCGCCGGTTGGCGCCAGACCGCCATGAACCCCCAGCCCTGGAGTGGACGATCAGCGATGAACTCGAACACGACATCCCAGATCACCGTTCGACCGGACAGCGTGGATGAACGGTCGAAGCGCTCCGTCAGCCAGTCGCGCCCGAACGCCAGTAACCCGAGCCCGAACAGCGACAGAACCGCGAGCGTCGCCGCACCAGCTCGTCGGAACGACCGCCGCGGGCCGGGTCGTGCAAGGAGAAGAATCACCGTCGCGATCGCCGCCGCGACGAAACCGAAGGCCGTCGTCAACGAACCAGAGGCCTGCCAGACCGCGAGGTCGGCCGCAATCACGGCGCCGAACCCGATCACGATCGGCGCGCGTCGACTGCGGTCATAGCGGCGCAGCGCATCGAGGCACCAGACCAGACTGGCCACGGCGGCCGTGAGCGCCACAGGCCCGAGCGAGTTCCGGTTGAAGTAGATGCCTGCGAGATCGCCGTTTCGATCGACCGACAGGGCCCAATTCCTGACGTCTGCCCACACACTCACCACGACACCCACCTGGAGCGCCATCACCAGCGCGACCAGCGTTTCGAATCGGGAGAACGCCGCCCCGGCGCTCAAAGCAGCGACCGACCCGACCGCCAACATCACCGCTTGCTCGATCGTCCGACTCGGCGTCACCGACCACGCGGTCGACACCCCGATCCACATCACGAACGCGAGCACGAGGGTGAGTGTGATCCGGTCGTCGAGCAGCGCAGGCCACCCGGTCCGCGAGGCACCGATTGCCACGAGTCCGACGACGACGAACACGAGCTGCACGAGCCAATCGTCGATGAAGGCGCCGGTCCGCCCGCCGATCTCGTCACGGACCCAGAAGACGGGACCCTTCGTGGCCATCAGGAGCATCACCGAGACGGTGGCGACGGCGACCCAGCGAGATGTCGACGATCGTGACGAGGCATCGGGCACAGCTCTCGGAGGCTAGTTGATCGCTCGGCCTTCTCGCCGTCCGACTCCCAGCCCACTCCGCGATCATCGGTTACGCTTGTCGCGATGCGGGGTACCACGCACCGTGGCGACACGGCAGGAGACGACACGGCGTTGGACGCCGCCGAGCGAACCGGGCCCGTCCGGGCGGCGCACGCCGAACCGTTCCCGCCGATCATCGAGTCGATGGTGTCCCGAGCCGGCCGACCGCTCGGTTGGCTCTGGGACCACGGTTTCCGGTTCATCCTCGTGCTCGATGCCATCGCCCTGTTCGGGTCGATGGCGCTGATCAACCTGTTGCGATTCGGCACCGACTGGCCCACGTATCCGACGAGTTACTACTGGATCGGATTCTCGCTGGCGACGCTGATCCACCTGCTCGTCGGATACTTCGCCGGGCTCTACGAGCGCGAGGCGCGACTCGGCTACCGGCCGTGGCTCCCGCGGATCGTCACGGCCACTGCGATCAGCGTGGCCTTCGACGGACTCGCGACCTTGTTGACAGGCCGCTACCTGATGCCACGCTTCAACCTCGCACTGCTCCTCGTGGGGGCCTCACTGGCGCTCACGTTCAACCGAACGATCAGCCGAAATCTGGCGAACCGTCGGCGCGGACCTTCACGGGTACTGCTCGTCGGCAACGAGCAGGCAGTGAGCACGGCTCGACGGCACTTCGCGGAATCCGAGCGGGCGGCAGTCGTCGTTGCCACCGCATCGCAGACCACGGGCCTGTTCAACATCGTCAACACCGAAGACGTCACCGACATCCTGCTCCTCGATCTCTCGGCATTCACCGAGGCGTTTCCCGAGCCGCTGACTGCGCTCGACCGCCAGGGCATCGGGGTCCACCAACGTGTCAGCGCAAAGGAAACTCTGCTCGGTCTGCAATCAGTTCGCCAGATCGCCGGGATGCCATTCACGAAGATGCGAACCCACGCCATGGCGTCGCACCAGCTCCGGCTGAAGCGCTACTTCGACCTCACTCTGTTGATCGTGACGATGCCGATCTGGCTCGTCGCGGTCGGCGCTCTTGCGTTGTACGTTCGCATTCGTGTCGGTTCGCCGGTGTTGTACCGCCAGACCCGCGTCGGAAGGGGTGGCCAACTCTTCACCGTGCTGAAGTACCGCACGATGGTCCGCAATGCCGAGCGAGCAGGCCCCCAGATCTCGACCAAGGAAGACGGCCGCGTGATCCGCGGCATGGCCTGGATGCGCTCATCGCGGGCCGACGAGCTCCCGCAGTTGTTGAACATCCTCAAGGGCGAGATGTCGCTGGTCGGCCCGCGTCCGGAGCGTCCCGAGATGATCGCCGAGATCGAGCGCTCGGTTGCCGGCTACTCGCGGCGTCACGAGCTTCCTCCAGGCCTCACCGGTTTCGCCCAGGTACAGGGCAGATACGACACCGATGCCGACTACAAGCTCGGCTACGACCTCCAGTACCTCGTCAACTGGTCGCTCATGCTCGACGTGCAGATCCTCGTGCGCACGGTGTGGGTCGTGCTGAGCCGTCGAGTCTGAGTGTGCCTGACCCGGCGGTTCGAAACGAACTCGAACGCTGGCCGACGGTCTCGGTCGTGCTGCCGATCCGGAATGAGGCGGCTCACCTCGAAGGGGCCGTTCGAGCCGTGCTCGATCAGGAGTATCCGCGGCCGTTCGACGTGTGCCTCGCCGTCGGCCCATCGGACGATGGCACCGAGGCAATCGCTCGGCGCATCGCCGCGTCCGACCACCGGGTCGTAGTCGTCCCCAATGAATCCGGTCGAACCCCAGCGGGTCTGAACGCCGCCATTCGGGCCACCCGAGGTGACGTCGTCGTTCGTGTCGATGGTCATTCACACCTCTCGCCCGGATACATCAGGAGGGCGGTCGAGACGCTCGAACACTCGCAAGCCGTGAACGTCGGTGGCGTCCAGCGTGCAGTCGGGCGCACTCCGTTCGAACGTGCCGTGGCGATCGCGATGATGTCGTGGCTGGGAACCGGTGGGGCTCGCTTCCACGTGGGCGGAAGGGCTGGCCCCGTCGACACGGTGTATCTCGGCGCCTTTCGACGTACCGCTGGCGATGCGGTCGGGTGGTTCGACGAAACGCTGATCCGGAATCAGGACTACGAGCTCAATATTCGTCTGCGGTCGAACGGCGGAGTCGTCTGGTTCGAACCGTCGATGTGGACCGAGTACCGACCCCGAAGCTCGTTCAAGACACTGTCACGGCAGTACTTCGAGTACGGCTGGTGGAAGCAGCAGGTCCTGCGCCAACACCCGGGCTCGGCCAAAGCACGACAACTCGCCCCGCCCATGGCTCTGTTGGCGTTGGCCTGCGCACTGATCTCACCAAAACGGCGGGCGGCGCTGGTGGTGGGCTCAGCCATCTACGGGTTCGCATTGACGGTTTCGACGATCCGGTGCTCGGCCCCGCCCACGGTACGGGCACGGCTGCCGCTGGTGATCGGGTGCATGCATATATCGTGGGCGGCCGGCTTCCTCATCGGCGGTGCCCGCTCGGCGATCGACCGCCTTCGAGCCTGAAACGCTCACAACCTACGGCCCTGCGTTCAGCAAACCAGCCAACGACCGACATCGGGTGCGCCCCGGTATGATCCCTCCACTGTGACCGAGGCCAGTATCCAACGACGGTCGGACGCGCCGATCGACGGCACCGAGGTTGGCGCACCGATCCGAGACCAGCGCAGCGGACCCACTCGGGAGCGAGCGACGTCTCCCGGTACGACTCGGTAGCATCGTTTGGCCATGTCCTCCCCAACCGTGTACGAGGCGCATCGCAGCAGACTGCCGCCGCTGCGACCGTACGCCAGAAATCTTTGGGCTGGGCGGCATCTGGCGGTCGATCTCGCGCGAACCGAAGTGAAAGCAGAACATCAGAACACCGTGCTGGGCAGAGCGTGGCAGCTCCTCAGTCCGCTCCTCCTGGCCATGGCGTATCTCTTCCTCTTCGAGGTCATCGGCGGCGGCCGGCGTGGCATCGGCTTCCTCGCCTTCCTCCTCTCCGGCCTCTTCACGTTCTATTACACGCGCACGTCGCTCATCCGCGGGTCGAACGCCGTCGTCGGTGGCGGGGCGCTCGTCACAAACACCAGGCTGCCGCGAGCCGTTCTGCCCGCTGCCGCAGTCATAGTTGCATTCCGCGCATTCATTCCATCGATCGTCGTCTACACCCCCTTTCATATCTGGGCCGATTTCCCCGTCACCCCGAGCATCGCTGCCATCGTGCCGCTGATCGCACTACTCACCCTGTTCAACTACGGCCTGGCGCTGCTGTTCGCCGCGGCCAACGTCTACTTCCGTGACATCCGAAACGCGCTTCCCTTCTTCGTTCGGATCTGGCTGTACGTATCGCCTGTGCTGTACGCCACCGATGACGTGCCCGAGCGGCTCCGCCCGGTCATCTGGGCCAATCCAATGAGCCCGTTCCTCCAGTCCGTTCACAACATCCTCGACGACGGCGCATGGCCCTCGGTGGGCCTTTGGTCAGCGATGGTGGCGTGGGCGGTCGGTGGGTTCGTCATCGGTGCCTTCGTCTTCGTCTGGAGGGAGCGTGAGTTCGCTGTCCGTCTCTGAACCCGAATCCGTCATTCTCGTCGAGGACCTGTCCGTCACGTATCGGGCGAATGTCGACCGTGCCCCGACACTTCGCAATTTGGTGACGCGGCGCGACACCGGCCCGCGCACTCGGCTGATCGAAGCGCTCAAGGGTGTCGATCTGGAGATACAGCGAGGCACGGTGGTCGGGGTCATCGGTCACAACGGTGCCGGCAAGAGCACACTGATGAGGGCGATCTCGGGCATCATCCCGCCAACCAACGGTCGGGTGACGGTCTACGGCGAAGTCACTGCGATGTTGTCGCTGGGAATCGGTTTCCGACTCGACCTGTCCGGACGCGACAACATCCGCCTCGGCGGCCTGGCGACGGGGCTCGGCCGGGACGAGATCGAACTCCTCACAGACGACATCATCGCCTTCGCCGAGCTGGAACAGTTCATCGACCTACCGATGCGCACCTACTCGTCCGGCATGCGCAGCCGATTGGCCTTCGCCGTCACCACGCAGGCAAAGCCCGACATCCTGCTCATCGACGAAGCCCTCTCGGCAGGAGACGCCCGGTTCAAGGTCCGATCAAGTGCTCGAATCAAGGAACTGTGCGCCGGGTCTGCGACCGTGTTGATCGTCAGCCATGGCCTTGCAACGATCGAGCAGCTCTGCGACAAGGTGCTCTGGCTCGGGCACGGTCAGGTGCTCGGCTTCGGTGATCCGAGCGACATCGTCGGTCAATACTCGGATGCGGTCGGAGTCAATCGTCGCGACAGCGCGACCCAAGAAGACGTCTAGCCCGTCGACGTCTGACCGATCTCGCTCGACTCGCCGGACTGGCCGCTCGTGGGCAGCGCCCACGAACGCAGGATCCGTTCGAAGTCGGCTCCGTCGCGCGTCCAGTCGTGATTCTCCTGGACCCAGCGGTGACCCCTCCGACCCTCGCTGACCTGGCGTTCGGGGTCATCCGCATACGCGTTGATCGACTCGACGACACCGCCGACGTCGCCGAACTCGACAACGGTGCCGGCCGACGCCTCCGAAATCGCCCCTACCGCTAGCGGCAGGGGTGTTGAGATCACGGGTAGAGCGTGAGCGAAGTACTCGAATACCTTCGTCGGCATCGAGCGCTCGAAGTTCGGGAGATCGTGCAGCAAACACAGCCCGACAGTCGCGCGTGACAACTCGATGAGTGCCTCGGGGTTGGGAAGCGGACCGAGCCACTCGACATCCCCTCGGGCATGGGCCTCTTCGAGTTCCCGTCGAACCTCGGCATCCGGGGCTCCGACCAGGCGTACGACAGCCAGCCCCTTGACCCGCCGGCCCACCTCGATCAGCTCACGCAGACCACGCGACACCGAAATCCGTCCGAGATACAGCGCAACCGGCGGCTCCTCGACGCTGTTGGCCGCGATCAGTTCCGGCACGACCGCTGTGTTGGGCACGACCGGCCACGGACCGAGCCGCTCGGCGTACGAGTGCTCGGCCAACAACAGTTTCGTCCGGCGGCGAACCAACCATTCGACGCCGCTGGTGACCGCTCCTGCTGCCAAGCGCAGCTGAGCCGGAATCCAGTCCCGGTCGACAACGCTGGCGGCCAGGTCTTCGTGGACGTCCCACACGATCGGCGCACGGGGAAACGCGAGCTTCACCGGAAGGACTGCTTCCAGATCGTGCACCAGGATCAGGTGGAACGACCCACGGGCGGAGCGGACGGCCCGCCAAGCGGCGAGCCAGCTCCCGACCCTGCGTCTCCCAGCGGCACGGCGGATCACCTGTCGTGTGAATCCGCTTGGCAGATCCGTGACCGGTTCGGGGGCGACCAGCGTGCCCGTCCATCCGCCCCTCGCGAGCGCTCCGACCTGGCGGAACACGATCCGGGCGTCGTCTCCGCGATGACTGACGGTGACGATCTGTACCCTCGGCGCCGCGGTGTGGGCAACGTGCCGCCCGTCGGAGCTCACAACCTGACGACACCTTCACCCGTCAATCGACCCCGCGTGTCGAAGACCAGCGAAGCCGCATCGACGATCGCGGGAAGATCGAACGCGTCGTGATGCTGGAGAACCAGGACGGCATCTGCGTCGCGCGCCTCGCGTAACACGTCGTCGCCCACCATCGTCAGCGGAGTGCCGTCGATGGAGAACGTTTCCACATAGGGATCGCACGCGACGACGTCGACGTGGAGCGCTCTGAGCGCCCGGATCACGGGTGTCGCGGGCGTTTCGCGATCGTCGGCGATGTTCGCCTTGTAGGTGAGACCGAGCACCAGCACTCGAGACCCATTCATCGGCTTTCGGGCCTCGTTGAGCGCCAACTGGAGCCGAGCGACGACGTACGACGGCATCCGGTTGCTGATCTCCTGTGCCAGTTCGACGAAGCGGAACTGATAGCCCAAGGTGCGCACTTGGTACGACAGGTAGTTCGGGTCGATCGGAATGCAGTGTCCGCCGACACCTGGGCCCGGATAGAAGGCCTGGAATCCGAACGGCTTCGAGCTCGCCGCGTCGATCGCCGCCCACACGTCGACCCCCAGATCGTGACAGAACACGGCGATTTCGTTGACGAGCGCAATGTTCACGTGCCGATACGTGTTCTCGAGCAGTTTCGCGAGTTCAGCCTCTCGCGGGCCCTTCGTCGGGACGACGGTGTCGACGAGGCGTGTGTAGAAATCTACGGTCCGCTGGGTGCACGCCGGCGTGAGACCGCCGACGACTTTGGGTGTGTTGCGGAGCGTGAACGTCGGGTTGCCCGGATCGATACGTTCGGGCGAGAACGCCAGAGCGAAGTCGACGCCGGCGGTCAACCCACTCTCTTCGAGAATCTCGCGCACTGGACCATCGGTCGTGCCCGGATAGGTGGTTGACTCCAGGACCACGAGCATCCCCGCATGGAGATGGTCACGGATCGCACCGGCTGCGGCGTACACGGCACCGAGGTCGGGTGACTGGTCGGCGTTCAGAGGAGTCGGCACGCAGATGATGACCGTGTCACAGTCGGCGATCACGGCACCGTCGGTGGTCGCCGAGAAACCTGCGTCCAACATCTCGGTGACGTCTGCGTCGCTGATGTCGTCGACATGTGACAGTCCATCGTTCAGCCTGGTCACGATGCGCTCACTGAGATCGAGTCCTGTGCAGCGGTATCCGGAACGTGTCGCTTCGAGGGCCAACGGAAGCCCGACGTAGCCGAGTCCGATGACGACCAAGTGTTCGGTTTGTTCTGGCATGGATGACCCTTCGTCGATGACCGAGAGACGCTATCTCGTCGAGTGCTCGATCGGGCCCGCCGTGGATCGATCGAAACGCAATACCAGCGCCGCACGTTCGACCGGCAGCTTGGTCGCCGACGACATGCCCTGGCGCTGTGACCAACGTTCGACGGCAAGCTGTTCGGCCTCGCGCCGACCATCGTCCATCATGATGATGGCGCGGTCGGCAAGAAGCGCCTCGACCACCGGCAACGCCGGGTATCGCGCCTGCGGACCGGTTGCCTCGGGCGGTCCGTCGACGAACAGGAGGTCGATCTCGGACGGAAGACTCAGCGAGCTGACGTCGTACCAGCGCAGCATTTCGCCCTCGATGTCGACGACGCTGATCGGCGCCTCGAGCACAGTGGCTCGATGCTCTACTCCGTATGCGGCCAACAGATTCCGCGTCGCCTCCAAATGGCCGGGGTCGTGCTCGATCGCCGTGACGTGCCCAACGCCGACACGGTCGAGGGCGAGCGCCATGAGCACCGTCGACGTTCCCGAACCGGTTTCGAGAATGTTGGTCGCTTGTCCCGAGAGAATCGACTCGACGAGGTGGACTGCCAGATCCGGGGAAACCGCCCATCCCCTCATTGGCGGGAGCCCCTTCGGGGGATCGAGCAACGTGTAGAGCCTGGCCAGCGCCTCGCCCTGATGGTAGATGTCATCGAGGTAGCCCGAGATGTGGCGTTTCACGTGATCGGACTGCCGCGTGATCGAGTTCACCACGTTCCGCTCGTGCTCGGTAGCTTCCAGAAGCCGCTCGCGGAGCCGGGCATCCGCCTGGACCAGGGCGCGTACAGCATGGCCTCCGAACACGTCGATCTCCGGTGACTCCAAGTTGAGTCGTCTCGGTGATTCTTCCGCGCCCGCCGGCCAGAACACCACCGACGACGCCGAGTGCTCGACAGCCAGGCGGAGGAGCCTGTCGAGCGCGAGCGCCAGGCCCGCCGACGGATCGTCGCTGGACTGGATGAATTCGACTGCAACATGTCGAGCGGAGACCACGACAATGTCTGGCCGGTCTGTGACCACCACGAGTCGACCACGTTCTGACGCCTCGGCGAAACGAATCGCCGAGTCGGCCGCAGCACCCATCGCGAGCACCAACGCCACGTCGTCGTTCCCGCTGCGGGATGGGCTGACCACCGAGCTGAAACCTTTGGTGCGCTGGCTGGACATGCGAGCGTAGTTGTGGGTCGAGCGCAACATCCGGATGACCGAACGTGCCACGACGATTACGACGACCGCCGCCAGGAACAGACCGATAGCGGCGAAGCAAGCGGCAAGGACGAGCAGCCACGCCGTTTCGGTGACCGCACCGGCCACAGCACACCCGACGGCGACGATCATCGTCGACGCCACGGCAGGAATCAGTTTCTTGATGCTCGTCATGACAACGGTGCTTTCAACTCGGGTCGGAGACGGACGTAGATCGTGGCGGCATACAGCCGGCGGAGTTCAGCGAGACGTGCGCTCGCGAAGTCCGAGTCGACGCTCTCGGCGCAGGTTGGAACGTACTCGACCATCGTCGTCAGCTCGCGGGCCAGGTGCATAACCGGTTGGTCGGTGACCACGACCAGCCGTTCCTGGCGACTCGCTCGTCCCTCGAGTTCGCCGACGGTGGACGCCCATTCCGTGCCTCGCGCATCGAGCAATACGACGGGCCCGACGCCAGGTAGCACGACGGGGCGCGTGCGCGAGCGCGACGTCCGGAGAGGAAGCCGTCGGAGCGTGGCAAGGCATCGTCGGAGCGGCCGTTGAAGCCATGGCGGCAGGCCAGCGAGGAGCGATCGCGCCCACCGCCAGACTCGCGATCGGGCAGCACGCAGAGCTTCAGTGTTCAAGCCGGAGCCTCTTCAGGTGTGCAGCCGCCTGCGCAGCTCCATTCGCCGGTGGTAGGTCGTTCATCTTCGCGTGCATCGACTCGCGTTCACCGGCATCGAGGATTCTCTCGAGTAGACCGGGCAATGCGGCGGGCTGACCGTCGGCCCAGTCGAGCCCCACGCCGTGGTCCTGCGCCCACCGCGTCCTCGCCGACTGCTCGTCGAGTTTGGTCTGCCGATTCGGCACGAACACCGATGGCAGGCCGAGCGAGAGCGCCTCGTGAAAGGAGTTGTAACCGCCGGCGAAGAACCCGAGGTCGAACGCTCCGAAGAACTCGGTGATCGGGTACTTCTGGACAACGATCACATCATCGTTGCTGACCTTCGGTGGGTGCGCCAGGACGCTGGCCGCCACGACCACCCGCACATTCGCCGAGCGGAGCCGGTCGACGACCTGCCGTATCAGCGAGTTCACGTCGTTGATCTGACCAGCGCCGAGTTGCACCAATGCTGCGACCTCGTCGGGAGCGAGTCCGAGATCAGCACGCGCATCGTCACGCGGGATCGGATGGGAACCGAACCGGATCGGCGCGAGTGGCTCGACTTTGGCGCGTTCTGCCACCGTTGCTCCGGTGTCGTACTCCGCTGCATAGTCGCCGGGCTCGATAATCGAGTCGAAGTGCCGCGCGCGCAAGAGCGCCGGCTCACCGGCCCCCGGCTGCCACATGCCACGCCGCTCCCACACCTTGACCATGTCGCGATTGCGGTCGAGGAACCGGCACAGTCCTGCATACGGGTGCGTTCCGTCGAACAGGAGGAGGCCGGGTTGGTACAGCTCTGCGAGATGCTCGAGTCGTTGCTCGAGCAGCGCGTTCCACTGCGGGCCGTCGAACTCGGAATACTCGTGCGAGCGAAGGTACTCGGTTCGGAACCCCAGCGAGACCGGGATCGAGACCGCGGCAGACAGCGTGAAGATCACGACGTCGAACTCATCTTCGAGGTGCCGGGCGACCGCCATGACCCGCGACAGGTGACCGAGACCGACGCCGTTGCTCGTGCACAACATGGCTGTCGGTCGCTTCGTCACGTCGTGAAACCGTAGCGCCCCTCGTCGAGATAATCGCAAGGTTCGAAATGGGCGGCGGAGCCCTGCGGACTACAGTGCTGCGATGAATGTGTTCGTTCTGGGAACCGGGCGATGCGGATCCGTCACGTTCGCGCGTGCCTGCGGCCACTTCACCAACTTCACCTCAGGACACGAATCCCGGGCTCGCGAGATCGGTGACGAACGGCTTGCCTACCCGCCAGACCACATCGAGGTCGACAATCGTCTCAGCTGGTTCCTCGGGCCGCTCGGCGCCAGGTTCGACGGGGAGACCACGCTGTACGTGCATCTTCTGCGAGACCATGACGCTGTGGTCGACAGCTTCGTCAAACGGTGGGACAGCCCGTTCCGAGCGAGCATCATCCGGGCGTTCGCACATGGCATCATCACGAGGACCAGTGACTGGACCGACGACGAGATCCGACGGGTGTGCGCGACGTACGTGTCCACCGTCAACGACAACATCCGCGAGTTCGTCCGCCACCGCGAGTCGATCGAAGTCGACATCTCGAACTGGATCAAGATGATGCCGCGGATCGCGGATCGAATCGGAGCGACCGGCGACCTCGACGCGGTGCTCGGCGAGTTGACGGTTCGCCACAACGCCAGCGCCACCTGAGCGATTCGACGTGCGGGCGTACACCACCGCTCCCGTTCAGTCGGCGAGATACTGCTGCAGCGCGTCGGCAACCCCGTCGGCGAGCGAGCGGCTGAAGGCTGCGGTCATGTGGCTGTGGTCGCGGAACGTGATCGTCCCGTCGCGCAACAACGCGCGGCAGGTACCTCCAGGGCATACCAAGTCGTTGAGCGAAAGGATCTCCGTGCGGCCGGGAGACGTCGCGCCGATTCCAGCCTGCTCCGCGGCAATCAACTCGACCTCGAGCTCGGTCACGGTGACTGGGAAGTCGCACTCGTCGGCCCGTGCCGGCCCGGTGCGATCGAGACACTCTGGGATGTGCTCAGGTGCCGTTGGGGTGTCCTGGAGAATGAGTATCCGGTCGGAGAAGCCCTCGATAGCGGCGGCGAAGCCCGTCACGGCGCTCGCGATCATCGAGCTCGCGACCCGACGGTCCACTTCGGTGCCGTCCGCCGCGCGAACCGCCTGGATGTATCCGCGCGCTCGCCCGACGAGGAACAGATCAACGTGCTCGTTGCCCATCAACGACGTTCTGACCGCCTCTCCCCACGCCAGACACCCCTCGTCCATGCGCTCCACTCGAAGCGCGTAGATCGGCACCTCATAGGGGATACAGCCGCTCCGTGTCGCCAACAACACGCGCCATCCGTTCGACTTTCCCGCCGCGTCGAACGCCGGCGCCCAGTGCTGCGCATGCGAATCGCCCACGAGCGCAATCGTGGTCGAGCCCGCCGGATCGCCGAGTTCACACCAGTCGAAGGGCTCGAAGCTGGCGGCGATCAGCTGGTGACAGCTGCGGTAGAGTGTGCTGACGGTGTCTTCGACCGCCTGGCTCGGCGTGACCGGAACGTCGGACCAGTCCTTCGCCGCCGCGGCGAGGTTGCGATCCCGGACCGGTGCGACCGACAACACGAGCAGCAGCGTGCAGGCCGCGCCGACCGCGATCGTCCACCCGGTGCGGGGCTTGAAGCGAGGCGCATGGCGGATCGGGTTCTCGACCAGTCGGTGGCTGACAACCGACAGCGCCGATGCCGCCGCGACCGCCACGGCCACACTGAACCATTCGGGAAGGTCCCACTCGTATCGATCGGCGATCAGAGCAACGACGCCGAGCGCCGGCCAGTGCCACAGGTACAGCGCGTACGAACGCTCACCGATGTATCGCATCGGCGTCGAGCCGAGCACACGATCCAACGACCGCTGCCGCCCACCGAGCCCGATCAGCAGGACCGTCGCCGCAACCGGGACGATCGCGGCCGATCCGGGGAACGGCGTCGCATCGCCGTATGCAACCGCAACCACGACGATGGCACCGATCGCGAGTGTCCGAAGCAGTTCGGAACGGCCCGACTGCGGCCAGAATCGGCGCGCCGACACCGCCACGAGAGCGCCGGCTGCGATCTCCCACAACCGGAGGTGGGTGAGGTAGTAGGCCCGTGCACCCTCCTCCGGCGTGAGCCGGATCGACGCGAACAGCGACACGACGACGACGGTCGCGGCGAGGACGCCGACGATCTGTCGAAAGCTCACCCGAGGGACGACCCGTACGACGAGCGTGGACAGCGCGATCATCAACGGCCAACCGAAGTAGAACTGCTCCTCGATCGAGAGCGACCAGAAATGGGTCAGCATGCCGTCCGACACGTCGGTGTCGACGTAGGCGACAGACTTGTCCGCGAATCGCCAGTTCGACACATACAGCAACGCTGACCTCGCATCGCCGAGCAGTTCGCCCGCTCTCGACACGGACAACAGCCAGAGCCCGAAACAGGAGGTGACGACGATGGTGAGCGTCGCCATCGGGAGCAGCCGTCGCATGCGACCGGCGTAGAAGGCGAGCAGACGCACCCGCCCCGTTTCACCCTGCCTGACGAGCGCACTCGTGATGAGGTATCCCGAGATCACGAAGAACACATCGACGCCGACGTAGCCACCGCCGAACCAGGAGATGCCAGCGTGGTACATGACGACGAGAACCACGGCAATGGCTCGCAACCCGTCGATGTCCGCGCGATAGGGCAGCCCAGAGGAGGTGATCTCCACAGTCGGTCGGGGATCCTGTCCTGCGTCGGCAATCGTCGACCGCGCTGCGAGGACGTCGGGCATCCTCGCGAGGGTAACGGCTCGACGCGCTTACACGACGGCGAGTCGGCAGTCGGATATCGGCGCAACGCTGATAGGTTTCGGCGGCGATGGCAGCTCTCGACGACCGACCTTCCGAGCGTGTCACGGGCCTACGAGCGGTCTTCTCGCTGCCGGCCGCGTATCGATTCGCGCAGAAGCTGATCGGCGCCGACTCGTTTCGACGTGTGGTGATCGACGACATCCTCGCCGTGTCACCCGAGGAGCGAATTCTCGACATCGGATGTGGGACGGCCGACATCCTCGAACAGCTCCCTCCGGTCGACTACGTGGGTTTCGACCACAGCGATGACTACCTCGCGGCAGCGCGGCGGCGATTCGGTAATCGCGGCCGGTTCATCACGGGGACCGCGGCAGCCGACCTGCTCGACGACGTGTCCGAACGCGATCTCGCGATGGCGGTCGGCGTCCTGCACCATCTCAACGACGACGAGGTTCGCTCAGCCCTGACCGTCGCCGAGCGTGCGCTCCGACCCGGCGGCCGTTTCGTCTCGATCGATCCGACGTTCGCCCCGGGCCAGCATCGAATCGGCCGTTGGCTGGCATCGCGCGACCGGGGGCAACACGTCCGGACTCCGGAGGCGACCAGGCGGCTGGTCACCGAGGTCCTCCCGGACGCGACGGTCACCGTCCGACACGACTTGTTGCGCGTCCCGTACAGCCACGTGATCTGCCAGGCCACCCGCGCGGCGAACTGATCAGCAGTCCGACTCGATCACACAGGTCTCGATGATCTGCACCCACGCGTGGCGTCGCAGCACTCCCGGCGTGCCGTGTTCGAAGAGCCGCTCCCGCCCGACCGCGCTCGACTGGTCGAACACCTCGTCCGGAGGCTGACGCTTACCTGCTTCGACCACGAAGACACCCAGCTCGAGTTCGCGCATTTGGGCGTCGTCCAGGATGGCGCCGAGTCGCCTCCGTAAGATCTCGTCGAGCGGGTCGTCAGCCTCCCCGTTGAGGAATGGCACGATCAGACACTCGGAGTAGTAGCCGACTTGGGGTGCGTAGCTGGTGACCAGGGCGCACGACGGGCCGAGGGCGTCACCAGCGGCGACTGCGGTTGCGCGGAGTGCTTGGGATTCACTCTCGTATCGCCGATGCTCGTGTCGTGTCGCTCCGGCTACGTCGAATATGAGAGCGCCCACGAGAACGACCGCGAGTGCGCCTGTGCCACGCCGGAGGGATTCGCGGTGGGACGTCGCACGTCGCAAATGCCGTATCGGCCAGGCCCATCCCGCTCCTGCGACGAGCGCCCAGTAGGGCAGAGTCAGTGTGAGGTAGTTCGGGACGATCAAGCCGACGGTGACAACGAGACCGGCGGCGGACGCCACCGCCGCCATCGCCAGCACCAGGACGCCGCCGCGATCGGCCTGTCCGTTCACTGCGCCGACCAGCGCCAGCATCACCCCCACACCGACAAGCACCGCGACGAGAACCGACCAGAACTTGGCCGAGCCCGACGCCCACGGGTTCGCGACCTCCAGCAGATCGCGTAGTCCGGTCGAGGCAGTGAACTGGTTGCGACCGACCAGCCGTTGATTCGCTTCGAGAGGCGACTCGTTCCCCAGCGACAGCAGCTTCGTGAACGTCACGAGGTAGCAGGTCAACGCCACCGCTGCGGCGAGCGTCGCGATCTGACCGAGCAGGATCCAGGCTCGTCCTCGCACCAACCGTGGAAGTTCCCGAACGACGACCGCGACGAGCCCGGCGATCAACATGATCGGTGCGCCGAATCGAGCCGTCGTGCCGGCGAACGCCAGCAGTGGAACCAGGGACAGCGACCATCGAAGTCGACCACGTCGAAGTTCCGATGCCAGCAGCCCCACGGCCAACAACGTGAACGCAGCGCCGGGCACGTCGGCCAGCAGCGTCGATGACGTGACGACGAACCCTACAGAGCCGGCCACCAGCACGGCTGCGATGATGCCGGCCACCTCGTCGATCAACTGCCGCCCGAGCCACCAGGTCGAGGCCACGACCGCCGCGCCGAGTACGACGACGAGGAACCGTGACGAGACCACATGGGTGCCGATGACGAAGTGTTCGAGGTACAGCAGGATCGGCAGCCCGGGAGCCCGATAGTCAGGCCAGTAGGCGCCCGAAATGTTCGACCAACCGCCCTGAAGGTCGCGCCCGCGCAGTGCGTACACCGCCTCATCGTGTCCGAGTGGCGACCTGACCACGAGCGCGCTCGATGCCGCCACCACGAACGCCAGCACCACTCCGGTGATCGGCAGCACCCGTACGATGTGATCCCGAACCCGGGTCATCGGCCCTCCTCGAGCAACTCGCTGCGGATCAGGTGCGTCGTCCCCAGAGCGTCGACTTGACGCCACCCGAACGAGGCCCAGGTTCGCTGCACCTTGAGGTTTTGTGCCTGTGTGGAGATGCGAAGGTGTCCGGCACCGCGAGCCCGCGCGACCAGCATCATCCGGGCGACCAGCTCGCCGTACCATCCCTGCCCTCTGGCGGCCGACGTGACGCCGGCCAGGCGCACGTCTGGCACCTCGGCACCCCAGTCGATCACACCGAACCCGGTCAGTTCGTCGATCGAACCCACCCCGATGAAGGCGCCAGGCACCCGGTCCACCGTGGAGAGCGCCCACTCGACGTAGCCGGCGAGCACCAGTGCCGGGTCGAACAACGGATTCGCACGGTAATGGTTGTGGTACTCAGCGAACACGTCGCGTACGAGCGTCTCGATCTCACGGGAAGGTGCATCCTCGACGGTCACGATCTCGGCACGAGCTTCTATGTTCTCGCCGCGATCGGTCCACTCCCAGTAGAGCAATGTGTCGGCGTGGACGGCGACATGGTCGTTGAACCGGGTGAGGTCGATCCAGCGGTCGGCCCACGCCTCGGGTCGACGAACGATCACCACGTCGTAGCCGGTCGGGTCGATCCGTTCGTCCGGGGCGGCAGGCGCCCACCGAGCCACGCGAAGACCGAAGCGCGCCGACTCGGCTGTGGACAGATCGAACGTCATTTCGTTCTGAGTTCAGATCTTCGTTCGCGCGCTGGTCATCGCACGCGTGAACACGTCGACTACACGCCCAATATCGTCATCAGACAGATCGTTGTAGAACGGTAGGCGCAGCAATCGTGCGCTGACGTCGTCGGTGACCGGGCAGTCCTGGAAACGGTCAGCGAGCCGGGCTGCCGCCGGCGCACGGTGGAGCGGGACATAGTGGAAGGCGGGATTCACGCCCTCGTCCCTCATGTGTGCGATCACGTCCGAGCGGATACCAGCTGCAGGAAGCAGCACGTAGAACATGTGGTCCGCGGGCTCCGCATCATCGGGTTGATATGGCAGCTCGATACCAAGTTCAGGTGCGATTGGCCCGAGTAGCTCGCGATAGCGCGTCGACACGCGGCGGCGCGCAGCGCGGATGCTGTCGGCGCCGTCGAGCTGCGCGACCAAGAACGCAGCGAGCAGATCGCTCAAGCCGAATGATGAGCCATGTCCTTGCCAGGTGTATTTGTCGACCGACCCTTCCATGAACTGACGCCGGTTGGTCCCCTTGTCGAGAAGCACATGCGCGGCGTCGACATCGCGTTGGTCGTTGAGCACGAGCGCACCACCCTCACCGCAGACGAAGTTCTTGGTCTCGTGGAAACTGAGCGCTGACATCCGCCCGTACGTGCCGAGAGGCCGTCCACGGTGCGTCGCGAACAGCCCGTGAGCGTTGTCTTCGATCAGCGGCACGCCCCACCGATCGGCGATTGCCCCGAGGCGGTCGACGTCGGAGGGAACACCCGAATAGTGCACCGTCACGATCGCCTTCACCTCGGGCGACATCGATGCCTCCACGTGATCGGGATCGAGGCCCAGCGTCGTCCGCTCGATGTCACAGAAGCGCAGTGCAGCCCCTTGGCGAGCGTATGCGGTCGCAGTCGACGTGAACGTGAACGACGGCACGATGACCACGTCACCAGCACCGAGCTCGAGGAGCATCGCTGTCATCTCCAACGCGTCGGTGCACGACGTCGTCAGCAGCACGTCCCGTGCACCCAGCATGTCGCGGAGATAGGTGGAGGCCCGTTCGGAGAAGCGTCCCTTGGCCGAGGAATGCCCCGATTCGATCGCTTGGCTGATATTCGACAGCTCACCACCGGCAAGGCAGGGCCTGTTGAACGGGATGGCGGTCACCACTGCGTCTAGGGTAGCCCCGCGTATGGCCCCGACCACTGGATCCACGCTGCCTGGCATCTCCGTGGTCGTGCCGACGTTCCGGTCGCCCGGCACGCTGGCGCGGCTGTGCGACGAGCTGCAACTCCACGTCCGGCCGCTGTGTGGCGAGATGGAGCTCATCCTCGTCGACGACGGCAACACGGACGACACCTGGACAGTGATCAGCGGGCTCGCCGACTCGTTCGATTGGGTCCGCGGTGTCCGGTTGCTTCGCAATTACGGCCAGCACAACGCCTTGCTCGCCGGCATGCGTGACGCAAGATTGCCACTGATCCTCACAATCGACGACGATCTCCAGAACCCTCCGTCGGAGGTCAGGCGACTGGCGGACGCGCTGGACGATGACGTCGATCTCGTCTACGGCACGCCGGTGGAAAAGGCGCACAGCATCGGGCGGAGCGGCGCCTCCACGCTGACCAAGCGGTTGATGTCGCGGATGTTGGGGCCCGACGTGTTCTCGAAGTCGAGCGCTTTCCGGTTGTTTCGGCGCGAGCTGCTCCAAGCCTCGAACGAGGTGCACGATC